>NZ_JBWYIT010000013.1:0-71355 GCF_056779875.1 Acinetobacter sp. ANC_7634 | reverse complement strand
CCCAATCGCAATGGACCCAGGTCTACGTTTTGCGATCCGTGAAGGTGGTCGTACAGTTGGTGCTGGTGTTGTTGCTAAAGTAACTGCATAAGTATTGATTGTGTGAAAGAAACGCCCCTTTGGGGCGTTTTTTTTATGGAATCTATAAAATTGTTAGACAATAAGAGTTGTAAGCTGTCCTTAACTGATAATGATGTGACCTATAAGGCATTTATCATAAAAATAATAAATCACTAAGATGAAGTAATGAAAAGAATCATAAAACTAGATTTGGATAGATCCCGAATAGGAGTCCAGCAATGAATGCTAAAGTAAATATTACAAATCGTGCCGGTGCATCATTTCCAGTACGTCGTATGCAATTTGATTTTGATCACGTACCAGAATATTGGATGAATGGTTCAGCAGGATTAACTCATTTCATGACAGCGTTATCTGCATTATTTCCTGCAGGTGAAAAATTCTTTATCGATTCAGTGCGTGCAGTTCGCCAACATCCAGCCATTAAAGATAATGAAGATCTCCAAAAAGAGATTTCAGCATTTATTGGTCAGGAAGCAATGCATACACATGAGCATGCTGGCTTTAATGCATCAGCACAAAAATTTGGTCATGATGTTGCTGCACTTGAAAAAGCCACAGATACGGTCATTCAAACTTTTCGTAAGTCAGCTAGCACCGTTATGAAACCATTTGGTATTTCACAAGAAATGATCGATCTGATGGGAACGACTGCGCTAGAACATTTTACAGCAACCATTGCCTCAGAATTATTGCGTAACGAACATATTCAAGCATTAATGACTGATGAAACAATGGCGACGATGTGGGCTTGGCATGCCATTGAAGAAAATGAGCATAAGGCTGTCGCATATGATGTATTTGAAGGTGTGTTCGGTAAAGGAATCAAATCTTATCTTGCTCGAACATCTTCTTTAGTGGCAGCAATGGTTGTGCTATTCATGGTGCAGACTTATTTTGTAGCGCGTTTATTGAAAGACGATAAACAGTTAAATATTGCATCTTTGAAAGATATTTATACCTATGGATATAGTCCATCTAAAGGCATTATTTCTGGTATGGGTAAGGAAATGTTGGCTTATTTTAAACCAGGCTTCCATCCGAATGATTTGGATACCGTGGGTTTATTGGCAACATGGAAAGCAAAACTCGGTTTTTAAGTATTTACTTTTGTGCATTCGGGCAGCGTAAGCTGCCTTTTTTTATTTCATTTATTTTCGAACTTTCTATAATGTACTAACTTAAAAAATGCAATGTAATGATTATGATTCGACCGATGCTGACATCAGATGTTGAGGTGGTATATGAAATTGAAAGTTTGGGGCAGACGCATCCTTGGACAAAAAAACAATTTTCAGAAGCGGTTGATTCATATCAATCCACAGTGATTGAATACCAGAATCGTGTTGTTGGTTTCTGTATTTTACAGCCTGTATTGGATGAAGCAAATTTGCTGTTGATGGCAGTTCATCCGAAAATGCGTGGAAAAGGGTTGGGATATCAATTGCTTGAAGCTTCAATGGCTCAACTCAATAATGATCCCGTACAAATCTTTTTAGAGGTCCGAGAAAGTAATAAGGCTGCGATTGCACTATATGAGAAATCCGGATTTCATCAAATTGATATGCGTAAAAACTATTATCCAACATTAGATGGTGGAAAAGAGCATGCCATCATTATGGTAAAGGCATGCAGTGATAATTTTGCAGATTTATTCAAGTGACAAAATTCAATACCCTACTTTACAATAAAGTTATTCCATTCAGAGGGAAGTGTCGTCATCAGCATATGACCTAATTGATCGATTTCTTCGTTGCTGAGCATTTTATTAACACGTCGCCATTGACCATCCAGTAATAATTCAAAAGGCGCATATTGGGACTTATAGTTCATTTTGAATGAATGGGGTACCCAATATCCTAAATATACAAACTCTTGATTGTGCTGCTTTACATATTCAATTTGCTTAAGGACTGCAAAAACACCTAAAGAACGTTTGGATTCATCTGGATCAAAAAATGTATAGACGGCGGATACTCCATCATCTAATACATCGCAGGTTGAGACACAAATGAGTCGATTATCTTTCCAAAGTTCTATAAAGAAACTATTGCTACAACTGTGAATCAAAAACTTCTCGAATTGATCATAGCTAGGGGGGAACATATCTCCATCTGAATGACGCTCATTGATGTAACGTTCATAGAGTTGATAGTGTAAATCAGTAGCATCTTGAGTTTGGGTTATTCTAACTTCTAAGTCTTGATTACGTTTCCAAGCTTTCTTTTGTTGACTGTTCATTTTAAAATCATAAACAGGTACACGACATGAAAGGCATTGTCGACACAAATGACATTCAGGTCGATAGACAAAATCTCCGCTTCTTCGAAATCCTACACGAGACAATTCTGATAAAGTTACAACGTCGATTTTATGAGCAGGATCTAAAAAGACCATCCGTGCTGATTTCTCGGGAAGATAACTGCAGTCATGCGGTGGTGTAATGTAATACTGCAATTCATTTAATAGGGACTGGGGTTGATAAGAATTCATGTTGTCCCTCCTATTTCTCAATCCATGAGTTGTTGATCAAATGCTATTGTTTTACTTGAAAATACACCGTCTTTATACTTTTGCCAATCAATCTGAGGTTGTTTTATCACATCTTGTAACGAATTAAGGTAGTCTTGGCGAGAAATTGTGCATGCACCTAAGCTCATGAGATGATCATTCACCAATTGACAGTCAACCCAGGGTGCCTGGTTTTCAAGGCTGATCAACATGAGGGTATAAAAAGCCATTTTTGAAACATCAGTCTCTCGACTAAACATGGATTCACCAAAAATACCCTGACCTATAGAGACACCATACAGCCCGCCGACAATCGAATTTTCTCTGCGTACTTCGACACTATATGCATAGCCTGACTCAAATAATGAACAGTAACCCTGAATGATATCTTCATTAATCCATGTTTCATTGGCATAACTTCGTGGTAATGAGCAAGAACGTATCACATGTTCAAAATCACGGTTAATGGTAATCGTATAATCATGTTTTTTCATGTTACGAATGAGTGATTTACTTGGATGGTATGACGAAGGGTAGATAATGCAGCGAGGTTCTGGACTCCACCAGCAGATCGGCTCACCTTCGGAAAACCAAGGAAATAAACCATGTGTATAAGCTTCAAATAATGTAGAAGGGGAGAGGTCAGCACCTATACAGATTAGTCCTTGACCTTCGGGATCGGATTCAATTGGATTAGGGAAAATAAATTCAGAAGGAGGGAGCATAGGGATTAAGTTCTAAAAATAATAATGAAAAACCGAAGATAAAAATGTTTAAAATGATTATGCCAAGTTGAAAGAATAAAAAAACCACCCGAAGGTGGTTTTTTGGGTTTTTAAATAAATATTAGTTGTCTAAATATTTCTCAGCGTCTAAAGCAGCCATACAACCTGAACCTGCTGATGTAATTGCTTGGCGGTAGATATTGTCTGCAACATCACCTGCAGCAAATACGCCTTCAACAGAAGTCGCAGTTGCATTACCACGTGTACCACTTTGAACTTGGATATAACCATCACGTAGTTCAAGCTGACCTTCAAACATTGCAGTATTAGGTTTGTGACCTATAGCGACGAACAATCCAGTCACTTCAACGTTTTGTGTTGTAGTATCAGTTGTAGATTTCAAACGAACACTAGTAACGCCATCTTGAGGGTTACCAAGTACTTCTTCAACTTCATGGTTCCAGATGATGCTGATTTTGCCTTCTTTCTCTTTTGCAAAAAGATGATCTTGAAGGATTTTTTCAGAACGTAATTTATCGCGACGATGTACAAGTGTTACATGTGAAGCAATGTTTGATAAATAAAGCGCTTCTTCAACCGCAGTGTTACCACCACCGACAACCATGACTTTTTGATTTTTATAGAAGAAACCATCACAAGTTGCACACGCACTCACACCTTGACCCATATAAGCAGCTTCGGATTCTAATCCTAAGTATTGAGCCGTAGCGCCTGTTGCAATGATCAAAGCATCACACGTGTATTCTTCCATATCACCTTTTAAAACGAATGGACGTACATTTAAGTCAACTTCGTTAATGTGATCGTAAACCAATTCAGTACCAAAACGTTCTGCGTGAGCTTGCATACGCTCCATTAAAGCAGGACCTGTTAAGCCTTCAGGATCACCTGGCCAGTTATCAACTTCTGTAGTTGTGGTGAGCTGACCACCCAATTGCATACCAGCGATCAAAGTTGGTTTTAAATTTGCTCGTGCAGCATATACAGCTGCGCTATAACCTGCAGGACCAGAACCTAAAATAATCAATCTTGAGTGACGAGCGCTCATGTATAAGCATCCTTTTAATTTGATATATCGATTTACTGAAAATTATACGTGAAACTTCACCACAGTTGTGTGGAATGAATGTGGATTATATTGATCAACTAAATCGAATTGAGCTATATAGTTAAAAGTGTTAACAAGGAAACCTTAGAAAGCTGCACCTTTTTTTAATGAACAGGTGCATAATAGTAAGTTTTCTATAATGAAGAAATTGTTCCATTTCAACATTAGAACATTAATGAATAATCGTTTACAGGACAGTATATGACTGCGGTGTCGAGTGTATATGCACAGCGCTTAGTTTTAACATTCTTCTTAATATCATTTGGTATTTATCTGTTTTTAGCAACAGTGACTTATACGCCATTTGATCCGGGTTGGATGCATATTTCGAGTGATACTCAACAAGTTTCAAATGCAAGTGGTGTCGCAGGTGCTTGGATTGCAGATCTCTTATTTGGATTTCTGGGCTGGGCAAGTTTACTGATCCCAATTTATTTATTCATTGAAGCGATTCAAGTGTGGTGGCCAAGAAGTTTTTTGAGTCGTCCATTTCGTTTTGCTGCTCAATTTTTCATTCTACTTACCGTCGCGAGTTTGTTTTATTTACTTTGGTCAGTGCCTGCAGATACGCTTGCTAACGCTTCAGGTGGAATCATTGGTTACGAATTGGGTGAGAGTTTAAAACAGCTTTTGACGATTTATGGCGCCGTTTTTTTTCTGATCGTACTTAGCATCGTTCTAATCACACTGGCTTTTGGTATTCAGTGGAACAAGACATGGTCTACTTTGAAGGCGACACCCGCTTATTTGCAAGATTTATTCTATAAAAATGTACCTGAGACTGAATCAGCTTATGATTTGACGACTCAGCCAAAAGCGAAAAAAGAAATTGAACCTCCTGTAAAAGATTCAGCTCCAGTCCCTCATCAAGCTGAGCTCAATGATGTCAGTCATTTAGAAGAAATAGATCAATTACAAGCGCGTCATGAACGTACTGCTGAAAAACTATTTGAAGATATGCGTTTCCAAGAGTCTCAACAAAATCATCGTTTTGATGAAGATGATGAGGCAGAGCTCGAGCGTACCATCGCGAAAGCGCATGAGTTAGAACGTGAGAGTCAACGTATTGTTCCAACGGGTGAAGTTTGGAAAGCCTTGCATAGCGATGAAGATCATAAAAGAGAAATTGATGAGCTTTTGCGCGCAGCAGAGGAGGATCAGCTTGATCAACGTACTTCAGAAATTAATGATTTAAGTAAAAACGTTCGAGTAGAGCAGCGCTCAATTGTTCAAGATACTGCTTTGGACTGGAATGATGATCAAATCTTTGATGAATTGCTTGAAGTTGTTCCACAAGGACAGCACGCCAAAGATATTCATACTCCTTTTCATCATCAAACAAATCCTTCAGGTCAATCTGCTGATGATCAAAATACAGCATCCCTAATCCAAAATACCTCAGCTATTGGTGCAAGTGCTGTATACGCAAGTCAATCGAGCGCAGCGGCGGAAGCGATCACTAAAGCAGATCTGTTAGCTTCTGAGCTTGATGGTCTTGCATCACTTGCGGATGAAGCAGAAGCTTTGTCTAATCCAGAGGTCAAGCGTCCAAATTTGGTAACGCCAAATATTAAATTTATGACTTCACCTAAGTCAGATACAGTCGCTGAATATGAATCAGAGCAAGGTATTATTGCTCCATCACCACAAAATATGGTTGAGCAAGAGGGATCATTAATTCCTGTTGCTAAAGTGAGTGATGAGGAAAAACAACGTATATCTTCAGATAAGGATGCTTTTAGAGAAGCTTGGCAAGAAACGGTAGGTAAGCCCGAAGTTGAAGAGGATGAGTTTGATTTCGATGCGCCATTAACAGATGCTGCCGGTCGTCCAATGTCTCGTGCAATGCAAGTTGCAAAGCGCCGTAAAGATTTATCACCACTTCCTGGTTTGGATTTACTTGATGAAGTAGACCCAAACAAAAAAGTAAACTTCACTGCAGAGCAATTATCAAGATTATCAGAACTGTTAGAAATTAAATTACAAGAGTTTAATGTCAAAGCGAAAGTGATTGAAGCTCAACCGGGTCCTGTCGTGACCAGATTTGAATTGGATCTTGCGCCTGGTGTGAAAGCCTCGAAAGTAACTAATATTTCTCGTGACTTAGCACGATCAATGTCGATGGCATCAGTACGTGTTGTTGAGGTGATCCCTGGAAAACCTTACATTGGCATTGAAGTTCCGAATAGTACACGTGAGATGGTGCGCCTGATTGAATTGGTACAAATTCCAAAATTTAAGGATCCAGATGGAATCTTATCCATGGCCATGGGTAAAGACATTTCTGGTAACCCAGTCATTACTGAGTTGGGCAAGGCACCACATATGTTGGTTGCGGGTACCACAGGTTCAGGTAAATCTGTTGCTGTAAACTCGATGATTCTATCGATGCTTTTAAAATATACGCCAGATCAATTGCGCCTTATTTTGATTGATCCTAAACAACTTGAATTGGCGAACTATAACGATATTCCGCATTTACTCACGCCTGTTGTGACTGACATGAAAGATGCAGTCAGTGCTTTAAATTGGTGTGTGAATGAGATGGAGCGTCGTTATAAGCTGATGTCGTTCTTAAAAATACGTAAATTGAGTGACTATAACCGTAAAGTTGAAGAAGCAATTGCCAATGGTGAAGATCTATTTGATCCAACTTGGAAAGCCAGTGAGTCAGTTGCTGGAGAACGTGCACCTAGACTTACACCATTGCCTTCGATTGTGATTGTTGCAGATGAATTCGCAGATATGATCATGCAGGTGGGTAAGAAAGCGGAAGAAATGATCACTCGTTTAGCTCAAAAATCACGTGCTGCTGGCATTCATTTATTACTTGCGACACAGCGTCCATCCGTCGATGTAATCACGGGCTTAATTAAGGCGAATATACCGACGCGTGTTGCGCTACGTGTAAACTCTAAAATTGACTCGCGTACGATTTTGGATGCGGGTGGTGCAGAAGATTTGCTTGGACATGGTGATATGCTGTTCTTAGGACCAGGTAAAATTGAGCCTGAGCGTGTGCATGGTGCATTTATTGCCGATGACGAAGTGAACCGTATTTGTGATGCATGGCGTGAGCGTGGTGCACCAAACTATGTGGATGAAATTCTCACCCCATTTGATGAAGAGCCAGCATCACGTGGCTTTGAGGATGGTGATGGTGCTTCTGACCGTGACGCACTTTATGATCAATGTGTTGCTTTTGTTTTAGAAACCCGCAAAGCATCCACTTCATCTTTACAGCGTAAGTTTAGTCTGGGTTATAATCGTGCCGCACGTATTATTGACCAAATGGAAGAAAACGGTATCGTGAGTGCAATGGGCGCAAATGGTAAACGTGAAATTTTAGTTTAACTAAGACTGACTCAGAAAAAGCAACCATAGGTTGCTTTTTTTTATTTAACTCAAAAAAGTGTTGTTTTTGGGGGTAGTCCATTGGCTGGCAAATGTGATCAGTTCACTCACAGAGTGAACATTCAAGCTTTGATAAACTGACTTGACACAATCTTTAAATACCGCAGGGCTAATGGATAATTTTTGTAAAATTTCACTTTTATTCATGCCTGTAATTAACGAAAAAGCCACTTGGCATTCTCGGGGGGATAGATCAAGTGCTTCTAGTTTTTTTAAAATAATGAGGGAGCGTGGTAATGAGCGCTTTAAGTATAAGGCGATATTTGTATCGGTTGTATTTTGACTACTTAACCATTCAGCACGAAGGGTTAATATTCCATTAGGAATGGTCAAACTAAGCTTGGGGATTTGTTGCCCATATTTAAGCTCATTGATGACTTGATAGCATGATTTTGGCAACGCTTTATATGGTTCCCAAAATTCATAATGTATCGGGAAGAGATTCAGTAAATCCTTTGCAGCATCAGTCATCATGACTAAATCATTTTGAGAATTCACGATTAACAAGGCTTGATCTGATTCAATTACATCGTCGCCATCCTCCATTTGATTGTTAAGCGCATATTCGATATAGACACCAGCTTGTTCTAATAAACGATGATCTTGTAATTGGAAGGGGTGTGACATACGCCTATAGAGGGTAATACCTCCTGCAGGAATATGATTGCGTTCTAATCTTAAATCTAGTGTATGGTGAAGACCGCTTTGGCGCACAATCATCTGGTAGGTTAAGCTATGAAAATACGGATCATCTGGGCGTAAAAGATTTCCGACTTTGGGTAACATAGGGCAGTTGAGCCAGCGGATATGGCTTTCGGTTTTTAAGTTTAAGAATAATTCAGTATTTTCTTGCACATACCTCATCGACCGAGGGTTAAGATTTTTGTAATACAGTATATAAGGTTCACCATTTGGATAGGTCAGTGCCATACCGTAGGCATCATGTGGAATCAAAAAATTCAAATAGTCAAAAATACTGGGCGCAATGGTAAGGAGCGGAAGTTGAGTACAGCAAAGATTTCTCAGGCGATGGAGGGTGCCGAGCCTTGTTCGATCACTTTTACGAAAACTTATTGAATTCATCTTCGATTGAACTGTTTTGATTATAACAAATTCAAATTATAGATTTTTTTAAAAAAATTGAGATAAAAAAGTAAATATTAATCATTTTTTCACAAAAATATTTTTTTCATCCCCCCTTAAAGGGGGGCTTCTAGATTATCAGCTTTATGGTTTGATTTTCCTCATTATAAAAGGTCTTTCTTGCAAACTATGGAAAACCTGCAAGTGACATGACCATGTCAAAAACTAAGGGGAATTACATGAACCATATATACCGAGTTATCCGTAATCGTAATGGAAAATTAGTCGTAACAGGGGAACTTGGACGTACACGTTTTACACAATCTTTAAAAAATATTGGAATAACGACAGGTTATCTGATTTTAATTGGGGCATTAACCGCAATGACGAGTCAGGTGCAAGCTGATGAATGTGAGGGTTCAACAGGCACAGCGACGAATTCAGACACTACATCTTTCATCTGTGGTGAAAATAACTCAGTGGTTGCACCGAACAGTGTGGTTATGGGACAAAGCAATAACGTCAATATTGGGATGAATCATACTGTTTTTGGTTTGAATAATACGGTGACACCAAACGCTGTAACGACAACGCAAAATAATGTGGTCATTGGAAATCAAAACACAACGCATCATACAAGTAATATTGCCATTGGTAATAATCAAGTGGTTAAGGGGGAAGGGAGTATTGCGATCGGTAGTTCAAATACTGCTGAAGGGGGTATCTCTATAGGTATTTCAAATTTAAACTCGTCTGTAAAATCTGTTGTTGTTGGTATGAATAATATTCACGACGTCAACACTAATGGCTCGATGATTTTTGGTGGATTTAATGAGGTTGGTGCGACGAGTTCTCATATATTTGCCTCCAACAGTAATGTGCAAGGTCACACTAATGTGGCTGTCGGTGGTTCTATTATTATTCGACCAGGACCAAATTATACATCCGTAAGAGAGTCAGTCGCGATTGGTGAGCTGAGTCAGGTTTATGCGAGCAACTCTGTTGCTTTAGGTAGTGCATCGGTTGCAGATCGAGAGAATGTTATTTCAGTCGGTAGTGATCAATTAAAACGCCGAATCATGAACTTAGCATGGGGATTAGATACTCATGATGCTATTAATGTTGATCAATTGACAGCCAGTTTACAAAGAATTCTGGGTACTGGGGTGACTATGTTTCAGGGGAGTGTGATGCCCCTTTCATTTGAAATGCAAGGCTCTACATACCAAAACGTAAATCAAACAATTAGAGGGATTGATATTGAATTTACAGCGTTAAAAGACCGAGTGTCTGCACTCGAAAATAATGGTGTTGGTGGTGAAACAGGTACAGGTACCACTGGACCAGCTGGACCAAGTGCGTACGAGGTTGCTGTGAGTAATGGATTTGAGGGCTCTGAAACAGATTGGCTTACATCATTAAAAGGTGAAAAAGGCGATAAGGGAGATAAAGGTGATCAAGGTCCACAAGGATTGAAAGGTGACAAAGGGGATCAAGGTATACCAGGTACAAGCGGTGGACCTAGTGGCGGTGTAGGACCACAAGGTGATAGTGCTTACCAAGTGGCGGTGAATAATGGATTTGTAGGAACAGAGCAAGATTGGCTGACGTCACTCAAAGGAGATAAAGGTGACCAAGGTCCTCAAGGATTGAAAGGTGATAAGGGAGATCAAGGTGATCAAGGACTTCAAGGCTTAAAAGGCGACAAGGGCGATAAAGGTGATCAAGGACTTCAAGGCTTAAAAGGTGACAAAGGTGATCAAGGATTTAGTGCTTTTGAGATTGCTGTACAAAATGGCTTTAATGGCACCGAACAACAGTGGCTAACGTCTTTGGCTAGTGGTGGAACTGTCGCAATATCTGTTGGAACAAATCCTAGTGAAAATGCAATATTACCAAATGCAACAGGTGAAGATGCTCTTGCAATCGGAAGTTCATCAGTAGCATCGGGTCGTGAGAGTATTGTCATTGGGGCTGAATCACAAGTCGCTGGTGAACATGCAACAGCTTTAGGAAATCACAATACGGTTACGGGTGAAAATACGCATTCAGTTGGTAATTTCAACAATATTTCAGGAAATAGTACTGTAGCTCTTGGGAATAACATAACGTCTGACGCAAATAATGCTGTTCTTTTAGGAAATGCTTCGTCTACCGATCGGGACAATACGGTTTCAGTGGGTTCCTCTACGCAACAGCGCCAAATTGTTAATGTGGCAGCAGGTACAGCGGATACCGACGCAGTCAATGTAAAACAAATGCGTCAAGCAGATCAGAAAGTTTTGAGCGATGCACAGGAATATACGAATATACGAACCAATGAAATATTGAATCAGGCCAATGAGTATACTAGTCGACGTGTAAATGCTTTAGAACAGAGTTTTGCCGATGAACGACGTGACACTCGAGCAGCTATTGCAGCATCTTTGGCTGTCGCTTCATTACCCCAGCCAACTTATGCTGGTGCAAGTATGTTCAGTGCAGCTGCTGGTACATGGGATGGTGAGCAAGGTATTGCCATTGGATTTAGTGGGGTTTCTGAAACGAATCGCTTTGTCTATAAAGCATCTGGAACCGCAAGTTCACAAGGTGATGTTGGTGGTGCTATTGCATTGGGTTGGCAATGGAAATAATCTAAGTTTCACCCAAACGTAAAAGTAACCTTAATACGAAACTATTTTTTAACAGGTATAAGATAGATTTAAATCAAAAAAGCCTGCTCAAGCAGGCTTTTTTATCTGTTTTTTAGGCAAATTTTGCTAAAACAGCAAGGAATTCTGCACTTTGGCGTGGGAATTCTGCGATCACATCATGAATACGTTTGCCTTCAGGATTTTGAGCGTTAAGATTACGACCATCTGCTATAAATTTAGTGAGTAAACGCTCATAGTCATTAGCACGCATATGTTTAAAAGCATGATAGAGAACATGAAAATCAGCGTTTACACCTTCAGGAGGTAACTGATTTAAATAGGCAAAAACACGCTCGTCTGACCATTCTTCATTGAACGTGGCTGGCTGTGATAATGCCATCACAATCTCCTTGGTATTTTTAATCAATAAAAAAGGGCAAAATATGAGACTAGATGAGCAAAGCACTGCTTTGTCTAGTCGCAAGACTTGAAGCTCTGCTTCAAGTGGGCGGAATATAGCTAATAGCCTATTTCTGCCACTCTCATATTTTGCCCTGATTCAATTTGCTTGACTAATCAAAAATCAGATTAACGTTCTTCAGGCAAATTGATATTCATTTCTAGCATTTCGATATTTGCTTCTGAGCGAACCGACATTTGTATATGCTGTTCATCTACACCACGCACATAACGATTCACAACTTGCATGATTTCTTTTTTCATTAAATCAATTTTATCTTGGCTTAAACGCTTACCTAGACCATTTTCAGATGCCACGATAACTTTTAAGCGATCTTTAGCTGTTTGTGCACTTGATGGTTTGTCATCACTACTAAAAAGTTTACTCCAGAATCCTGCCATCTTTATGCTCCAAATAAACGTGCTAACCAGCCTTTCGGCTTCACAGAGATGTGACGATATGGACGTTCTTCACCAAGGAAGCGTGCAACAAGATCGTCATAAGCTTGTCCAGCTGCTTCTTCAGTATAAAGAATAACAGGCTTACCTTCATTCGAAGCTTGTAACACGCTTTTACATTCAGGAATTACACCGAGCGTTGGCACGCGAAGGATATCTTTAGAAATATCATCGACTGTTAACATTTCTTGCTTGTCAGCACGTTCAGGGTTGAAGCGTGTGATACAAAGATGCTTACGAATACGACCTTCGTTATTTTCTACTTTCTTCGTTTTACTGTCCAACATACCAATAATACGATCGGAATCTCGGACAGATGAAATTTCAGGGTTCGTTACAATGATTGCTTCATCAGCATGGTACATTGCTAAAATCGCACCACGTTCAATACCTGCAGGAGAGTCACAAATGATGTAGTCGAACTCTTGAGAAAGTTCGTCCATAACACGTGCAACACCTTCATCGGTCAACGCATCTTTATCACGGGTTTGTGATGCAGGTAAAATATATAGATTTTCGATTTCTTTATCGCGAATAAGTGCTTGTTGTAATCTCGCTTCGTTATTTAATACATTCACAAAATCATAAACAACACGACGCTCACAACCCATGATAAGGTCGAGGTTACGTAAACCTACGTCAAAATCGATTACAACAGTTTTGTGGCCACGAAGGGCTAAACCTGTTGCAAAAGATGCACTGGTAGTTGTTTTACCTACGCCACCTTTACCTGATGTTACGACAACAATTTTCGCCACCGAATCCACTCCTGTTATGTTTATCCCCAATACTATAGGGGTTCTCATGTTTAGTTATACATTAAAATTCGAGTGCTTCAAAGACAAGCTCTTGAGCATCATTTAAATAGATATGTACTGACTTTTTTAGCATATGTGGTGGAATATCATCTGCAACACAATATGTTCCTGCGATAGATACTAATTCAGCTTCTAAAACATGACAGAAAATTCGTGCTGCTGTATTGCCACCGGCGCCGGCGATGACTCTACCACGAGCAGAGCCATAAATATGTATATTTCCTGAAGCGATGATTTCAGAGCCACTATTAATTCCAGCAGTTAAAATAATATCGCCGTGATCTTGTACCAGACATTGTCCTGTTCTAAGCACTTCATCGTGATACGAAGTTTTATGTGTAGTTGCAGGAGCTATGTGTGTTGGAGCCTTCTCAGCTTCAGGGGTATTTGCTGGGGCTTCTACCACTTGTTCTTTTGTTGCTTTGATGCGCTGCAAAGGACGATCAGCCGCAAGAACTGGGAATTGGATCGCACGTGCTTCATCACCCATTAAACCATCAACGACAGCCATTGGCTGTAACCCTAAACTGATGACCAATTGAATGAGTCCAATGAGTTCTTGTTCAACGGTTGTGTCTAGAATGACAAGCGCACCTTCATAAGAGGTTTCACTCATCATGGCACTTAATTGTTGGCGGATAACATTATGATCATTGGTGTCAAAGGTAATTCGGGTAAAATTCACCATTCTACCGGTAATCCGAATATCTGCCATATTCATTCCTTGCTTGCTTCGCGCTTTATAATCGAAGTAAAAATTGTTAATTGTGCAAATGCTAGTTCAATTCTCAAGAATTCTCTAGCGGATATATTAAATTAATAGAGAAATGATCATTCCTTGACTTGATTGTTTTTTGATAACTCTATTTGCCATTGTTTTACTGCCACCTGTTTTCTTAAAGACTCAAGACTTTCATAAACGACAGATTCAACGAGTTGTTCTAATGCATGATTATCAATATTGAGCTGGCTAATTTTTTCAGCAATGAGTTGATAATGCGCATTCGGTTTATCAATGGTTCCAGAAATAAAAGGTTCAACTAAACCGTCGGTAATATTTTCACCTAATCGTTGACCAATGTTGTGGATTTGCTGTTCTATACGACCACCCACCAATGGAATCAGCTTTAAGAGCTGTGTTAGTTCTGGTGTGTCTTCAATAGCTTTAATGACAATGTGACCAACGCCTTGCGAGATATTATCTTTTTGAAGTTTTAATTCGGTTGCTAAAGATTCTTGTAAGACTTGCGCTAATGTCGTGGCAAACATATCTCGATGGTGATTCACCAGATCATGAATGATTTTTTTATGGGTCGAGCTAGTGTCTAACTCTTTTTTTACACTATCAATGACAGTAATCACCACACGATCAGAGAGCTCTTCCATGATCACGTTATAGTAAAAATTAAGACGTCTGAACCATTTATTAGGTATGACTTTATAGCCTAGCTCATGCAGTCTATAGGCAATCACTCCGACGCGAATTAAACGTAAAAAGCGAAGGTAAGGGATAATGGCTAATATTTCATACCAATGAATGAAGGGAAAGAAAAACCAACGCTGATGATGTTTATTGACGATTGCAATCAGCCATCTTACAGCGAGTTCAACAATTAAAAATGTGATAAACCAACTTTCAGTAATGATGACCCATGGGTGAAGCTCGGATTTATAAAACTCCAGAATTTGAGGTAATTGAACCGTGTCAAATACCCATGAGCCAAAATTACTCATTAAAAATGCATTGGCACATAGACAAAACAAATTGACTAAAATAATGAGCATCATAAAGATGTCATAAATCAGGAACATCTTCCAAAATAAAGTGTCATGACGCTGCGGACGGAAAGTTTTTCGAGGATTAGTCATGCGATCTGTCATATGCAATACATTCTGAGGACAGCTTAATTTACAGATTCAGCTTGAAGCTGTTGTTTTAACTGTGTAATTAACTGATCTTTTTCTGTCCAAAGCTCATCAACCCATTTTTGGAAACGAGCGCGATAGTCGGCATCATCCTCATAATTGCCGCCATGAACCCAAGCAGGAATTTCAATTTTTCTTAAATTGACGGCAATTTGAGAAACTTCTCCTAACCAAAAATCTCCATAACCTGGCACACCATCTGGATAGACAATGGTCATATCGACTAGCGCATCAATTTCACTTCCTAGAATATTAAGGGCAAGTGCTAAACCACCTGCTTTGGGCCTAAGTAAATTTTTATACGGAGATTTTTGTTGGGCGTGTTTTTCAGGGGTATAGCGTGTACCTTCTAAATAATTTAATAAGGTAAAAGGTTGGCTGAGCAGTTGTTCACACGATTTACGCGCTTCTTCCATATCACGATATTTCAGCGCAGGATTTTTTTCGATTTGCGCTTTGGTATGACGTTTCATCATAGGAAAACCAAGGATCTTGAATGCTTGCCCAACAAAAGGAATAAAAATGAGTTCCCATTTCGTAAAAAAACGTGTGAGCGGCATACGTTTAAGACCAAAATATTGAGTAACAGTTGTATCCACCCAGCTTTGGTGATTACAGGTCATGATGTAACGACCTTGTAGATTGAGATCTAGATCTTCATCAATCGTGATGTGCCATTTAAGCTCAGGGAGAACTTTTTCAATGAGCCAGTTATTCGTACCAATCCAACCATTGGCGATATTGATATTGGTTTCATCGATTTTTGATGATTTTTTTACGAGTTTAGTCAAACCTAATGCAAGAATAGGTGGGCCACGAAAAAATGTACTTCCTGTGATCACAGAACCTACGGTTAAACCCTTAGAAATTTTTTTTAAAATAGGTTGTTTCTGCTTCTCTGCTGCCATTGCACAGTCCTAAAAAGTGATTGCATGTGATTGAAATTTTTAAAACACTATAAATCGAGTCGCTCAAATCACAAAGCCCGTTTTCTTAACTATGTATAAAATATGATGAAGCATTAACGAAAGATGCTACAAAAGATTACATATTGTTAATAAACTGTTTATTATTAACAAAATAGTAATGGTTAAATTGTTTCTAACAAATCATTATTCATCACATACAAAAACATATAAAAGGAGTCATCCCATGCGTGCATTAGCTATTTCAGCTGCAGTGGTTGGGGCAATGGTACTTTCTGGTTGTCAAACAACTGGTAACAATATTGGTGGCGTCGAGTATGACAAAACTGCATTGGGTGCTTTAATTGGTGCAGCAGCTGGTTACGGTGTTTCTAAAGGTAATGCGAACACTAGCCGTCAAAATAACCGTGCAGCAGCGATTGGTGCTGTATTAGGTGGTGCTGCAGGCGTATATCTCGACAATAAAGAGAAAAAATTACGCCAAGCAACTGCTGGTACAGGTATTGATGTAAACCGTAATCCAGATGGCTCTATTAACTTAGTAATGCCAGGTGCTATCACGTTTGATACAAATAAATCAAATATCAAGCCAAACTTCTATGACACTTTAAACCGTGTTGCACAAGTTTTAACTGAAGACAACAAGAGCGGTATCCTTGTAACTGGTTATACTGATAGTTCAGGTAATGATGCGATTAACATCCCATTGTCACAAGCACGTGCTCAATCTGTCGCTAGCTATTTAGCATCTAAGGGTGTTTCTACAGCACGTATTAATGCTCAAGGTTTAGGTTCTTCAAACCCAATTGCTGATAACACAACTGCAGCAGGTAAAGAACAAAACCGTCGTGTAGAGATTGCTGTTTACGCAGTTCAATAATACATGATCTGAAAAAAGCCACCTTCGGGTGGTTTTTTTATGTCTGAAATTTATTCAAATATACCTTCATTAAATTTAACGTTAGTCATATTCGAAGCAGATGACTATAATCGAGCGCTGAAGGAAAAGAGGAAAGAATATGTCATCAGCCAGTCATTTGAACGACAAGCAACTTGAAGCCATGAAATACACTCAAGGACCCTTGTTAGTACTTGCTGGGGCAGGCTCAGGTAAGACCTCTGTAATCACACAGAAAATTGCATATTTAGTCAAAAAATGCGGTATACCAGCACATCGTATTACTGCGATGACTTTTACCAACAAAGCTGCACGAGAGATGAAAGAGCGTGTCGGTAAATTGCTTGGTAAAGAGGATGGAAAGGGTTTATCTGTTTCTACCTTTCACACCTTTGGTTTGAATTTATTAAGACTAGAATTAAAACATACGCCACTTAAAGCAAACTTTTCCATTTTAGATGCTGATGACTGTAAGCGTATTTTAATGGATTTAATGCACCGAGATAATTTGTCTGGTGCAGAAAGTAAAGAGCTGATCGCAAAAGCGATGAAGATGATCTCAGATTGGAAAAACGATCTAATTTTGCCTGAGCAAGCACATACGACTTGTGAAACGGCTGAAGATGTTCAATTTGCGCATCTCTATCAACTTTATGAGCGTAATTTACGTGCCTATAATGCGGTCGATTTTGACGATTTAATCGTAATGCCGACACGCCTTCTTCAAGAAAATGCTGAAGTCCGTGATAAATGGCAAAACCGTGTACGTTATTTATTGGTTGATGAATATCAAGATACCAATACCGCCCAATATATCTTGGTCAAACTGCTTGTTGGTGTCATGGGACAATTTACGGCTGTAGGGGATGATGACCAATCAATTTATGCTTGGCGGGGGGCAAAGCCAGAAAATATGGCCTTATTGAAGGAAGATTTCCCCAATTTAAAAGTCATTAAGCTTGAGCAAAACTATCGTTCAACCAGTCGTATTTTAAAAGCTGCAAACCATGTGATTGAGAATAACCCACATATTTTTGATAAAAAATTGTGGAGTGATAAAGGACATGGTGAGGTGATCCGTATTATTACTTGTCGTAATGATGATGATGAAGCGGAACGTGTTGTTAAAGATTTGCTGACTCATAAATTGATGAATGGCAAAAATTGGAAAGATTACGCCGTGTTATACCGTGGAAACTTCCAAGCACGTGTTTTAGAAACACAACTTCGTCAGATGCAGATTCCTTACAAACTTTCTGGTGGTCAGTCGTTCTTTGGTCGTGCTGAAATCAAGGATATTATGAGCTATCTACGTCTCATTATTAATCCTGAAGATGACAGTGCTTTCTTACGGATTATCAACACACCTAAACGCGCCATAGGACCTGTGACTTTAGAAAAACTAGGTTTATTTGCGCAAGAGAATAATCTTTCTCTACTAGGTGCCGCGAAGGATCAGCGCCTAAGTATGGTATTACCGAAGAAGGCGACATCTCAATTGGCTGAGTTTGCTGATTTTATCGAAGGTTTTACGCGTGAACTGTTAGATGATGATGAACCTGTGCCTAAAGTCCGCCAAATGATGGTTGAGGCAGGATATATCGACTACATCAAAGAAACGGCAGCGACGCCAGCACAAGAAAAAACTAAAATTGACAATATTGAAGTGCTTTATAGCAGTATTCAAAGTTTGATCAATCGTGCTGAAGATGTCGATGAAAAAAATATCGAAAGTGTCATTCGTAAGATGGTGTTGCTGGATATGTTGGAGCAACAGCAAGAAGATGAAGATATCGATAAAGTAAACTTACTGACTTTGCATGCTTCTAAAGGCCTGGAATTCCCATTCGTTTATATTATGGGGCTTGAGGAAGAGTTGCTTCCGCACAAGAATTCAATTGTGGCTGATACCATCGAAGAAGAACGTCGACTGATGTACGTTGGTATTACCCGTGCCAAACAAGGTCTGACTTTGACGCTTGCAGAACAGCGTAAAAATGGCGGTCAGATGAAACAAATGACACCAAGTCGCTTCTTGGATGAATTGCCACAAGATGAAGTCGATTGGCTAGGTCGAAAAAAGAAATTGGCTGAAAATATCGATCCAAAATTACAGGCACAGCATTATCTGCAAAATCTGAAAGCTTTACTCAAACGTTAATTACATTTTAAAACAGGATTGAATATGAAAGTTCAAGTGAAAGTACTCGACCAACGACTTGGTCAAGAATGGCCATTACCTACTTATGCAACAACAGGATCGGCAGGTTTAGATTTACGTGCATGTGTAGATGAAGCGATCACTATTGAGCCTGGTCAGACTGTTTTAGTTAAAACAGGTATGGCAATTTATATCGAAGACCCAAGTTATGCGGGTTTGATTTTGCCTCGTTCTGGCTTAGGTCATAAACACGGGATTGTATTAGGAAATCTCGTCGGTCTAATTGATTCAGATTATCAAGGTGAATTAATGGTTTCAGTTTGGAACCGCAGTCAAAATGCATTTACATTAGAGCCGGGTGAGCGATTGGCTCAATACGTATTGGTTCCTGTTTTACAAGCTGAATTTGATTTAGTTGACGAATTCAAAGCAAGTGAGCGAGGAGCTGGTGGATTCGGACACACTGGAAAACAATAGTATTTTGGATAAAAGCCTGTAAAATCAGGCTTTTATTTATATGTTGCAAAATATTAACAAAGATTATATAAATTGAAATTGGTACACGTTATATAAAGAATAACGATATTTTCTATTACTCAATATATTCAAAATTTATTTGGATCAACTCTCATCACGCTGTTCTGTCTCAGCAGTCAACGGTGTTAATTAAGAATGAATACCCAACCACTTATTTTTCCAAGACAAATTTTCCGCGCTTATGATATTCGCGGAAAAGTCAGTCAATTGGATACAAGAACAATTTATGCGATTGCGCATGGGCTCGCTGCTCAGTATCAATCACGTGGCCAGAAAAGTATTGTGCTAGGTTACGATGCTCGATTGACTGGTCCTACTTTTGCTTGGATTATTGAATCAGTCTTCAAAAACCAAGGGATGAATGTCGAAAACATTGGATGTTGTTCAACCCCACAAATGTATTTTGCTGCTCGACATAAAAATGGAAATGGCATCATGGTGACCGCGAGTCATAATCCTAAACATGATAATGGGATTAAATGGATTATTGAATACGAACCGCCTTGTCCAGACATGATTCAAAATGTTGGGGAATATGCGGAAGGTTTCTATTTTCAACATGATCACTTTCCAACGCCACCTCAACTGACACATCAGATTAAATCAGAGTATTGCTTGGCTTATCAGCATGCTTTGCTCAAGGATATTCAATTAAAGCGTCCACTCAAGGTTGTATTAGATGGTATGCATGGTGCCGCTGGGCGTTGTGCTGATTTAGTACTACAAAAAATGGGATGCGAAGTCATTTCAATACGTTGTTGTGAAAATGGAGAGTTTCCAGATCATCCTCCAGACCCTTCACAAGCGAAGCATTTGACGCAGTTAAAAGAAAAAATTTTGTTGCATCAGGCGGATTTAGGGATTGCTCTCGATGGTGATGGTGATCGTGCCGTCATTCTGGATGAGAATGCTCACATTGTGTCTGCTGATCGCTTGTTGGCATTATTCGCATCATTGTGTTTAACTCAGCATCCACATCATGAAATTGTTTATGACGTAAAATGTTCAACGATGGTGTCAAAAACCATTGAACAATTACAAGGCATCGCAAAAATGATTCGTACTGGCAGCAGTTTCATGCGCCGTTATATTTCCCAATCCAAAGGTCGAGCTGTTTTTGGGGGAGAATATGCGGGTCATTATGTCTTCAATGATGGTCGTGGTTTTGGTTACGATGATGGTATCTATGCAGCATTACGGGTCATGGAGGCATTGAGTCAACTTAATATCACGCTATCTGAATATCTCGCTCAATTCCCAGATCGCTTTGGTACTGAAGATACCTATATTGAAACTCAAGATGCAAATCCGCAAGACGTCCTAGCCTTGATAGAGCAGAATTGTAAAAGTACTGGGGCTAAAATGAGTAAAATCGATGGTATTCGCCTTGATTTTGACTACGGATTTGGCATTATGCGAGCATCAAATACTGGTGAATACTTCACGGTACGGTTTGATGCAGATAGTCCATCAAAACTTTATGAAATTCGCCAGCATTTTGTAAAAATTTTAAATGAAAAATATCCTGTGCTTGCTCAAAGTATTTTGAATGCACACTAATGTAGGAATGAAGGAGAGGCGAATGCCACACCAACAAACTGGCATCGACAAAGCTCAAATTTTGACAGAAGCTTTGCCATACATCCAAAGATTTACAGGTAAAACACTTGTAGTGAAATATGGCGGCAATGCAATGACTGATCCTGCATTAGAAAGTTCGTTTGCCCGTGATATCGTGCTTCTGAAAACAGTTGGTCTTAATCCGGTTGTGGTTCATGGTGGTGGTCCTCAAGTCGATTCATTTTTGAAACAACTTGGGCGTGAATCAGACCGTATTGATGGAATGCGTGTAACTGATCCTGCAACTATGGAAGTTGTAGAAATGGTGTTGGGCGGAAGTGTAAATAAGTCTATTGTGAATTTGATCAATCAACATGGTGGTCGTGCAATTGGATTAACGGGTAAAGACGGTAACTTAATTCGTGCTCAAAAGTTGTTGATGGAAAAAACCCAAGAGGATGGATCTGTTCAACAAATTGATCTTGGGTTAGTGGGTGAAGTGGTCGGTGTAAAAACTGACGTTCTGGAAATGTTCACTCAAAGTGATTTTATTCCAGTGATTGCGCCACTTGGTGTTGATGAGGAAGGTAATACTTACAATATCAATGCAGATTTAGTTGCTGGTAAAGTTGCTGAAGCTTTGGGTGCAGAAAAGTTAATTCTTCTTACGAATATCAGTGGTGTATTGGATGAGAATAAAAACCTACTCACTGGACTAACAACACAAGAAGTCGATCGCTTGATAGATACAGGTGTGATCTACGGCGGTATGATTCCGAAAGTGGGATGTGCGCTTGATGCGGTGAAAGGGGGTGTAGTGAGCGCGCATATTGTGGATGGTCGTGTTCCACATGCGACTTTGTTGGAAATTTTTACGGATCACGGTGTTGGAACATTGATTACCAATCGTTCTAAGTCGGCGCACTAATTCATAATCACATAATAAAAAGTCACTTCGGTGGCTTTTTTTGTTTGATAAGAATAATCGTTTTATGTCCCATATATCCAGCATAAAACATATTCAATTGCTATATTCATATTTGCAAGATCTATAAGGCTGATGCACAATAAAACTGATAATTAAAGCAAAATGAAAGATTATGTGCCAACTACTTGGAATGAATTGTGCCACCCCTACGGATATTACGTTTTCTTTTCGTGGTTTTTCTCAGCGCGCTGGAATAACGTCAGATCACTCAGATGGTTTTGGCATCGCTTTCTTTGAGGATAAGGCATGTCGCTTATTTGTTGATAACCAATCTGCAGTCGAGTCTCCAATTGCAGAATTCGTTCGTAATTACCCGATTAAATCGCGTAATGTCATTGCCCATATTCGTAAAGCAACACAGGGAAAAATTACTTTAGAAAATTCTCATCCATTTATTCGTGAATTGTGGGGGAGACAATGGATTTTCGCGCATAATGGTGATCTGCATAATTTTCATCCAAGGTTGTCGGGACAGTTCACACCAGTAGGTAATACAGATAGTGAGCTTGCATTTTGCTATTTATTAGAACATCTCGTACAAAAGTTTGGTTATGTAGAGCCAAGTGTCCACGATGTATTTCATGCATTAGAAGAAATTTCACCAACAATAGCAGAGCATGGGACATTCAATTTTTGTTTATCAAATGGACAGGCTTTGTATAGTTATGCGACCACAAAATTACACTGGATTGTTCGCGAATATCCATTTCAACCTGCACGATTAATTGATATTGATGTTGAAGTCGATTTTAGTCAGGTCACGACACCTGAAGATCGTGTGGCTGTAATTACGACAGAACCATTAACAGATAATGAAGCTTGGTTTGCATATACGCCCGGCGAAATGATTTTATTTCAGGATGGTAAGCCAACATTACGTACAATAACTCACGTTGAGCGATTGGTCAGAGAAGCCCGTGACCCAAGCTTGAAGCGTGTTACTCGCGCGGATCAATATTAAAAATTTAATTTGAAGTGGCTAAGATCTACACTTACTTTTTTAACGCCAGACTTTGATTTTAATGATTGAGCTAGGCAAAATAGCGTAAAACTTTTTAATGGAATACCTCATGCAGGACACCGCTATGTCACGATGGTTATCGCCGCTGATGGCATTTTGTTTATCATTTATCATTATTGTGGGTCTGGCACCAAGCTTAGGCTTGCAAATTGATCGACAACTCGATTTTTGGTTACTTTGGTTTGCAACGATGTTGTTTTTAGCGTTGCCAATTATTTATTTAGAAATTGGATTGGCGAAACGAGCTCAAACTTCAGCGCTGAACGCATTATCAAAATTGACCCGTGAAGCCGATGCAAACCAACGTTGGAGAGTAGTGGGCTGGCTTGCTGTTATTTTTATTCCATTCTTAGCAGGCGGTATATTACTTAATACTTCTAATGCTGTAGCACAACAAAATGATTTTGGTATTGGTTCAAATATTTTGATGGGTATCGCAGCATTCATTGCATTTGGTTTATCATTTCTTCAACGTTCTGTATTGGTTGTACTTACTGCGATTGCAACGATTGCAAGTTTAATCGCGGCTCAGGTTTTTGGTGTCCAAGTCAATGATTGGCAGCTGACTCCTGTTGAGTTTAAAGAGTGGGGTAATGCAACTATTCTCGCTTTAGTAGCTTCAGGTCTCGGGCTTGGATTATATTGGCAGACAAATCTCAATCAAGAGAAACAAGATGCTGCAACGCCAAAAACTTTACCGATTTGGCTAGCGCAACTGGTGGCTGTGGCTGGATTTGGATATTTTGCAATTAGTGCTGCAATTCCAGCATATATCGTTTTAATCGCGACAATATTTGCAGTAGCTTTACTCCTGCAACTTGGGAAGGAACAACTCGCACATCGTGGATTAGCACAAGCGGTGCAATATTTTTTATTGCTTGCACCACTTTTAATTTGGGTATTCCCTGCAGCCGATCTATTTTTAACTCCGATTTTAATGCTTTGGGGATTAAGCATTTGTTTAATCTATGCAATTTTCGTGGGTTGGATCATGAAAATTAGTCATTTACGTAAAGCGCTGAATTTTAGTAATGAAGCTTTTTATAATATCTGGCGTGTGGCTGTACGTATTGTGACACCTTTAGCAATTGTGGCTGCAATGATTTCTTACTTAGGTCAATTGTTACCATGATCCAAAATGCAAAAGTTTGGGTTGCTTATGCTGCTGTAGACCAGCAGTTTCACATTGAACTTGAATTTGTGGAAGGCATGTCTGTTGCGGATGCTATTACACAAAGTGGTATCGCGTCGTGTACGCAGTTGCCAGACGAGTATGCTGTTGGAATTTTTGGGACGAAAGTACAAGATCAATCGCATGTTCTGCAAGCAGGTGATCGGGTGGAAATCTATCGGGCATTAACGATTAATCCAAAAGATATTCGCCGTAAGCGAGCGGCAGCGAATCCAGTTGGGCGCTATTGTCGTGGCAATCGCTTTAAACAATTGAAATGATATGAAAAACCCCTCTTTGAGGGGTTTTCTTTTATGTCTAATTCTTTATAGTGGTGGCGCGTTCAAAATCGCATCTTTCGAACCTGGTAAACCAGGTTGAGTTTCTGGGATAGTTTCTAAACCTTCGATTTTATTCACGACGCCAGAACCATCGAAATATACTTTTAGATGCTGACCTTGAGTTGCAGGAATATTTGCTTTTTTAGCATATGTACCTGGGGTATAATTGTAGATGTAATCCCAACGTAAAGGATTCAAAGGATCTGAAATGGTTGGGCTACCAAGTAAAAAACGAACTTGTTGGTAAGTCATCCCGACTTGAATTTTTGAAGCTTGCGCTTGGGTTAATGGTGTTCCTTGAGGAATATCAACTTTGTATACACCAAAGACAGAACAACCACCCAGTAAAGAAGCGACGAATAACGTCAGCATGATTTTTTGCATTTTGCTACACTATCCCAAATTAATTATGATGCAATTGATCCAAGGATAGATCATACTGCATCTCAACTCTGTTGCATATTCCAACTTAAAATTTGTTGAGAGACCTTTTTATATGCCTATTTCAAATCAAGATTTACGCAAAGCTGGACTTAAAGTTACCCTTCCACGAATCAAGATTTTGGAATTATTAGAAAATTCAAGACAGCATCATTTGAGCGCGGAAGATATCTATAAGACCTTACTTGAGCAGGGCGAAGATGTCGGTCTAGCAACTGTATATCGTGTGTTAACTCAGTTTGAAGCTGCTGGTATTATCCAACGTCATCATTTCGAGAATAATCACTCTGTATTCGAAATCATGCAAGATGATCACCACGATCATCTGGTCTGCCAGAACTGCAACAAAGTTGTTGAATTCCACAATGATTTGATTGAACAAGAACAACATAATGTTGCTGAACAACTTGGTTTTGTTTTAACAGGTCACTCTTTGAATTTATATGGTTATTGCGATGCGCCTGAATGCCAAGAAGCATACCGTAAAAAATAAATCTTGATTGCATTAAAAAAGGAGCAATGATTGCTCCTTTTTTATTCACTATTGATTAATCATCTTGACCATCAAAAGTGAGGCGGGGGCCAGAATTCAACAGATAGTTTGGATCTTCTTCAGAGAGTTTGATTTGTAAGCGTAAATCGTTGGCAGAGTCAGCATGACGTAATGCTTCGTCATAAGTGATTTTCTCAGCTTTATATAAGTCAAATAGCGCTTGATCAAACGTCTGCATTCCAATTTCACGGGAACGCTTCATGACTTCCTTAATTTCATGAACTTCGCCTTTACGCACTAAGTCTGAAATCAGTGGAGAATTGATTAAGATTTCAATTGCAGGATGACGTGATTTTTTATCAGGAGTCGCAATTAACTGTTGTGCAATGATCGCCTTCAAGTTCAGTGAGAGGTCCATAAACAGTTGGCTGTGACGATCTGTCTCAAAGAAATGAATAATACGATCTAAGGCTTGGTTGGCATTATTGGCATGTAAGGTCGCAAATACTAAATGTCCTGTTTCAGCAAAACTAATCGCATAGTTCATGGTTTCACGTGAGCGAATTTCACCAATAAGAATGACATCAGGTGCTTGGCGGAGTGTGTTTTTCAGTGCAATTTCAAATGAGTCTGTATCAATTCCAACTTCACGTTGAGTTATGATACAGCCTTGATGTTGATGAATAAATTCGATTGGGTCTTCAATGGTAATGATATGACCTTTAGAATTTTGATTACGATGACCGATCATTGCTGCAAGCGAAGTCGATTTACCTGTACCAGTAGCACCTACAAATAAGATGATCCCGCGCTTAGTCATTGCTAGATCTTTAAGGACGGGCGGTAGTTTCAGCTCATCAATACTTGGAATGACAGTTTCAATCCGACGTAAAACCATGCCAGGTTGATCACGTTGCTGAAAAGCACTGACACGAAAACGTGCAGTTTTATCACGATTGGCAATAGCAAAATTACATTCGTGTGTTGCAGCAAATTCAATTCGTTGTCTTTCACTCATAATCGAGTGAATCAATTGACCTATGATTTCACCAGTGAGTTTTGTTTTAACTACAGGCACAATTTCACCATTAATTTTCATTGATGGTTCAATATCTGCACTGATAAATAAATCTGAAGCCTTGCGCGCAATCATCATGTCGAGCAGGTCATTAAAATCCATTTTGATTCCCCTAAATCAAATGACGTCCATTTTTATAAAAATGATTCTGGTTGTTTAGCCGCAGTACGTGCAACTTGCGGGGTAATAATGCCTTTCGCGACAAGATTTTTGAGACTTTGATCGAGAGTGGTCATGCCATAATTTGCACCGGTTTGTATTGCAGAATACATTTGTGCAACTTTGTTCTCACGGATGAGATTTCGAATCGCTGGAATTCCAATCATAATTTCGTGAGCAGCTACCCGACCGCCACCTGTTTTCTTTAAAAGTGTTTGAGAGATGACGGCTTGAAGCGATTCAGAAAGCATGGCACGAACCATGTCTTTCTCATCGGCAGGAAACACGTCGATAATACGGTCAATTGTTTTTGCGGCAGATGTGGTATGCAGTGTTCCAAACACCAAGTGACCAGTTTCCGCAGCAGTAAGTGCAAGTCGAATGGTTTCGAGGTCACGCATTTCACCGACGAGAATAATATCTGGATCTTCACGCAGTGCAGAGCGTAGCGCCTCATTAAAACCGTGTGTGTCACGATGCACTTCACGCTGGTTAATCAAACACTTTTTGGATTGGTGCACGAATTCAATTGGATCTTCGACGGTTAAAATATGGTCGTAACGGTTGTCGTTAATGTAATCCATCATCGCCGCAAGCGTAGTCGATTTACCTGAACCCGTTGGTCCTGTGACCAAAACAATTCCTCGTGGATAGGCGCAAATGTCTTTGAAAATTTGCCCCATGCCCAAGTCTTCCATAGAAATCACTTGAGAAGGAATGGTACGGAATACCGCGCCAGCGCCACGATTTTGGTTGAATGCGTTGACACGGAAGCGTGCTACACCGGGTACTTCAAATGAGAAATCGGTTTCTAATTTTTCTTCATAATCGCGACGTTGTTTATCATTCATGATGTCGTAGATTAAGCGGTGTACTTCTTTGTGTTCTAAGGCTGGTAAGTTAATACGACGAACTTCACCATCAACACGAATCATCGGTGGCATTCCTGCAGAAAGGTGCAAGTCAGACGCCCCGTTTTTCACTGAAAATGCCAGTAATTCTGTAATATCCATAAATTCCCCGAACGCATTAAAATCGTAATTATTTTGATAGAATAATAAGGCTTTCCTACAGCTTAACCAACAGTTAGCGTGCAAGAAAGTAAAAAAAGATAAATTAACTGAGATAGCTATACATGATGAGTCTAGAGCAAGCGAGAAATAGTGTCATTCAACAAATTGAACAAGCCTGTGAAGTTGCTCAACGACAATCTAACGAGGTTAAACTCCTTGCTGTTTCCAAAACGCATCCAGCGGATATTTTGAGAGAAATGTATCAGACTGGTCAACGAGCATTTGGTGAGAATTACCTGCAAGAAGCATTAGATAAAATCAAAGCGCTGAATGATTTAGACATCGAATGGCATTTTATAGGTCATGTACAACGCAATAAAACCAAACAGTTGGCTGAACAATTTGCATGGGTGCATGGGGTTGATCGCTTTATTATCGCAGAGCGACTCTCTAATCAACGCACAATCGAACAGGAGCCTATCAATATTTGTCTTCAAGTGAATATTGATGCTCAAGAAAGCAAAGATGGTTGTGCAGTTTCAGAGGTCGAAGATCTGGTTGCTCAAATGAGCATATTACCCCGACTTCGATTACGAGGGTTAATGGTCATTCCAGCACCTGGCAATGTAGATGCACTCTATGATGCCAAGACACTTTTTGATCAGATGAAAGAGCATCATGCACATCCTTCTGATTGGGATACCTTGAGTATGGGAATGTCGGGTGATTTACAAGATGCGATTAGCGCTGGATCGACTATGGTTCGCATAGGGACGGCCTTATTTGGGGCGCGAGATTACTCAAAATGATTGGATTCAGTCTGCACTGAACTTTCGGGTTCAGTCGCTGTCATTGTAAATACAACTTTTTATGTATAAAAATAAACCAATATATTTCACATAATCATAAAACAGGGAAGAATTGGATGAGTTCGTATTATCAGCTTTTAGAACGAAAAGTGTGTGATGATGGATCAGTACTGGCTAAGTATAAGTCGACTATACATGCTCAAGGTGCATGGAATGCGCACGAACAGCATATGGCGCCCGCAACAGGGATTATTTGTGCAGAGTTGGATCACTTTTCTGCTCGGTCTGACCTACGGATTGGACGTATAAGTTTAGATATTTTGGGCCTGATACCCGCTGGGGAGTTTCAAATTGAAACTCGAATTATTCGACCTGGAAAAACCATTGAATTGATCGAGTCAACCATGTCTGCACATGGTAAAAGCTGTATTCAGGCACGTACTTGGCGAATGATGATGAGTGATACTCAGGCAGTCGCAGGATTAGAAGATCAAAAAGTTGCTGATCCTGACGAGGGGATCTTATGGGAAGAAATTAGAAACTGGCCTGGAGGCTATATTCAATCACTTGAGGCACGCCGTTTAGATCGACGGGCAGGCAAGGGCATTGTATGGCTAACCAATCCTTATGACATGGTTGAAGGACAAATACATTCAGACTTTGTGAAGTTGATGGGAATGGTCGATACAGCGAATGGAATTGTCACACGACAAGGTTGGCCGTTTAACTATACTTTTCCAAATTTAGATTTACAGATACATCTCTATCGTATGCCAATAGGTAAGTGGCTAGGTCTGGAAACAGTGCAACAATATGGTGATGACGGTATCGGGTTAACTTCATCTATTCTTCATGATCTGAACGGACCTTTTGGACGAGCTGAGCAAATTTTAACTTTAAGAAAACTGGCTTAGATTAAAGCCGTCATTTGACGGCTTCAACTTTTTATCATTAATCATTAACCGACAATATTAATGGTACTGGCACCTGCACCTACAGGTTTGACCTGAATCTGTACTGGAATGCGTTCATGCATTTCCTGTACATGCGAGATCAAAACCACTTTACGTCCCTGACTTTGTAAATGATCTAAGGCATTCATCACCATATGTAGTGATGCAGGATCGAGCGTGCCAAAGCCTTCATCAATAAACAGTGATTCAAGTTTCATTGAACCTGATGCCATGTTAGCAATCGCTAAAGCAAGGGCTAAAGACACTAAGAAAGTTTCACCACCTGATAAGGACAACACAGGTCGAACTTCGCTGTTCATATCTAGGTCAATAATGGCCAAACTTAAACTGTCAGGAATACGATGCAACTGATAACGTGGCGCAAGCGGCTGTAATTGCTGATTGGCATATTCCACCAAAATATCTAAATGATGCTCTTGAGCAATCTTTTTAAACTTGGTGCCTTCCTTATGCCCAATCAAATCGTAGATACGTCCCCAACGATATTCCTCCGCCTTGATTTGTTCTATTTGGCTTTGATACTTAGCATAGTTGGCTTGATTGGCAGCATTCATACGTAATTGAGTTTCTGTATCAGTGAGTGCTTCTTGTTGAGCGAGCTTTTCCATTTGCAAGTTCGCAAGTTGCTGCTCGAGCATGCTGAGATCATGTTCAGGCTGATGTTTTAAATGGGCTTGATAACGTTCTTCTAAAACTTGCCAAGCGGTTTTGGCATTCTCTAAAAGTTGTCGCTGCGTATTTAACTCATGGCGTATTTGTTGATGTTGGGCTAAATCAATGCTTAACCATGTCGTGATTTGATCTGTGGTCACGGTCGGATGGCTCAGTTGCCATTGCTGAATAGCCTGTTGTACTTGCTGTAATGCCTGTTCAATATGATGTAAATCACTGAGCAACTGCTGCTGTTGTAAATTGGCTGCATTCAGCTGTTGTTCAGCATGTGCAGTTTTAATGCGTTGTGCATGAACCTCATTGGCATGGGCGATAGCAGTTTCCTCTAAATGTTTTTGCCAATCCGCAGCATAACGGTAGCTTTGACCGGCATAGTCTTGGGTCAGTTCCGCAAGTTTCGAGCGTAACATTTTGCCTTGCTCAATCAGTTGTTCAATCTGGTGAGTCAGGTGTTGTTCGTGCTTTTGCGCTGCTTCAAAGCGCAGCGTCATTTTTTCAAGTTCCTGCTGTGCTTGCAGCAGTGATGTCTCTACCTGTTTTTGCATGGTGAGCAATGCAACACGTTGCTGTAGCTGCTGTTGTAATTCAGCAACCCAATGTATTGGCATGTCTTGCTGATAGCGAGCAGGCAGTAACTGCACAATGGGTTGAATACCTTGATCAAGTTGCACACGACGTTGAATATTCAATTGTAATTGCTGTTGTTGCTGTTGCTCCTTACGCCATTGCTCAAGCAATTGACCAAGTTGTTGTTCTTGTGCCTGTTGTTGTTCGATATGCGATTGCAGTGTTTCGATCTGCTGCATTATGCGCTGCTGTAACTGAATCGGGTCTGCCGTGTCGAGATCTAAACCCAGTTGTTGTAATGCTGCTTGAATATGCACGATCTGTTGCTGAGTCGACTGCGTCAGCTGTTGCACACGTTGTTGTTGTTGTTCAAGTAAGGTCTGTACTTTGGATTGCTCAATCTGGGCTTGCTGTACCTCACGATTGAACTGTTCCAGTTGTTGACGAGCCTCCTGTAATTGCTGCTCGTGTAGTTGCAATAAACCTTGTTCTAAGCGTTGCTGACTTTGTAAAAACGGATGTTCATGGCTCCCACAGACCATACACGGTTGATTGGCTTTGAGCTGTTCACGTAAATGCTGCACGTTTTCGCTATGCAATAGACGCTGTGCCTCCAAGATGCTTTGTAGCTGGGTATAGGCGGCTTCTTGTGTGGCTTTTTCGCTCAAGCGTTTTTCAAGGGTCTGTTGAATAATCTGCAGTTGCTTTTGTTGTTCAGCGATTGAGCCTGTCAGGTCGTGTGTTTCGCTGATATGGGTAATGACTTGATCAAGCTGCTGCTGTTGATGTTGCAGTCGTAATACCGTACTTTGCTGATGTTCACGCTGTTGTTGGATGTTTTTTAGCGATTGTGTCAAAGCGTCAAGACTTTCATGTTGAGCCACATAGCTTTGCAGACGTTGTACAATGGTTTGCTGTTGCTGTTCTAAAGTTGCAAAGGATTGTTGTAATAGTTCTGGCTCTTGTTGATGAAGCAACTGATATTGCTCGACATAATGTTGTAGCGCCTGCAAAGTACTTTGTGGTTCTTGGTCAAAGCATTGTAAAAATTGGCTTTGGGTTAACTCAAAGTTGATTTGTTGCTGTTTATTTTGCCAAGCCAATACGCTGGTCTGTTGTTGTTCAACAGCATGTTTTGACGGTTCTAATTCATTGAGAACAAGCTGATCTTTATCTGCACTGAGTTTTTTATACTGTTCAGAAATACTGTGAATGTCATGATCCAACTTTAAGCCTTGTTCAAGATGAGGCTTAATATCCAAACGTTGCTGCTCAAATTGCGCTTGGGCATGTTCATAGGCTTTTAAGCGCTGTTGTTCAGTAGTAGCTTGTTGTTGTAAAGAGACAAACTCAGCTTGAAAGGCCAGTTGTTTTTGTTGCACCTCAAGTTTTTGTGGTTCTAAACGTGCACGCTGTACATATTGTTCACGAATGGCTTGAAATGCATCAAGCTGTTGTAGCAATTGTTGTTGTGCTGCGGATTTATTTACGGCATCAAGCTGAACTTCATAAATCTCTTTTTTGCCATGGACTTCAGCATACAATTGATCACGCTCAAGATACCATTTACGTTCATTTTCAAGCAGCTTTTCTGATTGTGCCAAATGTACGAGTTGTTGTTTTAACTGCTGATGTTGTTGATTTAAGGCTGCAAGTTGTTCTTCACTCAGAATATCAATATGACCGAGTTGCTTTTCTAAATCAGTACGTTGCTGTTTAATTTCACTAAATTTATCAGCGGCTTTTTTACTGACTTCACTAAAAATTTGCGAATTGGTTAAATATTCGAGTAAGTCTGCACGTTCATGGTCTTTGGCTTTTAAAAATGCACCGACTTCAGATTGTGCTAACAGGACTGCACGGGTAAATTGCTCAAAACTGAGACCAATCAGCTTTTCAATCAGTGGCGTCACTTCCGAGATTTTTTGCGTTAAGGTCGCGCCATCATCTAAACATTGAACAAAGCGCTCGACTTTTAAATTGCCATCAACTTTTTTACGCGCACGGCTAATGTCCCACCGCGCCAAATAGCGTTTACCATCAAGGGCAAGAAATTCAAGTTCAGCAAAACCAGCGGTGGTACCACGACGCAGAATATTCTTCGAATCTTTAATTGAAATGTCTTTACCGCCTACATCTTTCATGCTGCCAGCTGCGCCACGTAAACGTGGGATTTCATCGTACAAAGCTAAACACATGGCATCGAGCAGCGTCGATTTTCCTGCACCTGTTTTACCAGTAATGGCAATCAGACCTGCCTGAGCCAATGGCGCTTGTTCAAAATGGATATGTTGTTCACCGGCTAAAGAGGCCAAGTTGTTTAAACTGAGTCGAATAATTTTCATGACCTGTCCTTAGTGCGCTTTTTGATCCAAATCGTGTTGTGCCGCTTCAAGCAAAGTTAAGAAATCACGCTTCACCGATTCATCCTGCTCATAGCCCATTTTTTCCCACAAGCTTAAAAATAATTTTTCAGGGGTGGGGGGCGCTAAATCGACTTTGTGACTTTCATCGTTTTGCTCCGTTGCTTTTTGATAAATTCGAGCTATACGCAGTAAACGATAACGATTTGGTGGCAGTGCCAGTTCAATCTGCTGACGTAAGTCTACAGGCGGTGGGGCATCTGTCGTATATTCAATCTCTAGAAAATGTCGTGCATTGAGATTGTCAATTTCGCCTTTTGGCAGGGCATGTACCGTAGTGATTAATTCAGACAAGGGTTCACGAATTCGAATCAAATCCACGGTACGTGGAATAATGTGCGCTTGATATTGAAAATGATTTTGTTCATCAGCTTCGGGGTCAATGGTGACTTCAACCACTTGATGTTTATAGTTGCGTTCACTAAAAGACAGTGGAATAGGTGAGCCACTGTAGCGAATATGTTCCTGTCCAACTTTTTGCGGTTTATGCAAATGACCGAGTGCCACATAATCAATCACATCATCAAATAATGCAGTGGATAAAGCCTCTTCGTTACCAATCACAATTGGACGTTCGGAATCTGAGGTTTCACCGCCTTGCATATGGGCATGTGACATCAAAATTAAGGCTTGATTGGGTTGTTTACGCGCTTTAGCTTCCGCAATAAGTTGTTGGTGTAAATAGGCAATCGCATTTTGGCTGTTGGTGGTATTTTCATTTAAGCCTGTAATTTCGGCACTGCGTAAATAAGGCAGGGTTAAGCACCAAGCAACGATATTTTTATCAGCATCATAAATAGGTACCAACAAACGATCGAGATCAAATTCACCATCCTGTTTGCCAATAATACCGACCGCTTTGGCATTGAATTTCGCTAGAAAAGGTTCAACCTGTTCAATGCGGTAACCGGAATCATGATTACCTGCGATCATTAAGGTTTGCATATGCGGGGCAATGGCATGGGCATCGGTGAGAAACTGGTATAACTGTTTTTGAGCAGATGATGCAGGATTGACCACATCAAAAATATCACCGGCAATCAGCAGGGCATTCGGTTGTTTTTGTTGAATTTGCGCAAGTAGCCAATTTAAAAATTGTGTGTGTTCATAGTCACGATCATGATTGTGAAAAAATTGCCCCAAATGCCAATCTGAAGTATGAAAAAAACGCACTGCCATTACCGAACCCCAAAACATCTCAATTGTCATCTTATCCAATATCGGACTTTAAAACATCGAAATTTTTAACATCTCTATAAGACAGCTTTTAATCGCTATTTTTTATTCGATTTACTCTTTTTTCGTCTTTTTCTCTTTTTTCTATTTTTGATTCTCGAGTTGATCGAGATTTGCTTATGAGAAGAGGATGCATGCAGTTTAGCTGCTGTTAACGATTGATCTATTTTATGATGAAAAAAAGATTGGATGACTAAGGGTACCAATAGAATGCTTAGCCAAATACTCATATTGATGGGAATTATTTGATAGATATAATTTAAAGAATAGACTGAAACCGTAAAAATGAGTGCAAACCAAGCTTCTGTTTTAGAAATTTGATCTTCTGAAAAACGTTTGATATGGATCAGCGTATTTTGTTTGACATCTGAAAAATAAGAACGCGTGTATTTATTGGGAAAATAGCTGAGAAGCAGAATTAAGTTTTGAAAAAGATATAAAGACGATAAACCGAGTAAAAAATATCGAAATAATAAAATTAAACGCTCAACCCAACGATGCTCAGATGTATTATCGACCTGTGAATAAAGTTCTATAATTTGATCAATAGACAAAATTAAAACTGAACAACAAGTAAAGAAACTCAGTAGAAAACGGCTTAAATGATGATGCTTAATTTTAAAAAAGGCATGTAAAACCGAATAAAGTAAAAATATTAACAAGATTATTGTGATGAATGTCGATAATACTGTATCAACACCAAGCATCTGTTTTTCGAAAAACCAATAGCAAATTCCAAGTGCGAATAAAAAACTAAGACCTTCACCAAAAGGTGTGGTTAAACTCTGATGATGGTCTACAGAAAAAACTATTAAGTAAGCACCAAGATAGAAATAGACCCAAATTATTAATGGATTCGAGCTATTACTCTGTATAGAAATAAATGAAAGTGCACTCAAAAATAGGCTTAAAATTGAATAAATTAAGATTTTTTCTTTGTTTCTAATGATTTGATAACTTTGATAAAAAACACCACAGAGTAAACTGATGATTGTAAGCGGTATGTGAAATTGATGATTAATAAATGCTTTAATAAAAACAAAGCAATAGCAAACTAATACGATACTGATAAGAAAGCGAGTGAATGGATAATTCAATACATCCCAAAAGTCTGATTTAAAATTTAGACGTTTTTTTAGACTAATTTTATGTTTAATTTTTTCTTTATACATTGGTGCTAGGATTTATTCTGATTGTTATCTCATCTTTATGGATAAAAGTATATTTAGAAAATTTATAAATTTCAAAAATAAAGCCGACGATTCGAGTGATGTGAAATCGTCGGCCAAAATACTTCAGTCATACAAATTTAGGCTGCTAAACTAAATTTTTCTGCAAGAAGCATGATTTATAGGTCTCATTGGGGTATAAGGTCACCGTGTATCATTGCGGATGCCGGTGCAATGACTACGCGGTTGCTACTGACCTTGTACCTTATATAACGCATAAGGTTGTGATTCGGTTGACAAGAAAATTAAAAATATCTGATTTATTTTCGGTTATGCTTTGTGACAGGAATTTATTGCGTCTGAGAGTTATGGTTTCTTTAAGAAAATATTTTTTATGGTTCTTTTTTCTTTGCTTAGGATTAACGCTGGTTGCAGGTATATTGGCAGCGTTATTGCCTTCAGCAATTGCAGGAATAGTCACTGCGCTTCCATATTTAATAGCGATGATTGTTGTTTTATATAGATTTATTGATCAACAACAACGTGCACCTTCGGATCAAGAACGTAAAAAATTCACATTAGGTTTTACATTAATCTTTTGGGGCTATAACTTTCTTGGTGTTTTTTTAAGTATTTTATTTTTTTCGAGAAAAGACCCTGAAATTTGGCAGAACTTTTTACTCTATGTCCAAAATTCCAGTTTCTTAAGTCTCAGTGCAATTATGATTTTGATGCTGGCGATACCATTATATTTAATTACCTTTTGGTTTTATGGTCCACAAGCGAAGCGCATGGCGAATAAATTGGTGGTAAATAAGTAATCATGAATTGAGCTCAACGGCATCTTTCACCATGATAGAGAGATCAGATCATAAGAGTATTTCTATGTATCATCCTTGCGTTTTGGTTACTGGTGCAACAGGTTTTATTGGGTCTTATTTGGTTGCATATTTGCTAGATCAAGATTATCAAGTGATTGGTTTAAGCCGACAGTCCAATCCAAAAATGAAGCATCCACGTTTGACATGGGTTCAATCTTTAGATGATATCCAACACGCTCAAATTGACTATGTTATTAACTTAGCGGGTGAAAGTATTGGTGATGGTCGCTGGACGCAAAGGCGAAAACAAAAACTCATCGACAGCCGAGTGAATACGACCGATGCATTATTACATTATCTGCTGACCCATCAGCAACATCCCAAGCGAATTATTTCTGGTTCTGCTGTAGGATATTATGGTATTGATCCTGATCAAGAATGGTCAGAAAAAAACAATGAGCAGGGATCATCTCAACCGATCTTTATGTCCGAACTTTGCCAAGAGTGGGAGAGGTCGGCGCTCCAACACAAAAATCAGTTTGATATTAAGGTCATTCGTTTAGGCGTGGTGTTTGGGCATGGCGGAGGAATTTTACAACAATTACTCTTACCGATTCGATTTAATCTGGTAGGTAAAATTGGTTCAGGTCAGCAGCCCTTAGCATGGATTCATCTTCAGGACGTGATTCAGGCGATTGAATTTCTGATGTTGAATGACACTCCAAAAGAAGTTTTTAATTTCGTTGCTCCTGAACAAACGAATCAGGTGTATTTTGTTCGCACCGCAGCAAAAATTTTAAACAAGAAACCGCTTTTAAGTCTGCCTGATTCATTGTTTAAAATCATGTTAGGTGAGCAGTCTCAATTGGTTTTAAATGGACAATACGTTATACCAGAAGCACTTATTCAAGCAGGTTATACATTTCAGTATCCAGAACTCAAAATGGCGTTGGAGCAACTACTTCCATCACATTAAACTTGAAACTTCAAAGATGGGTCATAGGGTCTAGGATCAACGAGGGTGGTCTGATTCAGCATGAGTTGTCGTAGTAACTGCGCTGCAGCTGGCCCCATGCATAAACCATTTCTAAAATGACCAAAATTCGCCCATAAGTTTTTCATTTCAGGCATTAAACCGATATATGGAATTCCATCAGGTGAGCTAGGTCTCAAGCCTGCCCATTGTTGCACAATCGGGAAATTTTTAAGTTCAGGTATGAGTTGAATGCATGCTTGGTAAATGGATTGTTGTGTTTTCAAATTTGGGCGATGTTCAAAACCTAATTCCGCCATACTGGAACCACAGACGATATGGCCATCTCGACGTGGAATCATATACATGACATTGTACATACACATCGTGGGTAGCCAGTTTTCAGGGGTTTTGAATAGGATCATCTGCCCCTGAACAGGTTGAACAGGGATATTGAAATCGAGTTGTGATGCCCAATGTGCCGACCAAGCTCCAGTAGCGATAACATACTGATCAGCTTTAATTTGATGTTGATCATGCAGAACAATGGATTGCACTTGCTGATTTTGAATCAGTAATTTTTCTACCCACTTATGCTCGATAATCTTTACTTTTGAATGTGATTTAAGATAAGTCAGAATAGACTTTAAAAGACGAGGATTACGAACATTAGACAATTGTGGAAAATGCAAAGCCTGCTTGAAAGTATTAGAAACTCGTGGATTCAGATTTCTTAATTGAGTCTCGTCGAGTAAATCGCAATGCTGCATCGGCTCGTTATATTGCGCCTTATAACTGAGTCCAATCTCAAAATCATCTTCATCAAAAATTAACATGCCTGAATCGTGAATTTCGAAATCAATGCCACTCAATGGTTGAATTTTTTGATTCCAAGATTGATATAACGATTTACCAAGTTGTGCCAATTGATTGACTGCTTTGGGATAACGCCAAGGATACATAGGTGACAAAATACCACCACCTGCCCAAGATGCAGCTTTAGCTGCTTGTTTTTGATCAATGAGGGTAATTTCACAACCTTGTTCGAGTAATTCAAGCGCTGTTAGTAAGCCGCTAATTCCACATCCAATGATGGCAACGTGCATTTTTATCCACCTTCAAAATGACGGGGTGTATTAGACCATATTCAAGCTCTAATCGTGCAAATAATCTCAATGATGAAAAGAGATCGATGAGATGTAAGATGTTAAATGAGTGAGTTAAAAGTTGGGTCTCGAATACAATGATGATTGTAGTAGAAAAAAAGCGCTTTATGTAAAAGCGCTTTTGATTCAATAGTGTATTACAGATCTTTAAGCATTTTTGCAGCATCTTCAGCAAAATAGGTCCAAATTCCATCTGCACCAGCACGACGACAGCTCATCAATGATTCTAAAATCACACTTTCAGAAAGCCAGCCGTTTTGGATTGCTGCTGCCAACATGGCATATTCACCACTCACTTGATAAACAAATGTTGGAATGCCAAATGTGTCTTTAACTTCACGTACAATATCTAGATATGGCATCCCTGGTTTTACGATCACCATGTCTGCACCTTCTTGAATATCTAGTGCAATTTCGTGAAGAGCTTCAGCTCGGTTTCCTACATCCATTTGGTAGTTATACTTATTACCACCTTTTAAATTAGATGCTGAACCCACTGCATCACGGAAAGGACCATAGAAGCTTGATGCATATTTGGCAGAATAAGCCATGATATTGGTATAAATATGACCATTTGCTTCAAATGCTTGACGAATCGCAGCAATACGACCATCCATCATATCACTCGGTGCGAAAACATCGGCTCCTGCTTCTGCATGGCTTAAACCTTGTTTAATCAGACACTCAACAGTTTCATCATTCAGGACATAACCTGTTTCATCTATGATGCCATCCTGACCGTGTGTTGTATAAGGGTCTAAAGCGCCATCAGTGATGAGTACCATTTCTGGTAATTCTTTTTTTAGAAGACGGACAGTGCTTTGAACTAAACCATCATCTCTCCATGCTGCTTCAGCAGTTAAACTTTTGTCTTCTTGTGGGGTAACTGGGAATAAAGCTAATTTAGATACACCTAATTCTAAAAGTTTTTCAGCTTTGTTTAACAACAAATCAGCTGAAAGACGGTGAATATTTGGCATACTAGGTATTTCTTGGGTTTGATTTTGACCTGGTAGAACAAATACCGGATAAATGAGATGTTCAGCAGAAAGATGTGTTTCTCTCACCATCGCTCTGAGTTTGTCATTTTTTCGAATACGGCGCATGCGTGTTGCAGGAAAAGCAGGGCGATTAAACGTATAAGTCATCACAATCTCGATGTTTGGTATTTTACTTGGGTCTAATTGTAGCCCCCTTAAGGCGGTTTTTGGGAAAATGCTGATGGTTTTTTCTCATGATGTTAATTTGAGTTTTGTATGAACGATTCCCAAAAAAAATGGATGGGTAACCTCCATTTAGGTGCTAAACCAGATCTTGAAGTGGTATTAAATCAACTCACTCAAGTATTTAATACCTCTCCTTATTTCGCTTACAACGAAATGCAAATGCGTGTCGTAGAAGGTGAAATCCAAGGTTATATTGAGATGAAACCTAATCTCATTGGTAATATTTCTTTCCAAATTTTGCATGGCGGTGTAGCAGCAACATTACTCGATAGTATTGGCGGGATTGTTGCAATGGGCGAGCTTTACAAGCGTGCAGAGCCTGATATGTTGCCTGAAACTTTAAAGAAAGTTTCACGTTTAGCAACAGTGGATATGCGAGTGGATTATTTATCACCAGGGCGCGGAAAGTATTTTATTGCCACTGCTGAAGTCCTACGCATGGGTCGCAAAGGTTGTACGATGCGCATGAATATGGTGAATGATGAAGGTAAAGCAATTGCAACAGGTATTGCTTCATACGCATATTGAAAAATCTATGTATCTCTTATAAGAAAACCGCCCTTGTAGGCGGTTTTTTATACTAAACATCTGATCTTGAACGTTTTAACGCACTATTCCATTGATGTAAATGAAATTGACGTTGATCTTCAGACATTGTTGGCTCAAAGGCTTTTTCCAATTTCCATGATGCCGCAATATCAGACGGATTTTTAAATACACCTGCAGTTAAACCTGCCATTGCCGCAGCTCCCCAAGCCGTTGACTCCAAAAGTTGCGGTCTTAATACAGGAACATTCAGTAAGTCGGCTTGAAACTGCATCAACATATCATTTTGACTCGCACCACCATCTACACGTAATTCTTTTAAAGGGTTTCGAATATCAGATTGCATGGCATTCAAAACGTCAGCGACTTGAAATGCGATTGATTCGAGAGCTGCTCGCGCAATATGTGCTTTATTTGTCCCTCTAGACATACCGCATAATAATGCGCGGGCATCCGTATCCCAATGAGGTGCTCCTAAGCCTGTAAAGGCAGGAACAAGTACGACACCATCGGTATTGTTAACTTGACACGCCAATTGTTCAACTTCTTGGCTACTTTGAATAATTCCTAGTCCATCACGTAACCATTGCACTATCGCACCAGCCATAAAAACACTACCTTCAAGCGCATACGAGGTGTGTTCTTTGCATTGCCAAGCTAAAGTGGAGAGAAGCTGATTCTGACTCAGTTGAATTTGATCACCTGTATTGAATAACATAAAGCAGCCAGTACCATAGGTATTTTTAGCTGAGCCTACGTCAAAACATGATTGACCAAATAACGCTGATTGTTGATCACCTAAAATCCCTGTAATTGGAATTTCTGCACCTAAGAGACCTTTTGCTGTATTGGCAATATGGCAATCAGAAGCCACGATTTTGGGTAGTATTGCTTTTGGGATATTAAATAGTGCGAGTAATTCGTCATCCCATTGCTGGGTATGCAGATTCATTAACATGGTTCTTGAAGCATTCGAGACTTCAATCACGTGTTCAGCACCTTGAGTGAGATTCCAAACTAGCCAGCTATCAATGGTTCCAAAAGCCACTTCGCCTTGTTCCGCACGAGCTCTTAAACCATCAATATTTTCAAGTAACCACACTAATTTTCCAGCACTGAAATAAGGATCAATGCGGAGTCCTGTGGTGTAATTTATCTTGTTTTGTAAGTCTTGGTGAATGAGGGAATTACACCAATCACTTGATCTGCGATCTTGCCAAATAATTGCAGGGGCTAGAGGTTCACCAGTTTTTTTATCCCAAATCACTGTCGTTTCGCGTTGATTGGTTAGGCCTAAAGCTTTGATATCTTTAGGCAGTAATCGCGCATCAGCAATTGCTTGCTGCACTACTGCGATTTGTGAACTCCAAATCTCTTGTGCATTTTGCTCTACCCAGCCTGACTTTGGTGTTCGTATTTTAGTTTCTCTTTGAGCTGTTGCATGAACGTTTCCATGTTCATCAAAAATGATCGCACGACTTGACGTCGTCCCTTGATCTAGTGCAAGTAAATAACTCATAAAATATGCAATTTTGAACTTGAAAAAAGAGATTTTATCTCAATTATTGGAATAAGCGCATGTGTATGTTTAATTGTTGTGAAATTAGAGGTCGTATTTTCAAACTTTTATGCTATGATTGTGTTGTACTTTGGGGATGTTCCTGGCTTCGACGCTGGTGATGAAACTCATAGATGCATGCCGAGAGCGCATTTTCTCTCGTAAATAAAATTTGCATTTTAAATAGTCGCAAACGACGAATCTTACGCTCTAGCTGCCTAAGGGCAGCTTGTCCGCATCTCTGAATACTTGTGGTTAGAGATCCCGACTGAAGCGCACGCACACAAGTCCGTATAACATCAAGCCTTGGGGTGTTGTACTAAACTTAAAGGATCGCTCTCTTAACCCTGTTCGTCGGGTCTTTGAGGGTTAAAACAATAGACGATATCTAAGCATGTAGTAATCTCGAGTGTAGTGCTTGCGGACGCGGGTTCGACTCCCGCCATCTCCACCAAAATTCTTGTTATAAATCAGCCACTTATATTAAGTGGCTTTTTTATTGCTAATTAAAACTGATAAAACGAAAAAGTACGATGCTTATTTAATATTCGTATGGGTAGGGGGAGGCATATGGAACTGAAGCAACTTAGATACTTTATTACGATTGTTGAGTCAGGAAGTTTAGGTAAAGCTGCGCAGAAGTTAGATGTGGGCACATCAGCACTTAGCCAGCAAATTGCAAAGTTAGAAGATGAGCTGTGTACAAGGTTATTGCAACGTAACTCTACAGGTGTGACTCCAACGCCTGCAGGTTTAGCTTTTTTCAAACAGGCACAACTTTCACTTCGTCATGCGCAATATGCAATAGAAGCTGCGCATTCATCACGCTTGACAGGTCATGTGAGTGTGGGATTTTCACCCAGTATTGCATCAGTACTCGGCATTCCCTTCATGCAACTAATGTCGGAGCGTTATCCCGATATAAAAATTCATTTAGTCGAGAGCCTATCTGGTAATCTCACCAATTTAGTCAATGCAAGGCAACTAGATATTGCGATTATATTTACCCAAGATGTGGATAGTAATTGGGCTGTTCAACCTTTATTGAAAGAGCAAATGTTCATGATGGCCAATTGTGCTTTGTTAAAAGAGCATGGCTATGAACAATGTATTTTAGAAGGAAAAATTGATTTAGAAAAAGTGAATCGCTTACCACTTGTATTGCCAAGTCAGAGACATGGTTTGCGTAAATTTCTTGATCAAAAAGTTGAATTATTAGATGTTGACTATGAAGTAGATGGTCTACATCTTCTGATGAATTGTGTTAGCAATTTAAACATGGCAACCATTCAACCTGTCAGTGCACATTTTGATTATCTAAAGTCGGATATTTGTTTATTAAAAGTGGTTGAACCAGAACTTGATCGAATTAATTATTTAATTAGTTTGGCTGAAGAAGAGCTTTCACCCGCGAGCCTAGCAACTAAAGTGGCGATTAAAAGCACAGTTAAAAGCTTGATTCAGAAAGGACTATGGCCAAGTGCTGAGTTATTAGACTTTTAACCTATTTAATTTTATTAAACACCTATTTAAATTCTGCCTATCACGTTAATTCGCACTTTTAGTCTTAAATTACATCAAATTCGAGAGGGAAGACATCGAATGCATGATGTAATTGTGATTGGCGGTGGGAATGCCGCATTGTGTGCTGCACTGACAGCAAGAGAACAAGGCGCATCTGTCTTATTATTGGAAGCTGCACCCAAAGAGTGGCGTGGGGGGAACTCTCAGCACACTCGTAATTTACGTTGTATGCATGACGCACCACAAGATGTTTTGGTGGACGCTTATCCTGAGGAAGAGTACTGGCAGGATTTGTTAAAAGTTACCGCGGGCAAGACCAGTGAACATTTGGCACGTTTGGTGATTCGAAGTACAGCAACTTGTCGAGATTGGATGCGTAAGCATGGGGTGAATTTCCAACCACCGCTGTCAGGGGCACTGCATGTCGCACGTACTAATGCATTTTTTATGGGCGGTGGAAAAGCTTTAGTTAATGCCTATTTTAGAAGCGCACAAGATTTAGGTGTTGAGGTTCGCTATAGCACCAAAATTGTTGACTTGGACTTAGAAGACAATACTTTCAAAGCTGCTATTGCTGAAGATGGTACACGTTTTGAAGGAGCGGCTTGTGTTCTTGCTGCAGGTGGTTTTGAATCGAACATCGCATGGCTTAAAGAAGCTTGGGGACAAAACGAAAATGGTGAGTGGCCAGCGGATAATTTTATTATTCGTGGTACACGTTTCAACCAAGGCAACTTACTCAAATTTATGATGGATCAAGGAGCCGATATCATTGGCGATCCATCTCAATCGCATTGTGTCGCTGTCGATGCACGTGCTCCTTTATATGATGGTGGAATTTGTACCCGTATTGACTGTGTATCTTTAGGGATTGTCGTCAACAAAAATGCAGAACGTTTTTATGATGAAGGTGAAGACTTCTGGCCAAAACGTTATGCGATTTGGGGGCGTTTAGTTGCCAAGCAGCCGAATCAAATTGCCTATTCAATAATTGATTCAAAATCTGTTGGACGTTTCATGCCACCCGTATTTGAAGGCACGAAAGCAGATAGCATTGAAGAGTTAGCAGCAAAGCTCAATTTAGATGTGGCGACCCTCTCGAAAACGGTGAATGAGTTTAACCAAGCCTGTGTCGTTGGTGAGTTTAATCATACTGTGCTTGATAATTGTCATACTGAAAATTTAAGCCCTGCGAAAACCCATTGGGCTGTTCCGCTGAATCACCCCCCTTTTTATGCATACGCACTGCGTCCGGGGATCACTTTTACTTATCTCGGTTTAAAAGTGGAGGATGATGCGGCCGTTCGTTTCAATAATTGCCCAAGCCCAAATTTATTCGTTGCAGGTGAAATGATGGCTGGCAACGTGTTAGGTCAGGGTTATACAGCAGGGGTAGGTATGTCGATTGGAACGACATTTGGTCGTATTGCAGGAAAAAATGCGGCGAATGTTGCACTGAAGTTGGGAGTTTAATTATGAATGCCAATGCAAAAAATTTAATTCCTATCGTGCAGTTGAGTCAGAACGAAGATCAAGTCAAACAAGCCTTACAGATTTGTAATGCTTGTCGTTACTGTGAAACATTTTGTGCGGTTTTCCCTGCCATGACCAAACGTCTTGAGTTTACGCAGGCGGATATCCACTATATGGCTAATCTTTGTCATAACTGTGGTGCGTGTTTACATGCTTGCCAATATGCGCCACCGCATGAATTTGGCGTCAATATTCCGCAAGCCATGGCACAAGTTCGATTAGAGACTTATCAAGAATTTGCAGTCCCTGCTGCATTTGGATCAATCTATCAAAAAACAGGCATTCCACTGGTTTCTGCAATGTCAGTACTATTTTTCTTACTGATGTTGGCAGGTGTTTGGATGAATGGCACCGATCTATTTGGTCGCTACCAAGGTGATTTCTACGCCATTTTTCCTCACAATTTTTTAGCAGTGCTGTTTGGTTCAGTGTTTATTTTAGCGTTTGTGCTATTGGGTTTAGGCATTGCAAAATTCTGGAAGCAAACCTCTAAAATTATTCCTGAAGGCGTGGCGCAGCCAGATATTCTACAAGCTTCTAAAAATGTTCTCACGCTCAAATATTTAGATGGTGGGCATGGTAAAGGTTGTAATGAAGAAGATGATCGATATACACAAATCCGTCGTGTTTATCATCACTTCACAATGTATGGCTTTTTACTCTGTTTTGCAGCAACAAGCGTTGCAACGTTCTATCACTATTTTTTTGGTCTTCAAGCACCCTATGCCTACAGCAGTTTACCCGTAATTTTAGGTACGTTGGGTGGAATTGGCTTAATCATTGGCCCAGTAGGATTGTTATATCTCAATATTAAACGTCATCCTTTACATGGTGATGTGAAGCAAAAGCCAATGGACCGTGGATTTATTTTCTTGCTTCTGCTGATCAGTGTCACCGGTTTATTGCTCTTGGCATTTCGTGATACCTCGGCAATGGCATTACTCCTGATAATTCATCTCGCAACAGTTATGACTTTCTTCTTAACAATTCCCTTTGGTAAGTTCGCTCACGGTTTCTATCGTAGTGCAGCTTTATTAAAGTTCGCTGTGGAAGAGAGAATTGCAAAACAACGAGCTAAAACGAAGTAAACACCCAAACCAATCTAGGCCAGAGGTTAGATTGGAAATAGGTAAAACATGGACATACATCAATTAATAATTCAGCAATAAGGATAGTTTGCTATGAAAAAAATGAAATGGTTAGCACTCGCATTTACAGGAGCAGTGTTAGTGGGTTGTGGTACAGGAAATGCATCAAAAGAACCCGGCCAACCTAAACGAGCAGAATGTATCGCACCGGCTAAGCCAGGGGGGGGATTTGATATGACCTGTAAACTGATGCAATCCGGCTTTAAAGAAGCGGGAGTTCTTGAGTCACCCGTTCGTGTAACGTATATGCCGGGTGGTGTAGGGGCAGTGGCATATAACAAAATCGTTAACAATGACCCAGCGAACGATAATGCTGTGATTGCATTTTCCACAGGCTCACTATTGAACTTGGCCCAAGGCAAATTTGGTAATTTCACAGAAAAAGATGTGAAGTGGCTTTCAGGTGTTGCCGTTGATTATGGGCTTGTAGCAGTTCACAAAGATTCACCACTGAAAAACCTTGATGATTTGATGAAGGCATTGCGTGAAAATCCGAAGAAACTCAGCTTTGGTGGTGCAGGTAGTGTTGGTGGTCAGGATTGGATGCAAACAGCAATTTTAGCGAAAAAAGCAGGCGTGAATCCTGCCGATATGAGCTTCGTTGCATTAGAAGGAGGTGGCGAAGTTTTAACCTCACTCTTGGGGCAGCATATACAAGTGGGTGTAGGTAATGTCAGTGAAGTTGGTTCACATTTAGACAGCGGCTCAATTCGTATTTTAGCGGTGTTTTCCAAAGATAGATTGGAAGGTAAATTTTCAAATCTACCTACCGCAATTGAGCAAGGCTATGACCTTGAGTGGCCTGTCATTCGTGGTTTCTATGTGGGACCAAAAGTCAGTGATGATGCTTATCAGTGGTGGAAAAAAGCCTTTGAAAAAATGATGGCAGATCAGAGATTTGATGCAGTACGTGACAATCAAGATTTACTGCCATTTGAAATGACTGGCGACGAACTAGCAGCGTATGTATATAAGCAAACCAATGAAATGCGTCAGTTATCGGAAGAATACAAATTATCAAAATAATCAACAGACTGATTTAGGACAGTTGTTCTAACTCAGTTTTGTTTAGAGGGAAGCTGATGAAATCTGAACGCATGCTTACAGCCATCATTACTGTTATTGGATTGGGCTTATTGATCTACGCATTGAACTTTCAAGCCCCCATTTCTTACGACCCAGTCGGACCAAAAGCCTTTCCGGTGCTCCTCATGAGCTTGATCACTTTCAGTGCTTTTTACTTAACGGTTCGGCCAGCCATTATGTTTGAGGTAGTTGAGCTAGGGTGGACAAAGCACTTGGTTGGTAAATTGGTCCTGTGTGTAGTGGCTTTGACAATCTATGCTGCTGTCTTTGAGTTTCTTGGATTTATGGGGGCTACTTTGTTACTCACAATCGCGCTTGGACGTTTGTTTAACGGCAAAATGATCCCGATTGTAATTACCAGTATTGTCTTAAGTCTGAGTACTTATTATATGTTTGACCGTGTGTTAGACGTGCCTTTACCGCTTGGGCTCTTTGGTTAAGGATAACAACCATATGGAAATATTAAATTTTTTAATGATGGGTTTTGAGGTTGCCTTACAACCGAAAAACTTATTAATTGCCTTCATTGGGGCTTTTATTGGAACTGTCGTCGGTTTATTGCCCGGTTTAGGTCCAATCAACGGTGTTGCGATTCTTTTACCATTTGCTTATGCCTTAGGTTTACCCGTCGATAGCGCACTGATTTTATTGGCTGCTGTATATTTGGGCTGCGAATATGGTGGCCGTATCTCCGCAATTCTTCTGAATGTACCAGGCGATGCGGGCGCTGTGATGACAACCTTGGATGGTTATCCTCTTGCACAACAAGGTAAAGCAGGGATTGCGCTGTCATTATCTTCAGTCAGTTCCTTTATTGGCAGTACGATTGCATTTATTGGGATTGTGTTATTTGCACCGCTTTTAGCAAAGTGGGCAATTGCATTTGGTCCTGCTGAATACTTTGTATTGATGGTTTTTGCGATCGTTTGTTTAACGGGATTGGTGAGTACCCAACCTGTTAAAACCTTTCTTATGGCATTAATGGGGCTGGCTCTTTCGACTGTTGGAATGGATGCAATTACCGGTGTTTACCGTTTTACTTTTGATAGTGTCGGTTTAAGTGATGGGATCGCCTTTACTACACTCGTGATTGGTCTATTTAGTATCAGCGAGATCTTACTGTTACTTGAACGTACCACCATTGGTAAAGTCGTATTACAACAAGGTAAACGCTCTTTATTTAATGTCAAAGAATTCTTTAGTTCACTCGCAACCATCATTCGTGGTTCATTGATTGGATTCTTCTCTGGGATTTTACCAGGGGCAGGTGCGACTGTAGCTAGTGCCATGGCCTATACCACTGAACGTAAAATGGCGAAGGACAACAGTCAGTTTGGTAAAGGCGATTTGCGTGGACTTGCTGCACCTGAAAGTGCCAACAATGCTGCGGCCTGTGGTTCATTTGTTCCCATGTTAACCCTTGGCGTGCCAGGTTCAGGGACCACAGCGGTCATGATGGGTGCATTATTAATGTATAACATTGCACCTGGGCCACAACTGTTTACTGAGCAACCAACTTTGGTATGGGCACTGATTGCTTCATTAATGGTAGGGAACATTATTTTACTTGTGCTGAACCTTCCATTGGTTGGTTTCTTTGCAAAAATGTTGAGTGTACCTAGCTATATCTTGATTCCAATTATCGCAACCGTGAGTTTTATTGGGGTTTATGCGATTCATAGCAATATCTTTGATCTGTTGCTATGCCTTGGTTTGGGTGTGTTTGGCTATATCTTACGTAAATTTGACTTCCCACTTGCACCGCTCATTTTAGGTTTCGTATTAGGTGAGTTGATGGAATCGAATTTACGCCGTGCGTTGTCCATCTCTCAAGGTGAACTTAGCATTTTATGGAGTAGTCCAATCAGTATTGGTCTTTGGGTGATGTCCGCACTGTTACTGATCCTACCGATTGTACGCAAATACCTATTTGTAAAAAAACAAAAATCAATCTAACCCAAGCTGATGGTCAACATGATGTTGACCATCATTGGTGAGGAATATGGAAAACATCAAATCGAATGCCAAAGGATTGGCAATTACCTTCATTGGTGCATGGCTTGGTATTCTTGTTGGTCTACCACTACCTTGGTTATTAGGTCCACTTCTGATCACGGTCATCATTGGCAGTTTTGGGATATCTAATCCATGTCACGTACGTTGGCGTCAGACAGGACAAGTGATTATTGGTATGGCTTTGGGGCTATACTTCACATCAGTGCTTGTCAATGCCTTATCAATTTATTGGATATTTATCTTGATAGGTATTTTATGGTCCATCGTGCTGAATTTGATTTTAGCGACTCTTCAATATCTTTTTAATCGCCTAGATTGGTCAACGGCATGGTTTGCATCAGCGATTGGTAGTGCTAGTGAAATGGTCAATATAGCTGAAAAATATCAGGCACAGGTCGATAAAGTTGCAGCCACCCATAGCCTAAGAATTGTGATTCTAGTTGTGTTATTACCCATTTTTATGAGCCTTTATTTGGAAGTTGATTGGCATACAACATTGATGACCGTGCAGCATTTTGATGTTAGCTCCACCATTTTGATTTTTTTATTGGCTTTAGGCATCGCAAAATTATTTGAGCATCTCAATGTGCTGAATGCTTGGATTTTAGGTCCGATTTTAATTATTGGTTTGCTGTCTTACATCGGTATTCTTCAGCATAGTTTGCCTAATTGGTTGATTGCATTTGGACAACTCTGTATCGGTTGGTCATTGGGCAGTAAATTTCCATTTGGCTTTCTAAAAGACAATAAACGTTTTTTATTGCTCACGATTCTTTTTAATTTATTGGCATTGATGCTCTCAATTATATTTGTTTTTGGACTCATTCAATGGGCTTCAGTGGATGAAAAAGTTCTATTACTTGGACTGTCTCCGGGGGGGATTGCTGAAATGTCCTTAATGGCAAAAGTATTAGGTCTATCGGTGCCAATTATTGTGGCATTTCAGTTGTCGCGCTTAATTTTTGTGATTCTTACCACAAAATATTTTTATCAAATTACTCACAAAATGTTTTTTTAAATATTGTTTGGATTCTAAATTAGAGCACGCATGAATAGCAGTGTTTATGATCTAATTTCTTATGCAGACAGTTTGTATAGAGTCAAAAGAGATGGATGATTTTTAAAACTCATTCAAAACCAAGATGGGGAAATATGTCTTTATACTATCAAAAATAAACCTCCAGCTTTAAAATAAGCACAATATCAAAATGAAGCCATGTGTTTAATGACAGTTTCAAATTGTGGCGACCTACTCAAATATTTACATCAGCGCACTACCCTCATTTGTTTGGAAGCTTTAAAGATGAAGGCTTAGCGATTTAGTATATGGATCAGACGAGTGCTGAAATTTTGAGATCCGCAATGAAAAAGAAATCATACGTGATTCAGTACTTAACAAAACATTCTCCCATCATTTATTAGGAGGTGATACGATTCAATCCTAAGGTGGGGAGATATCTTCAACATCATGATGCCCATTTTTGGGAACACTTAGTTGAACCAAATCTATAAGTCATTCACTATTTAAAGGATCCATCTCAATAAGTCATAGATCTTGCTTAATCTTTTAGATCTAAAAAGACATGATTTTTTTAAAATAAAAAATCAGTTTGTGATCGATATATGCTTAACCACATACCGCACCAGTATGAGGTTGATTCCTATTTTCTAAGTGCTTGACTGAACTTGCAATACTGATTGAAAGTTGATCAATGGCTTTTTGCGAAACAGTGACTAAAGTATTTAAGTCTTTAGATTTTTGTGGAATTTCTTCATAAAAACTCATCCGACAACTGAGTTGATGACGTTGAGGTAATGTTTGAGCGTTTATGGGTGTGGATAAGGGGCGATTGGGATCATCATATCGTAAAGTCCAAGTCGTATTCATAAGCATAAAGCGTTGCTGATTTGATTTTTCGATGAAATCAAAGTTAGAAAAATCTAAGGCAATTCGATAGGCTGCTTGTCCTCCAGTCATACCACTATTATAACGATCCACTGCACCTAATGTTTGCTGTAAACGCGCAGAAACGGCATCTCTCAATTCAGCCGATAAAGTAGAAGTCCAACGATCATCGAACAATACTTTAGCCTGCCCATTTTCTTGTTGAATTACCAATGGAATTCGGTTTAAACGATCGGATAATCCAACAGGAAGCACCTCAATCATCCTCACTTTTTGATTTGACGAAGATGATGTTAGCGTTTGAGTGCTCAATGAATAGAACTTAGGCGTAGGGGATGAAGAGCACCCACTGACGATGAGTGCAAACAAACCAACACTCAAGCTTGAAAGGATTTTTAGGTAGCAGCGTTGCTGAGATTTCAATAATTTATTCTCTGTCATCTTTCTTCGGCTCCGCTGTTTTTCCACGAATCAATGACTCAGGATTTTGTTCTATTTGATCTGCCATTAACTGCAATGAAGCTGCGGCACGGGTAATTTGTTGTAAAGCACGACGTAGATCTTGTTGTAATGGTGCATCACTTGCCAAGATGGTTTCAGAAGACTGAACTGTTTTACGAACATCATCCAAAGTGGCTTGTAAATTAGGCGCAACTTTGCCATCCAGTTGATCGACCAAACTTTTTGAAGATCGTATAGTTTTATCTAAGTTAGCCAAGGTTTGACGAACGTCCTGACCAATTTCAACCAATGGAAATTTAGATACATTATCGGCGATTTGGGACACTTGTGCTTGAAGGCCTTTTAATTCTGTAGGAGTTGTTGGAACTTCAACTACACCATCATTTCGACGGATTGCAGTGGCATATTTAGCTTTAGGGAAAAGATCAAAGCTAATGTAGTTTTGACCTGTAAGTAAATTGCCAGTCCGCATTTGAGCTCGCCAACCACGCTCAACAAATTGCTTGAATACTGTACCTTGCGGGTCCAACTCATGACCTCCAGCAATACGTGAAGGATAAACTTCAGCATCAACACGCATTCGAATTTGCGAGTGATTATTGTAGAACTCAGTGTTGATTTTTTTCACAGTACCGACTTCGACACCCATGAAATCAATTGGAGCTCCTACTGATAAACCTCGCAATGACTCATTGAAATACATTACGATCCGTCTTGGATTAAGATCAGGCTCTTTAAGCGCAAGCTTTTCAGAGTCAAATAATTCAAATTTCATTTTATTCGGAGCAGGAGCTGCATCAGAATTTTCAGGATAACCAAATGCGATCCCTCCCGAAATGATGCTTGCCAAAGATTGTGTGTTTAAACTAAAGCCCGAAGCATTCAAATTGACATCTACACCACTGGCTTGCCAGAAACGCGCATCTGTGGTGACAAATTTGTCATAAGGTGACTTAATGAAAGTTTGAAGTTCAACGCTTTTTCCATCATCAGCCAGTTGGTATGAGGTTACTTGTCCAACGTTGATTCTTCGATAATAAATAGGTGAACCGAAATCGAGCGAACCTAAATCTTGTGCCTTTAAGAAAAAGATTTTTCCAGGAACATCGGAAGTCACGACGGGTGGAGTTTCTAGCCCTTTAAATGAAGTGGTTTTGACATCTGATTTACCGCCATCTACTTCAATATATGCGCCAGAAAGTAAAGTATCGATACCTGAAACCCCACTTGCACCAATACGTGGTCTCACTACCCAAAAACGTGAATCTTCCGTAGCAAAATTACTGGCATCTTTCCGAAGTTCAATTTTAGCAATGATATGAGACCGATCTTCCGAAAGGTCAATTTCACGCACTAGACCTACATTAACTTGACGATAACGAACTGTAGTTTTGCCAGCTTCAATGCCTTCTGCAGTCCTAAAAGAAACCTCAATAACAGGACCAGTATTCAAATACGCCTTGAGAGCTAATGAAAATGCAATGAGTAATGCCACAATTGGAATAATCCAAATGAGAGAAGGTTTCCATTTGCTACGTTTCTTATCAGGTACACCGACCTGACTCAGAACTTGTTCATCATGAGGATGACCATTACTCGATTGGTTTTCTGACATAGTTATTGATCTTATTAAATCGTAATGTGGTTGTTGTTTGTACGCTTCATCATATGAATATCAAGCAAGAAGTGAAAGGGTTTTATGTAAATCTCAATGTTCTGAAGCGTCATTTTTTTTTTCATGCTGACTCAGAATTGAAACGTAATAGTTGTCCCAAATGATTCTAGGATCAAAACTCAGTGAGGCTAACATGGTCAAAACCACCACTGCACCAAAAGCGACTGCACCTGTGCCTGCTAAAATAGTTGCCAATGATTGAATTTGGATTAGTGCTGCGAGCATGGCGACAACGAAAACATCAATCATTGACCAACGGCCAATAAACTCCACGACTCTATACATGATCGAGCAATGCTTCGGTGAGAGGTGAATTTTTTTTGAGGCTTGTAAATGTACAGCACTGAGCAGGAGAGCAAGGATGACCAATTTCAGTAGTGGAATAAATATACTGGCAATAAAAATAACGGACGAAACGAAATAGTCACCACTTTTCCAGAAATAGATGACTCCACTCATAATCGTGTCTTGTTGACGACCAAGAATAGATTCTGTAATTGTCATCGGTAAAACATTGGCTGGTATATAAAGAATACTCGCTGCAATTAAATAAGCTAAAGTTCGTTCTAAACTTCGGGTTTTTCGGGTATGTAAGGGGCTATCACAACGAGTACAGCGGGATTTTCGTGCTTGTTCCATGGCCGACAAGGACGTCATGCGGTTGAGTGTTCCACAGCAATGACAAAGTGTGAGCTCAAGATCAATTGCACGCGGTGCAAGCGTTTCTAATGAGGCGGGTTTCTGCACAGGGTGTGGCGAATGCTTCATCTGATCGGGTTGATTCGTATGAGTGGAAGTAATGGTCATGAGATTTGATTTCCATCAATTACATTCCATAGATCCTTGATTTTGATTGATACTAAATAGACCAACAAAACACTTAAAATGGCAAATGCCCATAAGGCAATTCCAGGAATCACAACCACCATCCCCACTAATTTCACTAAGGTGACTAAAACGCCGATCAGAAAGACTTCAACCATTCCCCAAGCTCTTAATTGAAATAGTGACCGTAATGCGAGTTTAAGTGATGCATACTGTTGGGTTGCAATAACATTTTTATTGAACATGGCCATCAAAAGAATATATCCCATCAGAAGTAAGTAGGCCAAAGGGACAACAAAAGTGGTCATCAGAATAAGAAAGCCTACAAAAGCACGATCTGCCTCGAACATTGCCCAAGCCGCACCCAATAATGTGGTTTCTGAATAAATGCCTTGGAGTTCAACTTTGACAATTGAAAAACTATTGGCAATCGCAAAGATAATTAACGCAGTACAGACTAAGGCCAACAGTGTGTTAAATGTTGGAATTTTACGATAGAGCTCGGAACCGCAAGCCGAACAATAGGCACGTTCATTCTTATATAAATCGGATTTGCGAAAGAGAGTATCGCACTCTTCACAAGCAACATAATTTTGATTGATTTGCACCATTCTTAAATCAGGGGCGAGTTTAGAATCCGATACAGTTTCTACATGCGTTTCAGACATCGTTGTCTCAACTTTTTCATCAATATTCTTGGTTTTTTATTTCTCCCTATAGTTTATATCGAGATTCAATAGGTTTGCCTATGATTATTTTGTTGAATCGAGATACATACCTTCTCGGTTTGGTTTATCAGTGTGCAGTCATGTAACTCAACGAGGGTATAAAAGGGGTTGAAGTGCTCATTGATCAGCATTTGTGTAGTCAAAATGAGGGTGAGTTAAGTTTATATGATGAAATTAAATTAATATTAAATTCAATGATTAAGCGTGAAATTCAAGATACAGCGTGTGCTTCACATAAACTTCATATATCAAGAACTACACTTTATTTAAATCATAAAGATCGATTGCTTAGTTTGGGATGACTGTATGTTAAAAAGCCTCATGCAATGGCTGGATAGTTGGTCCGTAAGCGTACCACATGAAGCATTGACCTCTGAGAGTAAACAGATTCAATGGCTCAGAATAATTCCTTTTATCCTACTGCATCTTGCTTGTCTGGCAGTGTTTTGGGTCGGGTTTTCTTGGTTTGCTTTTGCATTTATGTTGTTTTTTTATTTTATTCGCATGTTCGCAATCACGGCTTTTTTTCATCGTTATTTGTCACACAAAACTTTTCAAACTTCGAGATGGCTGCAATTTATCTTTATTTTAATTGGCACAATGAGTGCGCAGCGTGGACCATTATGGTGGGCAGCACATCATCGATATCATCATCGTTATACAGATACTCCTCAAGACCCACATTCATCAACGCATGGATTTTGGTATAGCCATGTTGGTTGGTTTTTAAATGAATATAATTTTTCAACGCGTAAAAGTGTCATTAAAGATTGGCTGAAGTTTCCGGAGCTGATTTGGTTAGATCGTTTTAGTTTGATGATCGTCCTAATAACGGCTATCGGAATTTATGGTCTTGGGGAATGGGCTGCTTGGATGTGGCCACATTGGGGAACCAGTGGTTTACAGTTATTGGTATGGGGAGGCGCAATTTCAACTGTTTTGCTTATTCATGCCACATTGTGCATTAACTCACTGGCTCACCATTATGGAAGCCGAGATTTTGAGACGAATGATCATAGTCGCAACAACTTATTTTTATCTCTGATTACACTTGGTGAAGGCTGGCACAATAATCATCATTTTTATGCTGGAAGTACGCGCCAAGGGTTCTATTGGTGGCAGATCGATGTGACCTATTACATCTTAAAATTTATGTCATGGTTTGGCTTGGTTTGGGGAATGAAACCCATACCAGCTCGAGTCTATGAAGCAAGTAAAATTACGCGTTCGAAAATGGCCAAACGCCAACATTCTCAAGTTCAGTCAAAGGAATCAAGATGAAAATTGCAATTATTGGATCGGGTATTTCAGGACTTTATACAGCTTGGAAGTTGAGTAAGTTGCATGAGGTGACCGTATTTGAAAAGAATAATTATTTTGGGGGACATACTGATACTCATCAATTAAAGATCGATGGTGAGCAAGTTGCAGTGGATAGCGGATTCATTGTTTTTAATGAACACAACTATCCTTTATTTTGTGAGATGTTGAAGGAGCTTGGTGTACAAGCTCAAAGCAGCGATATGGGGTTTTCAGTTAATAATCAGGTCACAGGACTGCAATATAACCCTTCCAAGAAATTCTCATTATTATTCAAACCACAGAACTTTTTAAAGACCCGTTTTAGAGCGATGCTGGCAGATCTATTCAGATTTTATGCAGCGAATAAAGATCTTGATGTAGATGGGACCGACCCGCATTACACTATTGAGCAATATCTCAACGAGCATGGATACTCGGATGCGTTTAGGCAAGAGCATCTCTATCCGATGTGCGGTGCATTATGGTCATGCCCAGTAGAGCAAGCAGGTCAAATTCCATATAAATTTGTAGTCAGTTTTTTTCAACATCATCGTATGTTGCAACTCAAAGATCGACCACAATGGTTAACCGTAAAAGGCGGGTCTTCTAAATATATCCGTGCAATTCAAACTCAAGCAAAGCATATTCAGTTTAAAAAAGTAGAAGTGAAGTCAGTCAAGCGCTCAGCAAATGACGTGAGTATTGAAACGGTACAGGGAATTGAACAGTTTGATTGGGTAGTATTTGCAAGTCATGCAGATGACACACTGAAGTTGCTCGCTGAACCGACAGTTAAAGAAATAGAAATATTAGAAAATTTTCAGTATCAAGACAATCATATGGTGGTGCACTCAGATACTAGCATTATGCCAAAATCAAAACGTCAGTGGGCGAGTTGGCATGTGCATGTCACACCGAATAGGGCGGGTCAAGTCACTCCATTTCAGCAAAGTAGTGTCCATTATGGATTTAGTTACTGGATGAATCAGCTACAAAATTTGAAATGTGAAACTCAGATTTTTGCGACATTAAATCCTAATTTTGATTTAGATCCAAACAAAGTCTGGGTTCAGCGTAACTATCGTCATCCTGTATTTAATGCGGAAGCTATTGCAGCTCAGTCAAGATGGTCTGAAATAAACGGTTTAAATCGGACCTATTTTTGTGGTGCTTATTGGGGATGGGGCTTTCATGAAGATGGTGCAAGAAGTGCGTCATGGGTGGTTGAAGCCTTATTAAACTCATCAAATCAAGCCGCTTAGGAGTACTTATGCAGCTGTATCCGCTTGCAATTGCAGTTGCTGACATTCGTCATCGCCGTTACTTGCCTAAGCCTTATGCTTTTCAGAGTCAGCTGACGTATTTGTGGTTTGATCCAGAACAGCTCGAACACTTCGCGCAAACTTCGATACTTTGGTCAACGAAAAAATGGAACTTTCTGAGCCTAGATTCTGATGACTTCTTGGCAAACTATCAAGGCACGATTCGAGAGAAGGTTCTGCATGTGTTGGAAGAGCATACTTTAGAAGAGCCGACGGAGCTCGCTGAAATTCGGGTGTTGGCTTTGCCGCGCACGCTTGGTTTCAGATTTAATTCGGTGGTTTTTTATTTTCTATTTAATGCCCAGCAAAAATTACAGTTCATTCTCAGTGAAATCACCAATACACCCTGGTTAGAAAGACAGGTATATGTTCACGATTGTCGCACCGGGGGGGAGCAGCATTCCGAATATACGAGCTTCCACTTCCAGTTTGACAAAGCTTTTCACGTGTCACCCTTCATGCCAATGGATCTGAAGTATCAATGGACGTTTAGTTTGGCTGAAAAACAAAATTATGTGCTTATGCAATTGTTTAAAGAGGAAAAATTACAATTCGATGCATCAATGCGTTTTGAGTTAACTCCCATCACACTTCCTTCACAACTTCATCGCTATGCTGTTTTTAAACTATTTGAGCCGATCAAGATGGTTGCAGGTATTTATTATCATGCCTTTAAGCTTTGGATAAATAGAGTTCCATTTTATCGGCATCCCAATAAAACGAAGGATAAGCTGTGATATGAAATCATTGTTAATGGGAGAGCAATCTTCACTACCGCTGGTATTACGTCATTTACTGAAATTAAAACACGGCCAAATTCATTTTAAAGGGATTTGGGAGGGTTCAGTCGGTGAGGTGAGTGATCTAGACGCAGTGATTGAGGTCCATGATGCAAAGTTGATGGATCTACTTTTTCGTCAGGGGGTTCTTGGTGCAGCTGAAGGTTTCATTCAAGGATATTGGACGACACCAGATTTAGTGAAGATTGTGCGAATTCTTGCGAGAAATCGCGATATTTTAGATCGTATGAACCAAAGTGCCTTAGCAAAGGCGAGTCAACTCTTGCTCAAAACTTGGTATGCATCGCGTAAAAACTCATTGGAAGGTAGTCGCAAAAATATTGCTGAGCATTATGATTTAAGTAATGACTTTTTTAAGTTATTTCTTGATCCGAGCATGATGTACTCCAGCGCGGTATTCAAAGATCCATCTATGACTTTGGAACAAGCATCCGATTATAAAAAAGAAATCATATGCCAAAAATTGAAACTTCAACCGATGGATCATTTGGTTGAAATTGGCAGTGGATGGGGTGGTTTTGCGATCTATGCTGCGCAAAACTATGGTTGTAAAGTGACTACTATTACCATTTCTCAAGCTCAATATGACGAAGCTAAAGCTAGAATTGACGCTGCGGGTCTGTCTCATCGTGTTGAAGTTAAATTAAAAGATTATCGTTTACTTGAAGGTAAATTCGATAAATTGGTTTCAATTGAAATGATTGAAGCCGTTGGTGCTCAATATCTATCGACATATTTTGAAAAGTGTAGACAGCTGTTAAAACCTAATGGTTTGGCGCTTATTCAAGCCATCACCATTGAAGATGCGAGATATGAAAAGGCATTGAGTACGGTCGATTACATCAAAAGATACATTTTCCCAGGTAGTTTTATTCCTTGTATCAGCGTGATGACCAACGTTGCATCAGAACAAAAATTACGTCTAAAGCATCTTGAAGATATTGGTTTAAGTTATGCACAAACGATTCACTGCTGGCGTGAACGTTTTCTACAACAGCGTGAGCAAGTTTTAGCACTGGGCTTTGATGAAAACTTTATTCGCATGTGGGATTTTTATTTATGTTATTGCGAAGGAGGTTTTCTCGAAGGCGTCATTAGTGATGTGCATTTATTGTTTGAAGCAAGTCCATACTAAATCAGTGAGAGGACATCTCGATGTTGCTCAATTTATTTGTGATGAATGTTTTCCTGATGCTTTGTGCATGGATTTGGGTGACATTTAATCATCGTGCAGGTTTGGTCGATGTCATTTGGAGCTTTGGAATAGCTTTAAATGTCCTCATCGCAGCAAATGTAATGAATGAAGCCCCTACATCTGTTCGCATTTTTCTAGCGATCGCGAGTGGTCTTTGGTTTCTCCGTTTAGCATGGCATTTATTCAGACGATATATCCGAGAAGATGCTGAGGACACGCGTTATGCCAATATGCGCCGTGCGATGGGAGACTTTCAACATTTAGGTTTTCTTCTCTTTTTTCTATTTCAGGCTGGGTTGATCTCCTTATTCTCATATCCAATGATCAAATTGCTCAGTATACCTGCGATGCAGTGGAGTAACTCGACAGAACTGCTGCTGCTGATTTCAGGATTAATCATGCTGGTTGCATTTATTGGTGAGGCACTAGCAGATCATCAGTTGTATCAATTTAAATTGAACCCGAATAATCGTGGCAAAACGATGGATCAAGGGTTATGGAAATATTCACGCCATCCGAATTACTTTTTTGAATGGATACATTGGTTTGCTTATCCAATCTTAGGTATAGCGGCGGGAGCGCCTTGGTTGTGGATCTATCCGGTGTTGATGTGGCTCTTTTTGTACTACATCACGGGTATTCCATTTAGTGAACAGCAAGCGCTCAAAAATCGTGGTGCAAACTACAAGATGTACCAACAAAAAACATCAATGTTTCTTCCTTGGCCACCGAAAAAGTAGGTAATTACATGGATTCAATCGTTCAACAATCGTTAAAACTCATTGAAAGTGGCAAAGTTCCAGATCAAGTTATTCGTCTTGGTATCCAAGCACTTTGCAAAAAACGTCTTGAGCAAGAAGGTCGTTTTGACCCTGTATTCGCTTCACAGCGTTATATGGATGTATTAAGAGACTTGAAAAAAAGTGAAATCGCGATTGATACAGACAAGGCAAATGAACAACATTATGAATTGCCTACAGCATTCTTTCAGGCCGTGTTGGGCAAGCGTTTAAAGTACAGTGCCAGTTTATTCCATGATGCTAAAACCAGTTTAGATCAAGCTGAGGAAAATGCCCTGCAGGTCTACTGTGAACGTGCGCAATTACAAGATGGTCAGGACATCTTAGAAATAGGCTGTGGTTGGGGATCACTCAGTTTGTATATGGCAGAGCATTATCCAAATGCCAACATTACGGTAGTATCAAACTCCAATACTCAACGTCTTCACATTCAACAACAAGCCAAAGAAAAGCAATTTAACAATTTGACAGTCATCACCTGTGATGTAAATCAACTCGAGTTGGAGCAAAACTCTTTTGATCGTGTTGTATCCGTTGAAATGTTTGAGCATGTTCGAAACTATCAGCGATTATTTGCCAATATTAGCCAATGGCTCAAAGCAGATGGTTTATTGTGGTGTCATATTTTCTGCCATCGATTTATTCACTATCCATTTGAAGTTAAAAATGATTATGACTGGATGTCTAAATATTTTTTTACAGGCGGTTTAATGCCTGCTGTTTCGACTTTCCTGCACTTTCAGGATCATTTACAGCTAGAAAACCAATGGCAATGGTCTGGACAACAGTATGAACATACAGCCAATGCATGGTTAAATAATATGGACCTAAAAAAGGACTTACTTAAACCACTATTTAAGCAAACTTATGGTCAAGATGCGGAAATCTGGTGGCAACGTTGGAGAATCTTTTTCATGGCTTGTGCAGAACTGTTTGGTTATGACAAAGGTCGTGAGTGGGTGATTGGCCATTATTTGTTTAAGAAGCGAGCTGTTTGAAGTTCAAACTAATTTTAGCGATAAGGTGAAGAGGGTACATGTCCATGATGAGGCTATTTAGGGATAAACGCGATCATCCTTTGGGTGAGGTGTTTAACCGCTATTATTGGCTACAAATTGGTCTTATTGCCTTGTCTATTGTGATTGGGATTGGTTGCAGTGCTTGGGTCATTAAAGGAACATTGCTGACCACAGCGCTCGAACAGGAGATGGAGCATTACTGGCAGCGTATGGAGCGTAATCCAGAAGCTGCTTTACCCGACACTAAAAATTTATATGGATATCGTTGGTCCGATGACGAGTTAGCCCCCTCTGAATTTCGTAATTTAAAACTCCAATCGGGTGTACATCGACACTATATCGATGGTAAAGACCGGATGACAGTTTATGGGACACGCAATGGTGAACACGTTTTTTTAGTGTTTGGTGAAAGTAATGTTAATAAGCTTATTTGGCTGTTTGGTTTAGCGCCACTCATGGTCAGCTTATTTTTGCTATACAGTGTGTTGTGGTGGTGGAATCGCCGTGCACGCCGCTATTTTTCGCCCATCACACGCTTAGCCAATGCACTCGAACATATCGATTGGGAACATCAGAATAATCGAGCATCACCATTTAAAGAAATTAAAACAGATTCTAATTTGGAGGCTGAATATCTCAAGCAAGCACTTGAAAAATATCATCAAGTTCTAAGCGAATTCATTCAGCGTGAAAGAGAGTTTACTGGCGATGTTAGTCATGAACTTCGAACACCGCTCACAATATTGAAGGGCAATGTACAACTTTGTCAGGCCCGTTATGGTGATAACAAATCCTTTACTCGATTGCAAAACACAATTGAAGATATGCAGTTATTGGTCGATACACTTTTGGCGATTGCTCGAAATACCACAAGTAATTTACAAAGTGAAAAAACCCGTTTATCTGAACTGCTTCAAGATGTTGTAAGCGACTTGAATAGTGTCAGTTTGGCTAAAGGAATGAGTATCGATTTAAACATCGAAGTTGATGAGGTCAAACGTCATTTATATCCATCGATGACGAAAATGGTATTCAGCAATATTTTAAGAAATGCATTGAATTACTCTCAAGGTACAAGCATTAATGTTATTCTCGAAAAAAATAAAGTGTTGGTCGCAGATAATGGTATCGGGATTGATTTACCGAATAACTCTAAGGTGCAAGAGTTAACGAATCAGCAGCTGCAACTCGATATCAAAGGTCATGGTATCGGGCTACAACTGGTTCAAAAATTATGTAAACAACTTGGCTGGAGAGTAGAGTTATTTGATCGTGAATACTATTTGATGACTCATCCAAAAGTTGACTTGTCACTCAGTTCAGGACTGATTGTGGTCGTTTACTTGAATGATCAGCCTCCAAAATAGTGTATTTGGGGGAATTTGATCTGAAGTGCGAATTCAGTAGTAACTAATTTTATTCAACTGCGATCTTTAGACCTACCCCTGAAACGGTGTGTATTAATTTTTGTTCAAAGGGCTTATCGACCATTTTTCTTAAATTATAGATATGGCTTCTGAGTGCATCGCTTTCTGGTTCTTCATCCCCCCATAACTCAAGCATGATCTCCTGTTTAGTGAGCACTTTAGGTGAGTTTCGCATAAGTAATTTTAAAAGTTTGAATTGAATAGGTGGCAGATCGATCATTTGACCTGCACGTGTGATTTGCTGTAAAGCAGGGTCTAATGTAAGATCGTGAATTTTGATTTGGCTGTTAGATACTTCTCCTAATGAGCGTTTGATCAGTGCACGAACACGATAAACCAATTCATTAAAATCAAATGGTTTGACTAAATAATCATCTGTACCTGCTCGGAAACCTTTTAATTTATCATCCAAAGTATCACGAGCAGTCAGCATCAGTACCGGGAGGTCGAGTCCCTGTTCATTGCGAAGCCATTCACACAGGTCATACCCTGTACCGTCAGGTAAATTAATATCTAACAGTAGAATATGATAAGGATGTTGCTTGAGCAGTTGACGTGCCACATCCAAATTACGCGCATGATCAACCACAAAATTATGCTCTTCTAAAAATTCACATAATGTTGAAGCAAGTTCGTAATGATCTTCGACCATTAAAATAAAATGTTTAGTCATGGCGACACGATTAGTCCAATAATTGCTTTTTTAAAGTATCACTAAATGGAGACGAACCCAGCCAAATATTAAAATAATCATTGGCATTCATGTATTGAACTTTACCCAAAATTTTTTGATTTAGACTCAAAGTTAAAGTCTGGGTCGTATGGGTATAGCTTAGACTGTAAATATCACCAGATCGAACGGGTTGATACAATTGTGTGATCTGGTCAAGCTGTTTCAACGTATTGGCTTGTTTGACATTTCGTTTGAGAAAGTGCGTTGCAGCCTTTTTAAAAGCCCATTCTGGAATATTTTGAGTATAAGCAAAGTCCATGCGAATATCTTGATTCTTCCAAGTGCTTTGACAATTTTGAGCGAAATAAGTTGCTTTACCGACATTTTTTTGTCCAACTTTGAGGTCTCCTTGACCACACTCACGCACACTTTGTGCATGCGCGAGTGGTAAGAAGAATAGACTCAAAGCAGAGAGGGTCATTATTGCGATTTTTTGAAAGGTAATAACCATGCGTATAACCCTCCAGCATATGGTAGTGAGCGAAATAAGCCATCAGCTGGGTCCCAAAAGTCTTGCTGAAACACAATTTTGTCTTGCTCATTGAGTTTTATTTCACTAATTCCATGTGATTCCATGCTTCGAGTCGTGCCGAAGATTTTAAAATCATATGCCATACGCCAATGCACATAGGCTGAGTCGTCAAAATGTGATGTGTTGAGCAATTTGACTGAAACATTACTGACACGGTTATTCATACCTTTGAAGTGTTCGACTAGATTTTCACGCTTACTAAATTGTGAAAGTGTGTCATTGATATATAAACTGTCAGCATACAGATTGCTTGCTCGGTTAGTGAATTCAGGTGTACCTAAAGTATTGAATGCACTGGTAAAACGAACTCCTATATCTTGAGCTTTGGCAGGCGTCATGGTGATGCCTTGAACTGTCGATCTTGCTTGAGCATAATCATCAGAGTAACTTGGGATGCTTGCACAGCCTGATAAAAAGAGTAGAGGAAGGCTCAATGTCGCAGCCACAATTTTTTTGACGTGTTTCATGATCTCAATCCACTAATTTATTCTTATTTTTTAATCTACTGGCAATCTTGTGAAATGGATGTGAAATTAAAATATGAGCTGTGATCGATGAAAGGTATTTGTGTTAAAGGGAGTTCCGTTGAACTCCCTTTAACTTTGTTTTATTTAAATTTCCAAGTGTAATCAATGTTGACACGCATTTCGTCATCCGACTTAAATGCCATACCTACTGGTGGGATATCGTTACGGTAGCGACTATAACGTGTACGAATATTTAAACCTTCGAGTTTACCCGTTGGAACACGATAGCTGAGCTCGAAATCAAGAGCATCTTGTTCAAACGTCTGATTGTCGGTGTTACGAATTTCAATATCATCGCCTTTACTATAACGAGTCATAAACTTTAGACCTTTCAATGAAGTGTCTTTAAAGTCATAGTCATAGCGTGCGTGATAGACTTTTTCATTAATGTTGGTGAAATCAGCACTCATACTATCTAAGAACACTGCTGGCTCTGAACCCGCTAAGGTCGGAAGAGCTGTATCACCAAAAGACTGCATATAGCCCAAACTGAAAGTATGATTGTTACGGTTAAGCCCAAAAATACCGCTCAAATGTTGATTTTCAATATGTCCTGCACGAGCTTCACCTGAGTCTTCACTCACAAACAGGCGTACATCCCCTAATAAATGCCCAATACCTATATCATGTTTGCTTTTTGCACCAATGAAATTTTGGTGATAAACATCATGAAGGGTGGCATGAAAGAGTTGCGCACTAATTTGATCGTTAAATTTATATTCAGCACCAAGCATGTGTAAGCCAGATGATTCGGCAGCAGTCTTAAATCGATTATTAGGATTGCCAACTTTAATTTTTTCATAATCTGTTGAATCACGTTGATTCACACGATCCACATACAGGGCATGAATTTTCAAATTATCCACTTCATTGATTTGAAGATGTGTACCTCGATAATTTTGCTGGAATAAACGAGCTGGTGAAGAGAACAAAACAGGGAACATTGGTGCGAGTGTACCCCCATGTAAAGTCGATTTGCCCACTTTCGCTTTTGCCGTCCAGCGAATTTCTCCATACTGATCAGCTTTACCTGATGGACTGGTTGGCAGTAATCCCGAAGCTGCATAATCATCGGCATCACTGCCTAAAAGATTAAAACCTGCCAGTGCCATAATGTCTAAACCTAGTCCTAAGGTACCTGGTGTATAGCCTGAATTAGCTTTAAAGATAAAACCTTGAGCCCAGTCTTTCTGATTTTTACCTGATGCATCTTGTGTATATGCGCGATCAAAATAAAAATTGCGAGCTGTTAGATTGACTGATGAATCATCTATAAATGAATTTGCTTGCGTTGTTGATAGAAATCCAGACGCAATTACCCCTAAAAAGATTGCAGAAAATCTCATTATTGTCCCTATATGAAAAGTGGAGCTAGACGTCTTGTCTAGCTCTAAAGTATTTAAAAAATGATTATGCAGATGTTGGTTGTTGGAAATGCAATTGTGCAGTTTCTTTATTTTTGAGTTTTGAAATGCTTAATACCATGATAATGGCTGCAACGAATGCCAACGCATAATAACCGTAAAGTACAAGTGATGAGATACCACTGTCGAGGAAAGCACCTGCAACTAGTGGAGACAAAATACCGCCTACACGACCAAAACCAATCGCATAACCTACACCAGTCGCACGAACATCAGCATCATAGATTGCAGGAGACATCGCATATAGACCTGCGACACATCCGTTTGACATCATGCCAAGGAATAAAGCAAGAATGAATGCGATCATGAGTGAACCAGTACTGTTCACAAATAACCAGATCAAGATTGCAGTTAAGGCAAGGAAAGCCGCTTGAACATAGTAAATACGGATACGTGAACTAATCAGACCTAACAGCGCAGCACCAAACATACCGCCAGCACTAATCAGGACACCTGCTGTTACACCTTGTTCAGTGGTCATCCCATTTGCAGATAAGATTTTTGGTGTCCAACTCATTACGAAGTAGAAACCAAACATAACGAAGAAGAAGCTAAACCAGATACAAATCGTTTGAAGTGCCAATTTAGGGCTGAACAAACGTGCCAAACCACTCTTTGCTTGTTCGCTGGTCATAGTGACCGTAGGAAGTTGCTGTAATGGGGTAATATTGATTTTCTTTGCTAAAACATTAATACGTTCTAGAGCATTTTTTGGCTGTTTAACCAAAAGGTAATCAAGTGATTCTGGTAAGGTGAAATAAGACACGACCAACATGAATAAAGTCGCTAAACCACCTGTTAAGAAGACTGCACGCCATCCGAAATTGCTGATAAGCGCAATTGCAATAATCCCACCAACGGTTGCACCAATCGCGTAACCTGTACATTGTAAGCTGACTGCGAGACTTCTCCAACGCAGAGATGCGTACTCACTTGCAATAACATTACTACTTGCGAGAATACCGCCGATGCCTAAACCAGTCACAAAACGCATCATGCCAAGTTGCATTGCAGTCTGAGCAAATGATGCTGCAACCATACTTACTCCAGAGATAAGAAGGCAAAGTAAGATGAGTGGGCGGCGACCGATTTTGTCAGCCCAAGGTGCAAGAAATAGTGAGCCAGCACCCATACCAAATAGGCCAGCACTCAATAGTGCACCAAGTTCAGCGCCAGTCAGTCCCCACTCGGCAGAAACAGATGCAGCAGTAAAGGCCATGACAAGAACGTCAAAGCCATCAATAACATTTAATAAAATACAGATACCGATAACAAACCACTGAAACCCATTCATGGTCTTGTTATTCATTTCCTCACGCGGGTTCTGAACCATTTACTTTCTCCATGGAATAAGACCTCATTGAAAAGCACTACGTGTGGCATGTGATTACATGTCATAAACGTAGGCAGACTTCAGAAGTCATCCTAGTAATGTTTAAGGTGTTCATCGCAGTCAGAACCCGTCCATATTCTGGTATTGATGAAATAATCAACACGTCTGCAATGTGCATGAATTTAGCATTATTGGATCCAAATTCAAGCAAAAAAATATTAACTTAGATATATTTTAGATTAAATGGATCCATATTTGCGAAGAAGTACTTGAAAAATATACTAAAGTACTAGGGATTAAAAAAATGAACGCCTCAGTTAAAGAAAGGAAAAAAATCTTAAAAGTTCATTCGAATCTTCCGAATTTTATAAAATAGCGCGCAAATCATGAGCTACTTGTTTAAGCTGGGGCAAAATATTTTGGATTAAATATGTTTCTGTAATTCTGTGGCTGGATCCGATACAGTTGAGTGCGGCTACAGTATCACCTTGCATGTTGAGAATAGGGACAGCTAAAGCAATAATTCCCAATTCATGTTCTTCTGTAGAAATGCAATAGTCTTGTTTTTGAACAGTTGCAATAGTGTTTATAAACTTTTGATGATCTATGATGGTAAAAGGCGTTAATCTCTTGAGTGGATATTGTGCAAGCCATTGATTAAGTTCATCATGGCTCAATCTTGAGAGTAGTATTTTACCTGTTGAGGTGGCGTAGGCTGGAAGGCGATTACCTAGATGAATACCCAACGGACTCATTTTAGATGATTCGTTCTGTTGAGGAACACTTTTCGCAACAGGTACTACTTCATGTTCATCGAGTACCGTGACTGAATAGCTCAGTGCAGTTTTGATACTGAGTAAATTCAGCATAGGTTGAGCGACTTTTGGCAAATATGCAGAGCTTAGATAAGCACTTGAAAAGCGTAAAACTTTGTAGGTGAGCCAATAAAAATGTTCATCTGTGTCTAAATAACCTAAAAATTTTAAAGTTCTTAAATATCGTCGTGCTGCGCTGCGACTCAATCCTGTACGTTCAGCAATTTGGGTGACATTTAATTTTTGACGTTCAACACCAAAGCACTCTAATAGATTCAAACCTTTAGCAAGGCCTGCAATATAATCATCATATTGAATTACTTCTTTATTTTTAGCATTTGAAATCAATTCATTGCGCATGATATTGCTCTGATTTACACCCTTTAATTCTGATATCTTGTCCGATGATCGGTCATTTGTCACTAAATTCGGTCGTATTTAGGGCTAAAGTCTAGTACCTCAGTTGGAATTTCATTAGGTTTTACAAAAGGAAAAAAATTGAGGGTGTTTGCAATATGGAAATTTTAAAAACCAAAGTCGCGATTATTGGTTCAGGTCCAGCAGGTTTATTACTCGGTCAACTGCTCTATAAAGCGGGTATTGATCATATTTTAATTGAACAGCGTAGTGCTGAATATGTTGCCAGTCGTATCCGTGCTGGGATTTTAGAGCAAGTTTCAGTAGATTTATTGACTGAAGCTGGTGTAGATCAGCAACTCCGTGAAAAAGGGTTACCTCATCAGGGTATTGAAATTCTAACCAATGGTGAAAAGCACCGTGTTGATTTAACGCAGTTGACGGGTGGTAAACAAGTTACGGTATATGGCCAAACTGAAGTCACCAAAGATTTAATGCAGGCTCGCACAGCGGCTCAACTCACTTCATACTATGAATCAGCTAACGTTCAAATACATGATTTCTACGGTCAACCAAGTGTTACTTTTGAGCATAATGGTCAGCAAGTTAAAGTTGAATGTGATTTTATCGCAGGTTGTGATGGGTACCATGGTGTGTGCCGTGCCAGTGTGCCAGAAGACAAAATTAAAACTTTTGAGAAAGTCTATCCATTTGGCTGGTTAGGGGTATTGGCAGATGTACCTCCTGTTGCGGAGGAACTAATTTATGTGCAATCTGATCGTGGATTTGCATTATGCAGTATGCGTTCTAACACGAGAAGTCGCTATTATCTACAAGTACCGTTAACGGATAAAGTTGAAAATTGGTCAGATGAGCAATTTTGGGAAGAGTTAAAAAATCGTCTAGATCCTGAAAGCCGTGAAAAGCTCGTGACTGGTCCATCAATTGAGAAGAGTATTGCGCCATTACGTAGTTTTGTCACTGAGCCAATGCGTTTTGGTAAAATGTTCTTGGCGGGTGATGCTGCTCATATTGTACCGCCAACAGGAGCTAAAGGTTTAAACCTCGCTGCATCTGATATTGCGTATCTTTCTCAAGCTCTCATTGAATATTATCAAACGGGTTCTGAGCAGGGGATTGAGCAGTATTCTGAAAATTGCTTAAAACGTGTATGGAAAGCAGAGCGTTTCTCTTGGTGGATGACTCATTTATTACATCGTTTTGAGACAGAAACCGAATTCGAGCATAAAATCAAACAAGCTGAATTAAGTTATATTCTTGGTTCAGAAGCAGGGCAAACTACGCTTGCTGAAAACTATGTTGGACTACCACTCCAAAAAGCGAGTTAATCCTCGAAGTCAAGCTTAATCCATTGGCTAATTTTTAGCACACACCAAATTGCTCCACAATTTGGTGTGTTTTTTTATTAAACAAATTGTCTAAATTCAATCGAGGTTTGCTGTAATAAGGGCAGAATATACTGAATTAAATATTCCTTACTGGTTTTACCTGTCGGTGACACAATGTTCAATGCTGCGACAACATCAGCACGATGATTGTGAATAGGTACAGCCAAAGCATGTACGCCTAACTCATGTTCTTCAGCTGAGTAACAATATTCATCAGCTCTAACTTCTGCTAATAATTTTATAAATTTCTCATTATCGGTATACGTATATTTGGTGAGTGCTTTGAGTGGATATTTTTCCAACCATTCTTGTTGTGCTTCCTTGGATAAATAACTTAATAAAATTTTCCCTGCAGATGTCGCATGAGCGGGTAGTCGATTACCTAAATGTAATCCATAAGGATTAACACGATCAGTCTGTTGATGCGCTGCACTACGTGCAATCGTAATAGCTTCGTAGCCATCTAATACCATCACGGAATAAATGAGAGAGGTTTGCTGAGTGAGTAAATTCAACAATGGCTGAGCAATTTTAGGCAGCTGTGCACCACTTAAATATGCACCTGAAAATTTTAAAACTTTAGGTGTTAAATAATAGTAATGACCATCAAATTCTAAATAACCTAAATATTCTAAAGTCATTAAATGTCGCCTTGCAGCGGCTCGAGTCAACCCTGTTTTTTCTGCAGCCATGGTCACATTTAAACGGTGACGGTCATTTGCAAAACAATCTAGGATAGCCAGTCCTTTGCTGATACCTGCAATAAAGTCTTCATGACGAATCCACTTTTTATTATCTGGATTTTGAAGTTGTCTGTTCCTTGAGTCTGATTCTGTAGACACAGCATTTTCCTTGCTATTTTAAAAATTGAATTATTAATGCTGATTTAGAATCTTGAGCAATATACTCAAGATATTGTTCGATCATCGAACAAAAAATCTGTAAATCGTACAAAAACCTTTTTTCAAGGTAGCTCAAGCTTTTTAATTTATCAAGAATGGAGTGACGGAATCCAAGCGATTTAGTTGCATATTTCAATCTCCGTCCAGATTGAAATTGCGCTAATCGTGGATTCCCCAAATATTAAAATATGTTGTACAGAGGGAGTTGTTGGATGATCGATAAATCGTCACAGTCTTTAGTTGAAGCTTTATCCCAAATTAAAGACGGTTCAACCATTATGATTGGTGGGTTTGGTACCGCAGGTCAGCCTGCTGAACTCATCGATGGCTTAATTGAACTCGGTATTAAAGACTTAGTGATCGTCAACAACAACGCAGGTAATGGTGATT
>NZ_JBWYIT010000012.1:0-110796 GCF_056779875.1 Acinetobacter sp. ANC_7634 | reverse complement strand
TTATTCAGCTAAATCCTTGTTTTTCAACAAGTTTTAATCAACATCACCGCCGATGGATGTGCATTCTACAGCATTCCTCCCCCAATGCAACCATGTTTTTTAAATATTTAAAAAAAATATGATTAACTGGATATTTATTGTTCAATTTACGTGATTTTTATGCTTTTGGAGCTATTTTTTAAGCGTGCATGGCACAATACTTGCAAAATTATCCATTAATTTTTCATCTTTATTAATTTCTTGCCACTTTAAACTACGGCAATCTATATATTCACAATACCCAGATTGTCCCACTTCTTGAATTCCATCAATCTGCACCTGATAACTAAAACTACCTACATAACCTGCGGCAAGACCAAATTTAAAATCTCCACGACTTTCACCTTTCACGATTATTTTTCTTTTTTTATTTTCAAATGACCATTCAAATACGCGCGCTAAATACATCTCATGTCCATTAGGGGTTTTTACTTTTGGGTATACACGATGGACTTTGAAATAAACATCATCAAACATTTCAGATGTCTGAGCTTTTAAATCTCTTAAATACATCCTTGATTGCACAATTTGATTTAAACCATTGCGTATATGAGCAAGAAGTAACTGTCTTTGGTCGATTAAGTTAATTATCTGATAGGTAAAAAAATGAAGCGGTAGATAAGGAATATTGATCGCTCTGGCAAATTCAAATGATCCTAACTGGTCAATTTTATATGTTTGTTCTTTATAGGTTACTGTTCCTTTGCATTGACACACTAATGACCAGTGATCAAATAAACCTAATTTTAGTTTGGTAAAGTGCGAAATAATTGGTTGAGTTTGAATATTCAGATCAACGGAAAGTTCATTGTCCTTTCTTATTAATTTGAAGTTTGGGATTGAGCCTTCTAGTTGTTCTCTTTGTCCAAATACAAATTTATTCTCTTTAATCTCGCAATCATTGATGATTGAATAACCATTAAAATGTCCAACCATATGTGGACTAATGCTCGTAATGAGTGAAACAGTATCCAAGGCTTTTGTTTTAATTGCATAATCATTACGCAGCATTGGAACATTCGGCTGTCCGATAATGGTTAAAAAATTAAAATAATGAAGTGGAGATGGTAATCCTGGAATCATCAATCCTTGATGGATAATTTTATAGATTCCTCGTGGACCGTGATAATCCAACCGAAGAGGAAAAGGAGCCTGATTCAGCTGTTTTGAATCGTCCGCTAAACTCATCAACAACTGCATATCAAACTCCTTTTTTATTTATCTTGTTTTTTCTCGAGCCAAAAATGTAGTGACGAAACCTGAAAGTGCATAAATAATCGAAAGCACTAAAATACCGACAGGAATATTGTACGTAATCGCAGCAAAGATAAACACAACAATAGGCAAGACTGCAAACGGCACACGTTTACGATCTACGGTTTTAAACGAATAGTATTTAATATTCGAAATCATCAGCAAGCCAACTGCAATAATAATGACTGCATTTATGGTCTGAATCATTGGATCAGATAGGACAAAAATTTCAGGGAAATCACGTCCCACCCAAACCAAAGAAATGATCATTACTGCGGCTAGAGGACTAGCTACACCAATAAAATAGCGTTTATCAACCACACCTATTTGCACATTGAAACGTGCCAATCGGAATGCAGCACAAGCAGTATAGACAAAACATGCAGCCAAACCGATTCGACCTAGATCATGGAGGCTCCAGCTATACATCAAAATTGCAGGCGCAACACCAAATGCCAACATATCTGATAATGAATCAAACTGCTCACCAAAAGGGCTTTGCGCTCCAATTGCTCGTGCGACCCGACCATCTAAACCATCAAATAAAGCAGCGATAAAAATGGCATAAATAGCTTGTGTGAATTCGCCATTCATACTTGCAATAATTGAGTAAAACCCTGACAACAATGCTGCAGTAGTAATCAGATTTGGCCACAGATAAATCCCACGACGCTTAACCTTTTGCCCTTCTTGCGTATGTTCCTCTTCTTCAACTTCGAAAGTAATACCATCAAAGCCCGGAACATTTCTTGGAGAAGATTCAGTTTCAGGTTTATTTATATTTGTCATTGTCATTCGTCCTAACTGTAGCCTTATCTCTCAATATTCTTATTCGCCGACCAACCAACGAACGGCAGCATGACCACCATTTTCACTCATTCTTAAGTGCGGGAAAAGCCATTGCAATGCTTCATCTGCATCTTCAGAAAACTTCCAAGGTGGATTAATCACCAATAAACCACAACCGTTTAATCCTACAGGTGTATCGTCTGGCCATACACATACTTCACAAACCAATTGACGGCGAATACCAGTCTTAATCATTTTCTTCTCAAAACGATCAATCATTGCGCGGTCTTTAATTGGGTACCAAATTGCAAATACGCCTGTAGGCCATTTCTTATATGCCGTAGCGATGAGTTCAACCAACTGCGGAAAATCCTTTCGCTCCACCTCATATGGTGGATCAATCATGACCAATCCACGTTTTTCTTTAGGAGGAATCACACCGAGCAAACCTTCATAAGCATCACGCTCATGCAAACCTGCACGACGATCACGCACATTCATATAAAGTTGCTGAAATACATCTCGTTGCATCTCAAAAATTGTTGCTTTATCTGTTTCGCGCATTCCTTCCAAAGCGAACCATGGCGAACCCGGATAAGCGCCTTTTCCGGCACCTGCACGCATATCTTCTACAACTTTAAGATATTGCTTAACACCTTCAGGGGCATTACGCTTAATTGAGTCATCGAGTTTAACTAAACGGTGAATACCATTTAAAAACTCTCCCGACTTCTGTGCTGCAGACGTTGATAAATCGTATTTACCTGCACCACCATGTGTATCAATGTAACGATACGGCTTATCTTTTTGATTAAGACGTGACAAAATCTGAAGCAACAATACATGCTTCATGACATCGGCAAAGTTTCCAGCATGGAAATGGTGACGGTAATTCATGTTTCAATTATTCCTAAGATCAACAATCATTTTAACATGAAAAAGTGTTTCATTCAGAATCGATTATTACTCTAAAATAGCTGACCTTTTTTTTATACAGTAAATAGCGAGATAAATATGGAAGCAGTTGTCATCCCAGGGGCTTGGAATGTTGATCAAATCCTTGATGATTTAGATCAACATGGCTTCAGTATCATCGATCATGCATACCCACCAAGCTATTTAAAAAACGTTGTAAATGAATGCCAAATCCATCTCGATGATTTTAGAAATGCAGCAATTCAAAATGGCATTGTCAGCACAATCCGCAGCGATCACATTTTGTGGTTAGATCCAAAACTATCAATTTCCCATCAACACATTAAAACCTTACATTTACTCTCTCAGGAATTAAATCGTGCATTTTATTTAGGCATTCAAGAAGTCGAAGCCCACTTCGCTTGTTATAATCCTGGTGATTTCTATGCTTTACATCGAGACAACCCTCAAGGCAAAAATGGTCGTGTGATTTCGACAGTTTTTTATCTGCATGAAGAATGGCATCAGCATTGGGGTGGTCAACTAAAGCTCCAAGATAAGAATAATCAGTGGCATATTATTGAACCCAAACCTAATCGCATCGCTCTATTTCAAAGCGATTTATTACATGAAGTTCTTGTTGCACACCACCAACGTCTTTCAATTACAGCTTGGTTAAGGACCGCACGAACTTTAATTTAGCGCTTTATTTTTTCGAAGTTGCCTCCATATAGGTTTTAAACCTGATGAGGACTCATCCATGCAATCAAATACCAAGCTAATTATTCAACGCATTGGTGAAACAGACCAACTTTACTTACAAAAAAATACGCCTGAGCTTGCCTTTGAACGTGCCGAATTGCGTTTAGAGCTGGTCAGTATGAGTAAGCTTCGTCAGGAACAAATTCATTTTCTTCAAGAAGCGATTGTTCTTCTTGAACAAGGTCGAGTAGATTTCGAAGAAATGCCAATGCGTTTGTATATTAATCTTACCCTGATGTTAGCTAGAGCCTACATGATGTATTTTGAGATTACTCAAGATGAAAAATTTGCGATCATCACTCAGCAAATTTTAAAATCATTAACATCGACCAATCATAGTGATGTTTATTTTAATCTGGCTTATGCTTGCGCTTCTCGTAAAGAGTCAGCACTTACACGCCATTGGCTAAATAAATATTTTAAAACTATTGATCATGATTTAGAGGTGATAAGAACTCACCCTGCTTTCAAACAATTTCATGACCAAGAGTGGTTTATCCAGTTAACCAAACCTAAGATGCATTAAAAAAAGCCCCATGAAAGGGGCTTTTTTAGGCCATTTTTAATTTATATGCATCCATATGTAACTGTTGATTAAGTTCATCTATCCATATTGCCCAATCATCATCTTGTACTAAATGACTAATTAAGAAGTCGCGCTGACCTTTATTCCAAAATGGTGCATCATGTAAATTTTGTTGAGCGGAAAGCTGATGTGTACGGATATAGAGTTCAATTGCAGCTGGACTATTTGCCAACCCCAATTGAGAAAACAATAACGCTAAGGAAGGTTTATGTTCCATCAAGAGACTCCCCTTATCAGATTTTAATAAAATTATTATTTAAATAACTTATAAGAAATCCATGAAAAAACCCAGCTTTTGGTCTGGGTTTATTGTTTCAATTTGTGATTATATTTTCATCACTTTGTATCGTTTGTGAGCTGCTCACTCAATTGGTCAATGACAATGGCCCATTCATTATCTTTTTTCCAATGACTAATAATAAAATCGCGTTGCGATGGATTCCAAAAATCAGCTTCATGCATCGGCGTATTGGGATCAAGCCGATGTGTTTGTATAAATTGATCAATCCCTTCAGGTGAGCTATCTAAGCCCAATTGCTCAAAAAGTAATTCTTGATTTACTTCCATATCCAACATGGATTGCTCCTTGAGTTTTCATGATTTTGTTCAAGATAACATGTCAATACACAGTTCTATGTAGAAGGATTTCTTAAGCATTGTTAAGTTTTGTGCATTAAAAAAGCACTCCATTCGGAGTGCTTTTTTAATTTAGTTGAAAACTAAATTATTTAACCATGTCAGCAATCGCTGCACGTTCTTCTTCTAACTCATTAAGCGTGAAGTTGATACGCTCACGGCTGAATTCGTCAATTTCAAGACCTTGAACGATTTTGTACTCGCCATTTTCACAAGTTACAGGGAAACCGAACATTACGCCTTCAGGGATACCGTAAGAACCATCAGAAGGAATACCCATAGTTACCCATTCGCCGTTTGTGCCAAGAGCCCAATCGCGCATATGGTCGATTGCAGCGTTTGCAGCAGAAGCAGCAGAAGAAAGACCACGCGCTTCGATGATCGCAGCACCACGCTTACCAACAGTTGGAAGGAATACGTCTTTATTCCATGCAGCATCGTTGATTTTGTCTTTTAAGCTTTCGCCGTTTACGTTAGCAAAACGGTAGTCAGCATACATTGTTGGAGAGTGGTTACCCCAAACTGTCATGTTTTTGATGTCAGAAACTGCAACACCTGCTTTTTGAGCAAGTTGAGTTAACGCACGGTTGTGGTCAAGACGTAACATTGCTGTGAAATTTTTCGCTGGAAGATCTGGAGCAGATTTCATTGCGATATAAGCATTCGTGTTAGCAGGGTTACCTACAACAAGAACTTTAACGTCACGGCTAGCAACTTCGTTAAGCGCTTGACCTTGACCGATGAAGATTTCACCGTTGACTTTAAGAAGGTCAGCACGTTCCATACCAGGACCACGTGGACGTGAACCAACAAGAAGCGCGTAGTCAGCATCTTTGAATGCAACTTTAGGATCATCAGTACCGATCATGCCAGCCAACAATGGGAAAGCACAGTCGTCAAGTTCCATCATCACGCCTTTAAGCGCTTGTTGAGCTTTCTCAACAGGAATTTCTAATAATTGAAGAATAACTGGTTGGTCTTTACCCAACATTTCACCGCTAGCGATACGGAATAAAAGGCTGTAACCAATTTGACCAGCAGCGCCAGTAACGGCAACGCGAACAGGTTGCTTCATGTAATTATCTCCAGTTGAGAGGATAGTCAATGCGATTAAATAGCTGTTCTATCTAATCTTAATAATCATAAACGGCGAAGATTGTACTCCAATACTTTGACAGATGCATTGAAAAGAGAATGAATTTCAACAAAAGTCTGATAGGAAATATAAATTAACTTCGCGGAAATAAATTAGTAGGCGCCCTCTATGTCAAATGTATTTGGGCAGGTCGAGACAATATCAGACGCACATGACTTGAATTGACCATTCGTGCGATAACAGATTTCAACCCCCGTTAACACCGGGCGACCATTTAAACTTTGGCATTGAAATTCAATACCTTGGCTGGGTAATTTTGGGTTGAGTTTGATGAATTGCGATCGTAATGTCGCGATAGAGACTGTTTTACGATCCACTCCTGTTAAGTAATCAGGAACTTTTAATTGGTCTGCATGATTAATAATGGTACGAAAATACTGACTGGCATTCATTGGAACGCAACCACCATAGTTGGCCCACAGCCTAATTCTAGCCTGCTCATCAGGCATCACCCTAGCAACAACCCTCTTCTGTAGCGGTGCCAAGGTGGCAGATGAACTCGTTTGGCAATCATGACGACTGGTTTCTGGGATAAGACCCTTTATCGTAAGTGAATATCCTTCTAGGCATTTACGGTGTTTCGCTTTTGTTCGATCTAATGCACAAATGGCAGGTGTCATCTGTACTTGAAGCACATATCCTTGTAAACCTTTCCCTGATGCCATCACATCTGCTGAACACAACAAAGCCCCTACGCTCAAACTACTGAGGAGGTAAGTGTGTTGACGACTAAACAGCAGTTTTGTGTGATTCATCAAAGCTCACAAAAATAGTTGAAATGCTATTGCGTATTTCTTACTGGAATAGGCGGCATACGACTTTCGATCGCTTGCGGCCCCTGTCCAAGCAAAACACCATAATGAGCAGCATTGGTCATAACTTTCTTCACATAGTCACGTGTTTCATGAAGTGGTATTGACTCTGTGTATTGATCCGCCGCAATGCTTTTAAACTCTGGTTGCCAACGACGTGCTCTAGTCAGCCCTGCATTATAGCCAGCCGTAGCTAGAACTGGACTGTTACTCAGCATACCTTGAATCATTGACAGGTAATATGTCCCATAACGAATATTGGTATTCGGATCTGATAATGCAGCAGGATTATACGTTTCACCCATTTTTCGTGCCACATCTTTTGCTGTAGCAGGCATAATTTGCATCAATCCACCAGCACCTACATGTGAACGGGCCGTGGTTACAAAGCGACTTTCTTGACGCATTAAACCATAAGCCCACGAAGGATCAATCCCTGCATTTTTACTATGCGTCACCACTAGATTTTGATGTGGTGTCGCATAACGATATGCATAGTTATGACGTTTAAGTGTTCTTTCCGCCGCATAAATAGCACGGTCATACCACCCCATTTCTGTGGCACGTTTTGCCGCAGCCAGTAATAGACCATCATCTTGCTTAAGATAAGCTTGGCGGACAGCCCAATTCCATTCACGGTTTGTGTAAGTTGCTGAAGCATTGATATTGCGTAATGCAAAAGCACGTCTAAAGTGAATATCTTGATCTAAACGTTGAATATCCTGTGCGCTTGGTTGTGCTCGATCATGTGCTTCATTATAACGAATACCTAAATGATCTTTTGCCAACAGATTGTGATAATCATCGCCAGCGGCAGCTAATCGTTGATAAATACTTTTTGCAGCTTGCTTGGAAGCTTGATCTTTGCGATTTTCATACGCTCTCGCCATCCAATATTGCCAGCGATCTTCTTGTTTTTGCGTAACGCTCATACTATCTATGGCGCGCAACACACTTTCCCACTCACCAAAACGAATCGCTTGACGCGCGTAAATTTCAGCCTCTTCTGGTGTAAAAGGCACGCCATAACTGTAATCAAAGTTCTTCAGCACTTCAGGATTAAAATTATTTTTCATCACTGTCGTGCCTCCAATATACGCCACCGTGCGGTACATATACTTTTGAACATCTGCAGGAACACCTTGCACGACACGAGGAAGATTTTGAAGCGCCGTGTTCAAGTCAGCATCTGCAGCACGACCTAAAGCAAACACCAAATAAGCATAATCTACTGTTGTTCCTTTGGTCGCAGACCATAAATAATTCAAAGGATCTGCCTGAATTTGATTTAATTGTGCTAATGACAAGTTTAAACCCAGAGTTTGTGCTGTTGCGATCGCTGGACCGGACTGGCCCGCTCTAAGTTGCGCAAACAAGCGCTGTTGACGATCAGTGGTGGTGAGTAAGGGACTACTTAGCATTAAGCGACCTAAACCATTACACGATTCTGGCTGCGACTCTGTTGTAAGCCAGACATCTTTGTATTCCGCGTACACCAATGTATCGCCATTTTTTGCTCGTACTTGCGCAACCGCACAGCTTTCAGCTTGGTCAGGATTGGTGACATAAGGTAAAACAGGTTGAGCTGTCTTGAAATCCGCTTGTTTTACCTTTTCTTCGACATAATCAGCAGCTAATTTTTCAGCCATTGCAGATTGAGGATAGCGCTGTGCAAAGCTGATAATATTCGTTGCGGGTTGGAAGCCTAAATTATTATTCAACATCCAATATTCTGGATAATATCCAAGCGCATCATTTTGCATTGCAGAACGATAATATTCGAGCTGAGCTGTATTACCCGAGTTCGCAAATTTAATCGCCTCATTAAATTGCTCTTCAGCCGCATGAGCAACGGGCAAACAACCTAGTGTTATCAGCCCCATTAAATATTGTTTTAACTGTTTTTGCTTCACTGCTTTTTTTAACACGCTTCTCTTCTCAACTTTAACTCGTCGCTACATTTGGACATGCTTTTTTGCATGATCAACTCTTTTGCAGCGCTTGGCAATTTTAAAATGTATTTTAAATACTCTAATGATCAAGTACTGTTCTGTTATGTAAAGCGCTGATTAACCACTATTATTTTAAAGTATTTTTACTGTAAATCCATAAACTTGATCTGATTTATATATTTGTTCAACCCGTAGTACAAATACTGTAAAATAGCTCGCTTTTATCGAGTGTGGGATTCCCCCATACTTCACCGGAACATATTTATCCCTTTTTATAGGATAGGAGCCTTCATGACGGTTCAAACCTTCATTCCGAATAGTGCCCCAGCTGCCTCAGAAAACACTGTTACCCAGCCACAGCACACCCCAGCCATCGATGGTGCAGTCAAAAAACTGTATATCGAAACGCAAGGGTGTCAGATGAATGAGTATGACAGTCATCGTATGGCCGACTTGCTAGGTGATTCACACGGTTATGTATTAACAACAGACCCTGCTGATGCAGATATTCTTTTAATGAATACCTGTTCAATTCGTGAAAAAGCGCAAGAAAAAGTATTTTCAGAATTAGGTCGCTGGCGCAAGCTGAAAGAAAAAAATCCTGATTTGGTGATTGGTGTAGGTGGATGTGTTGCATCTCAAGAAGGTGACAATATCCAAAAACGTGCACCTTATGTCGACATGGTATTTGGTCCACAAACACTTCACCGTTTGCCACAAATGCTTGATCAGCATACGGATCAAATTGAAAAGCCGAAAAAAGAGAAAATCAAACTGGTAGACATCTCATTTCCAGATATCGAAAAGTTCGACTTCTTACCTGAACCTCGCGTTGAAGGTTATAAAGCTTTCGTATCGATTATGGAAGGCTGTTCAAAATACTGTTCATTCTGCGTGGTGCCATACACTCGTGGTGAGGAAGTCTCTCGTCCCCTAGATGATGTACTTGCTGAAATTGCTGGTCTTGCGGAAAAGGGCGTACGTGAGGTTTCTTTACTCGGTCAAAACGTAAATGGTTACCGCGGAGAAACATTCGAAGGTGAAATCTGTACGTTTGCTGATCTTCTTCGTCTAGTGGCGGAAATTCCAGGCATTGGTCGTATTCGCTATACGACATCTCATCCATTAGAATTCAATGATGACCTTATCCAATGCTATCGTGACCTACCACAGATGGTTTCTCACCTTCATTTACCAGTTCAAAGTGGTTCAAATGATGTATTGAAGGCGATGAAGCGTAACCACACGATTGACGTTTATATCGATAAGATTGCTAAATTACGCCAGGTACGCCCTGATATGCATTTGTCTTCAGACTTTATTATTGGCTTCCCTGGTGAAACTGATGCTAACTTTGAAGAGACATATCAATTTATTCAAGACTTAGATTTTGATCATTCTTATAGTTTCATCTACTCGAAACGTCCTGGTACACCAGCATCAGAGCTGGAAGATTTAACACCTGAAGATGTTAAAAAAGAGCGCTTGGCTAAAGTTCAACAATGGATTAAGCAGTCAAGTATCCAAAAAACTGATGCTATGCTTGGTACTGTCCAACGTGTGCTAATTGAGAGCGTTTCAAAGCACGATCCAAACTTATTGGTAGGAACCGCAGACAATACACGTTTAGTAACATTTATTGGTGATGCCTCTTGGCTTGGACGCTTTGCAGAGATTGAGATTACAGAGATTAAAACCTTGAATTTAGTTTACGGTGAACTCTTGAATCTTGAACCTGACGTGGCGTAATGTAGAGGTATAGATTAATAGACTCTAAAGGAAATCTCTTGACTGCAGCGATTCGACGTACAGTGGCTTTTCCCGGTGTTTCAATGGACCGTTTACAAACCATGCTTGGCGCGTACAACGGTCATATGAAACAAATTGAACAACGTTTAGATGTAAAAATCAGTCAGCGTGGTGATAGTTTTTTTATTGACGGTGGAATTGATGAAGTCGAGAGAGTTGAAAGCTTACTTCAGCGCTTATACGCCGAAGCTGAAGTTTCTCAACAAATCAGCTCTGATTTGATTCATTTAATGATTCAAGGCAGCCAGACTGATCATGAATTACAATTGGATCCTAATCAAGAACACACAGGACTTGACGAAGTCTGGCTCCAAACTCGCAAGGGCCGCATTAATCCGCGGGGGGCCAACCAAAAACGCTATGTACAACGTATTCTTCAAAGTGATATTTCTTTCGGGATTGGTCCAGCGGGTACAGGTAAGACCTATTTGGCTGTAGCTGCTGCCGTTGATATGCTTGAACGCAATGAAATTCAACGTATTCTTTTAGTTCGCCCTGCTGTGGAAGCTGGTGAAAAACTTGGCTTCTTGCCAGGTGACTTATCACAAAAAATTGATCCTTATTTACGCCCGCTCTATGATGCCTTGTATGAAATGCTTGGCTTTGAAAAAGTGGCAAAATTAATTGAGCGTCAAATTATTGAAGTAGCGCCACTTGCATATATGCGTGGTCGTACACTCAATCACTCCTTTGTCATTTTAGATGAAGCTCAAAATACAACGCCAGAACAGATGAAAATGTTCTTAACTCGTCTTGGTTTTGGTTCGCGTGCAGTCATTACAGGTGACATTACCCAAGTAGATTTACCACGTGGACAACAGTCTGGTTTGGCACATTCATTACGTGTGCTTGAAAAGATTAAAGAAATCCATATCACACGTTTTCACTCACGTGATGTTGTAAGACATCAGCTTGTACAAAAAATTGTAGAAGCATACGAAGGTTGGGACAGTGAACAACATCGTTTAACTGCTGAAGCACGTGCGGAACGTAAAGCGCGTCAAGAAGCACTCATATCAGAAAATGATTCTGCTGCTGATGCTCAGCATCAAGATGCAGAGTAATTTAAATCTAATCACGCTCAAGGCAAGATTTTGAAACTCAGTCTCTCATTACAACAATCGTTTGAAGCATCAAACTTGGTGCTCAAACGTGCGTATGTTAAAAAAATTATTGAAACCACCCTTCGTCATATTGATACACAAAGCGATTGTGAAATTGGAATAGCTTGCGTAGATGTCGAAGAAAGTCACAAACTTAACCTTGAATATCGTGGTAAAGATAAGCCAACCAATGTTTTATCTTTTCCAAGCGACTTACCAGATGAAATGGCTGAAATTTTAGACAGTTTCCCTATCGGAGATCTGGTGATTTGTATTCCCGTTGTGCTTCGAGAAGCAGAAGAACAATTTAAAGCACCATTAACACATTTCACTCATATGTTGGTTCACGGTACTTTACATCTGATGGGCTATGATCATGAAACTTCTGAACAAGATGCTGAGGAAATGGAAGCAATTGAGATTGAGATTTTACAAAAACTAGGTTTTGAAAACCCTTACTTGCTTTTGGATGACGAATAACACTCCTCAATGACTTCGGTCTATGCTTCCCGTTATTCGGGAAGCAAATTAAAATAATAAATGAGTATTCAAAAATGAACTTCGTTGTCATCTTCAAAGCTAAAATAAAAAATATTGATGATGAATATGTAATATTGGCTAGCCAAATGCGGCATAAAGCGATGCATGATTACAATTGTACAAAGTTTGAAAGCTATCAAGAGAAGGATAATGAAGTCAGTCTTTCTTATTGGAGTCGGTTAGAAGATATTCAAGCTTGGCATCAAGACACCCAACATCTTTATGCCCAACAAAAAGGTCGCCTATCATGGTATGACACGTATTCGATTGAGGTCTGTCAGATTCAGCGCGCTTATCAATCTGAGTAAATCGAGTTGATCTTTATATTGATGACATATTTTAGACAAATGAGTTAAATATTGAGCAAGTTCTTCAGATAAAATAAGATAAAGTCATGCGAAACCAATAGATTAAACTTAAATAACGCCTGACCATCAAAACCATAATAAACGTCTTTGTAAACATTACATCGCAATTGGATAAGCTGTTATCCTTCGGCAGTAATCACCTACAAGATATACACTAGCTGACATCTCACAATATTTAGAGGTAATGGAACTTCACTTATGCCAACGATTATTTCAAATATCGCGAACAAATTTCGTAAAGTCTATCAAAAGGCTGAAGGGTTTATTGAAGAAGAACGTGAATTTCCTGTCTCTCAAGTTTTTTTAAATGCGACTTTCAAGCGCTTTGTGACCGACAATGTCAGCATCCTTGAAGACTTACATGCTGATTTACACGACGATTGGCTTCGACTCTATGCCACTTTGAATGTGAAAGGGCTTTATACCATTCTCTCTGTAGATTTAAAGCTCATTCAAATGGAATTGAATAAAGATGTACAACTGATTGTATTTGAACAAATTAGTGAAACCGAAGTAATTGAAGCAAAATTTCAAACCTTTTGGATGAAAATTGCATTCCGCTCTGCCCTATTTTTCTATCAAAAAATTCTTCGTAAAGATCCACTTGGCATGATTTTAGAGCGTTTTAATGTCATTAAAGTCAAAGATGATCTCTTACATCTCGATTTAAATCAGTGGCTCGGAAAAAATCGCTCGATCATCGAAACATTGGGCAAAGTACACGTCAACCATGCAGAACTGCGTGAAACAGAATTGGTCGTGATTGGTAATGTAAATTTGATGGCTTTATTTAGCAAAATGAATACTGATCGATTCAAATCTAAATCTGATGAAGTGGAAAGTGATCACATTACACCAATTAAACAAAAGGACGACTAGAGCGCAGCGTTTTGATGTCGTCATAAAGCTTAAGCTACAGAAAAATACATTTTCACTGTGATTATTGATTATTTCTCCTTATTTATCAGAGATAATATAACTTCAAGTGATCCTTCGATACGAAGGTAAAGGAAAATATTTATGGCATTTAAATCGTTTAAAACTTTGAGTGTGATTGCAAGTGTAGGTACAGCCGTGCTTTTCACAGGCTATTCAAGTCAAGCGCTTGCCATGACGCCCTTCCAAGCCTCTTATCAGTTTGCATACAATGGTAAAAACTTGGGGTCAGCAACACGAACCTTGAAAAAATCAGGTAACACCTGGAATTACGTTTTTGCAGCTAAAGCAGGTGGTATTGCTTCAGCAACTGAAACCAGTAACTTCACATTCAATAATAATCAGATTCAATCATCCAATTTCAGTCGCACCAGTAAAATTTTGGTTCATAACAATACGATGAGCATTAAATTTAATCCAAGTGCCAAAACCATTAACACCACCAAAGATAAAGAGCAACGTTCATTTGCTTGGAAATCTGGTGTACTGGATGAGTTAAATGCAGAATTGCAAATTCGTGAAGACCTCAAAAATAACGGTTTAAAATCGCAATATTGGATTGCAGATGCTAAAGAAGTTGAATCACGTCGATTCGTCAAACAAGGCACTGAAAAAGTGGAAACCAAGTACGGCACGTTAGATACCATCAAGGTGGTGATGAAACATGATAAACCAGGTCGTGAAACGATTTTTTGGCTGTCTCCGAAATTGGACTATCTACCAGTGAAAGTCACACACCAAGATAAGAAATCTTCATACGGGCTCTTACTGACAGGGTATAACGGTCCACAAAATTAAGGCATTTTTTACTTGCTTTTTTGCAGATGCTTTTTAAAATACGTCTTTGCTTAAAAAGGCACCTGCCCTAGAGGATTCTCCCGTGTACGCACTAGAACAGAAAATCTTAAACGAAGGTATCGTTCTATCTGATCAGGTTTTAAAAGTTGATTCTTTTCTAAACCACCAAATCGACCCAGTGATGATGCAACAAATTGGTCAAGAATTTGCTCGTCTATTCAAAGATGCAGGCATCACCAAAATCATCACAATTGAAGCTTCAGGTATCGCACCTGCTGTGATGGCTGGCTTGGAACTTGGTGTACCGGTAATTTTTGCACGTAAGTATCAATCTTTAACTTTAAAAGATGATTTATATCGTTCAAAAGTATTCTCATTTACAAAGCAAGTAGAAAGCACAATTGCTATTTCTAAGAAGCACATTGCAGCAACAGATAAGGTTCTTGTGATCGATGACTTTCTTGCGAATGGACAAGCAGCTTTAGGTTTAGCTGATTTGATTCACCAAGCTGAAGCTGAGGTTGTCGGGATTGGTATCGTGATTGAAAAGTCGTTCCAACCTGGCCGTGATCTTTTACTTGAAAAAGGTTACCGAGTTGAATCACTTGCTCGTGTTGAATCACTTGCAAATGGGACAGTGACTTTTGTTCAAGAATAATGTTGAACATTAAAAAAAGCGCCTAACGGCGCTTTTTTATTTTAATGTGGCAGGATCAAGTTGAATACCCAATTTTGTACCACCAAAATGCTTTTGAATATAATCTTCAACGTAAGGCTGATGGTAAAGATTTGAAAGTTTTTGAAATTGTGGATCATTCAATCGATCTTTACGCACTGCAAGTATATTGACATTTTCTAAAGCTTTATCAGTAACCTCTTCTTTAAATATCGCATTTGTTATTACATTTAGTCCACTTTCTAGAGCAATAGTATTTCCAATTGCGGCTAAATCCACCTCAGACAATACACGTGGTAGTTGTGCACCTTTGACCAATTTAAATTGAAGTGATTTCGGATTTGACTGGATACTTTCAAGAGTTCCAGAAATCGTATTAAAATCTGGCTTAAGTTGAATCAACTGAGCACGTTCTAATAGTCTTAATGCACGTGCTGTATTCGCCACATCATTTGGAATTGCAATTAAGGCCCGATAAGGCAAAGCAGTTAGTGACTTGTAGTTTTGAGAATATAAACCCATAGGCTCTAAATAAGTGGTCGCCAAGACAGCAAGCTTATGATGATTCAAGTCATTAAATTCTTTGAAATACGCCCAAGATTGAAATGCATTTACATCAATTTCACCATCGAGCAAAGCTTGATTCAAAGCCACACCGTCATTAATTTCTTTCACCTCAATGTCAACATTTGCTGCTTTCGCCTGATCAGAATCCGCGATATGTCTCCAAATATCAACATCCGATCCATGTGATCCAATCACGATTGTTTGTTGTGTTTGCTTTGTTTTTTGAGGTTCAGGTTGAGCACTACATGCACTGATAATGAGAATTGCAAAAATAATAAATAAAAATTGGGCGTATTTTGACTTCATGATTTACTCGATATTGTTGTTGATTGTTTGAGTTGTTTAAATTGCTCTGGATAATATTTTTCAGTAACGTCTAGATGAGATCTAAGTCGACCTTTGATACAGTTTTCTCCCACATTTCTCAGTAAAGGATTCAGCGGATCTGTCTCTGGTCCTTGTGCAAGCGCTTTTAAATTATCTGCAAGATTTAAAAGCGGAATTTCACCAGCAAATAAATTGGGAGAAAGAAAATAAGCAACCGAATACCGATCTGCATTCGTTGGAGATATGACTCGATGTTGATTCGCAATCAAATATCCATTTGTGGCAAGCTCTAAAACCTCACCGATATTGACGACAAATGCGTGTTCAACAAATGGTACTTCAATCCATTTACCTTGACTTAAGACCTGAAGTCCTCCGATCTGGTCTTGTAAAAGTAAAGTTAAAATATTGGAGTCTTTATGAGAGCCTACCCCCTGATGATTCATTTGATCAATTGGAGGATAATGAATCAGCTTGAGTAGTTCATGTGGACTACCTGTAATCAATTGATCAAGTGCTGTGTCCTGCTGCCCCAATGAAAGCAACAAGGCTTTTAATAATTTAATTGCAACCTGTCTGAGATCTCGTTGCCATGCGGTGACTACGCGTTGAAACTCAGGCCAATTCGAAGGCCACTGATTTGGTCCCTGCAAACGTCTCCATGTCGGTCCAGTTTCAGGTTCTAATGCTGCAAGTTCAAAACCAATGTCTATTTGTTCTCTAAAATCAGGTTGCAGACGTGTAACTTCGGCATTTACTCGACTATACCCTCGAAAATGCGGGGAATGAATCATAGCGATTTCATCTTTTTGTTCTTGTGGCAGCGAAAAAAACTGTCGAGTAATACGCTGAATCTCCAAAATTTTTTCAGCTGAAATGCCATGACCTGTTAAATAAAAAAAACCAATATCTTTGGCGATATGTGCAAGTCGTTGCAGAAAATCTGCTTGCGTTGATGATTGATCAAATTGACTTAAATTCAGAATAGGAAGTGCGGTTAAGCTTTGTTGTAATGGTTGATTCATGATGCACTCATCTTTCTAAGACTTCATTGTATTAATGACTGAAAGATGAATGCTTTTGAAATCATTTAAATTGGATACTTATTCGTCTATAAAAATATGATTCGCGTTCAATCACTTAGTCTTGCCCAGTCCACACATGATCTTTTAAAGACACGGCATTCGGAATGAGTTTGAGCTGATAAAATAAATCTGCAATTTTTTGTTGCGCCGTGACTGTATCTGTATCGACCAGTTTGGCATAAGCAGGAATATTTCTTTTTTCTAAAACCAGTTTGGTAATATTTTCGTCCAAGCTTGTACTTTGCGCCAAAATTTTTGCGGCTTGATCTGGGTGTTGATTAATCCAATCATCTACTTGATTTAATGTTTGCACAAATTTTTGGGCTTCAACCCCATGTTGTTTTAAAAATTTTGGAGAAGACAAATAGAAGCTATACGCTAATGGCAAAGCTTTTGAATCAATAAGAACACGTGTATCACCTTTAAGCGAAGCAGCACTTGCATAAGGATCCCAAATCGCCCAAGCATCGAGTGATTTTTTATCAATAGCAGCTCGTGCATCTGCAGGCGTTAACCAGACGGGTTGAATATCAGACCAACTCAATTGAGCTTGATCTAATATTTGTGAGAGAAAGTAATGCGCACTTGAACCTTGTGTAACACCAATACGCTTACCTTTTAGATCCTTTAAACTTTGAATCGTGCTGTCTTTGGGTAACAGCAAGCTGTGTGCATTTTTAGATCCATTTTCATATGCTAAATATTGAATTGGTTTCCCTGCAGAAAGTGCGAAAATTACAGGTGTATCCCCTGTATACCCCACATCTATAGCACCGACATTTAATGCTTCTAGTGTTTGAGGACCTGCCGGGAATTCTTTCCATTGAATTTTCACACCAGGAAATGCCTGCTCAAAAGTTTTATTTTGTTTTGCAACGATGAATTTAAGCGCCGCTTTTTGATAGCCAATATTCAAGGTTGTTAATTTTTCATTTGATTCATCTTGCCCCTTAAGCTCAGTAGGCTTTTCTTTTGAGCATGCAATGAGGCTAAAACTCAATGTCACAATGGTGCTTAGTACAAATAATTTTTTCATTGTCTTGGTAATTTTTTTGATTGGAATAAAAAAATAAGCCAAACTTCGAAAAAAATTAAATCACTATTTGCGCTTAGTTATTCAGTTCAAGATCTAAGCCATCCTGCTCATAAAATACGGTTTTATCCTTAAAAATTAAATTAATCTATTTTGAAATCAATTTTTTATTTTATCTGGCATTACAGTTTTTCTACATTCAGCCATGTTGCAACTTTAAGCGCAATGCTAGAATCTTTTAAATAAATGGATGTATAGATTAGAGCAATCCTAAATGACTGAAAACTTAGAAATACACTGCCCAAAATGCGGTTCAACTGATATTGAAAAACGCAACCATGAACAATTACTGCAAAAAACAGGTGGTGTTCTTCTTTCCGCAGCGGGTACGACTGCGGGTACTGTAGGTGGTGCTGCATCAGGTGCTTCTATTGGCGCTTCCATTGGCGCTGTTGCAGGCCCTTTAGGTGTAATCATGGGTGGCACAATTGGCACTTTTGTTGGTGCAATCAGTGTGGGTGTGACTGGTGGCTTTTTAGGTCATCGTTTTGGAAAAAAAGCGGGAGAAATCGTCGACAAAAATGTTTTCCTCGATTACCAATGTAAAAAGTGCAAACACCGGTTTGAACAAAAGCATATTTCAAAATAAAAGTGAGCGAGAAGCTCACTTTTTTATGCCTGATAAAATAATCTTTAAAATTATTTCTTTAACATTTGCAACGCCACTTCACCTAATCGTTTCCCTTGCTCGATACACAGTGATTTTTCATCTTGGCTTAGAGATTGATCGTGTCTAGGTCCACTGACATGTGTAGCACCATAGGGTGTCCCCCCTGATTTTGTATTCGATAAAGCTGGGTTGGCATTGGTTAAACCCAAAATCAACATTCCATGATGAAACAAAGGTGGCAACATAGTCAGTAATGTACTTTCCTGCCCGCCGTGCATAGAGCCCGATGAACCAAACACACAAGCAGGTTTATTATGCAATGCACCATTGAGCCATAAACTCGTTGTTTGATCCCAAAAATATTTCATTTCTGATGCCATATTGCCAAATCGAGTTGGTGATCCTAATGCAAGTCCCGAACAATGTTGAAGATCATCCAAAGTCGCATAAATATCGCCCTCCTCTGGAATACTTGGTGCTGCTTTGGTCACCACTGTTGCCAACTGTGGAACTGTTCTAATTTTCGCAAGCATTCCAGTAGATTCAATTCCTTGAGCAATTAAATGTGCCATTTCCTTGGTTGAACCATATTTGCTGTAATACAAAACTAGAACATATGCTTGCATAAAAAGATCATCCAATGAAAAAAGAAAACTATACGGTATTTTTTTTAAAATTTGGTTAAGCTGTGCAACGAACGTACAGAATTTTAACTAAAAAATACTCGAGACTCATTATTTATGGCGGAAATCTTAAAAAAGTTACCTTTCTACAATAAAACATGGTTTCAGTTTATTTTGTTTGTACTACGACGCTTTGAAGCTAACAATTGTCGTGAGCAAGCAGGCTCTTTAACTTACACCACACTTTTCGCTGTCGTGCCCATGTTGACCGTATTCTTGGTTATCATTTCATCGATTAAAGCATTAGAACCTGCTCGGCAACAATTACAACAATTGATCTACAGTAATTTTCTGCCTAAAACCAGTATCGCGTTTGATAAAGCATTGAATGCATTTACTGACAATTCGAGCAACTTAACCATTATTGGTGTGCTGTTTTTATTCTTTACCACAGTAATGATGCTCACTAGCATTGAGACAGCATTCAATCGTATTTGGCGTGTGACAGAAACGCGTAATGGCATTATTGGTTTTATGCGCTATTGGACCATCATTTCACTGGGACCAATCCTGCTGGGTTCGGCTTTTGTGATTTCATCGACTTTAGCGTCTATGAACATCCTAAGCAATAATTTTGCAGGTTATGAATTAAATGGGACGTTTATTTTGTGGGTCATCTCATTTGCACTCACCGCATTTGGTTTTTTTGCCTTGTATTGGACGATTCCAAACCGCTCTGTTCCAATAAAAGCAGCCATGATTGCTGCGATTTTTAGTGCTGTTACCTTCGAGTTACTGAAAAATTTATTCGGCTTCGTGATGACTAACTTTACCAGTTATCAGTTGGTTTACGGTGCTTTTGCAGCAGTTCCAATTTTCCTGTTGTGGATTTATCTCTCTTGGAACATCGTACTGCTTGGTGTTGAGATAAGTTATGCCCTCACAGCATTTCATACAGGTAAGACCGAAACGCGCCATCCAATTCTCATGCTTCTAGATATGCTTGAGTTATTCTATAAAAAACAAAAACAAGGTAAAACCGTAACCGATCTGGAGGCACTTGATATTTTAGGACGCGGTGAAATTGGCCGCTGGCCTAAATATGTCAATCTATTAGAACAGCAGAATATTATTAAACGTACTGATAATAATGAATATGTTTTGGTTAGAAATTTAGATCATCTGGATTTTTGGTCATTTTATAAATCATTGCCTTATACGCTACCTGATAAAAATGATATCGGACAAATCCATGAAGATGACATATGGATGAACCGTATTGGTCCTGCACTAATTGAAGCTGATGATTATCTGGCTGCAAAGCTCTCCGTACCGCTATCGACCATACTTGAAGAAAAATAAACTCTTGCAATAAGAAAAGACCTCTATAGGTCTTTTTCTTATTTCATAGATGGATTATATGGACGTGTAGATTGCCAACAAATAAGTGCACCTAAGGTCACTAAGACACAACCGATCCAAAAGCTCATTAGAGGTTGCACATCTAGAATCAGCATCGACATCAGACTTGAAAAAATGGGCATAAAATACGTTGCCAAAATTAAAATTTTGAGATGTCCATATTGCATGCTTTGGTTCCAATTGCTGTAAGCCAAGCCAATTAAGCTGCCAATGACTACAACCATCAGCCATGTCATCAAATTCAGCTCAATAAACGGTTCTCGCATCACAAAATGTACAGCCCACAATCCAACTGCAGTCATTAGAAAAAGAAATGGGACAGTATTATGACCTTCTGCATATTTCTTGGTAAATATACTGTACAAAGGCCATAGTACGGCGCCGATGAAAGCAAATGAATATGCTAATGGATTTTCAAGCACAGCCACAAATATCCGTTTCGGCTCGAGAATATCAGGATTAACAACCATCATTAACCCAAGAATGGCACATGCAAAGCCAGCAATCACCCAAATATTCGCGCTCAATTGCCGTGCAAGAATCGAAAATACAATCAGCAAAGGAGGCCAAAGATAATTAATCATTGCAATGATTAATACCTGTTCTCGATGCGTTGAAAGTGCAATCGAAATTAAAAACAGGATCTCATAGCCAACAAAAAGAGCACCACAGCCCCATAAGTATTTTTTAGGCATGAGTGAAAGCTTGGGAAAACCATTTTTCCATAACATGAACAATGCACTAAAACTATAGATCAGTGCCACCGCCTGTACCGGGCTTAATGATTCAGTTACAAGTTTCACCACCGCAACCAACGAGGCCCAAATTAAAATCGAGCTTAATCCCAGCCATGTATACTGATTCAATGGAATGCTCCAATTCTTGCGCTGATTCGATCAAAATAAATTCTCAAATAGCGGTGCAAAGATACAATCATAATCCCTGCAAGAACCATACTAGAACCGACCAAGAAACTCGTTTCGATCTCCTCATCTAACAGCCATACACCAAACAACATGCCGAACATGGGGGTCAAAAACGAAAACACACCTAAGCCATTTGCTAAATAAGTTCGTAACAACCAAAACCATAGCAGCAAACTTAAAAAAGACATGACAACCGCATGAAATGTTAAGCTCAGAAACGTCAGTTGTGACCAGCGTACATCTGCTTGTCCAGTCCAAAAAGCTAAGGGTAATAAAAAAATAAAGCCCCCAAGCAATTGATAAAATAATGTTTGAGTGGGCGGCGCCTCAGAAAGCGTTGAAAATTTTAAAGAAATCGTAGTCAATGCCCACATCATCCCTGCCATTAGAGCAAGAAAATCTCCCCATAAAATATGGTTGAGTTGACTTTGAGCTTGATCACGCACTAAAAAAGTATAAGCGATGCCAAAAAATGCGAACCAAATACCAAACCACTGCAAGTGATTCAATTTTTCAGCTTTGACTTTCCAATGTAAGCCTAAAGCCACAAAAATAGGCGCGGTATAGAGCAGAACAACAGTGTGCGCAGCACTGGTGTACCTGAGTGCCTCAGCAACCAAATAAAATTCTGCAGAAAATAAAAAGGCTAACCAAATTCCAGGAACAACATAACGGTAATTGAGCAGTTGTTGCACTCGTTGTCGATACAATAATGGAACGACAAGCAAGGTTGCCAAACCACAGCGCAATGCGATTTGCATCAGAGGACTAATATCAGTAGCTGCAAGTTTCAAGACAATTTGCTGTAAACCCCAGACTAAACACAATACGATCATTAAGCTTGACGCCTGAAGGTCAAGACCTCTTCGCTCACCCATGAGTGGCACTCTTCACACAAACAAGTCGTCACTATACTGCTGACTGAATTAGAATATATAATTCAAAACAGACAACAAATACATTTATTCAGGCAATTTAATATGCCAAAACGCCATCCACATGAACTATTCGTTCAGTTAGATAATTATGATCATATCCAAGAGAATCTTTGGCTAACATTCCGCAATGATCCAGCCCATTCGGAATATCCTAAACACGGTCATGCATGGGGCGAATTTATCTATGCATTTGATGGTGTAATGGAAGTTCATATTGATCAAAATCAATATTTAACACCTCCGCCCTACGGAATTTGGCTACCGCCGCATCTGCATCACAGCAGTATTAATCTCACAGCTGTTTCTCATGCCACCTTATACGTGCATGAAAGCCTGTGTGATGCACTGCCCAAACAAGCAGGTATTTTACTAAGCTCCCCCTTAGTGACGGCGCTACTCAATGAACTCAGAAAAACTTATTTCAAACATGATCAACCCGAATATCAACGACTTTTAATGGTTTTACTGGATCAATTAAAAAGCTCACCCCTGCTCAAAAGCTACTTGCCCCATTCTGATCATCCTGCATTACAAACGATATTTACATACATCCATGAGCATCTCAGTGATCAGCGTCCACTGAGAGATTATGCTCAAATGGTGAATATGAGTGAGCGCACTTTATCTCGCCTATGTGAAGCTGAAATTTCGATGTCGCTCAATGAATGGCGTCAACGCTTTAAAATTACACGAGCATTAAGCTTATTGTCTGAAAATAAAACCGTTGAACATATTGCTCTAGATTTGGGCTATGCCAACGCCTCAGCCTTTATCAATATGTTTAAACGCTGGATGCACATCACGCCCCAACAGTTTCGTAAAAACATCAACTCAGACAATCTCTAGCCATAAAAAAAGGATGAACCATCATCCTTTTTAATTGAGCTTGATGCATCATTAATGCACTTGCGTAGTCCACACAAAATCTTGTTTTAAGCCAGTCAAAGTCATTTTGAGCTGATCACCCGATTCTAATGGTCCCACACCTGCAGGCGTACCCGTCATGACAACATCACCAGACATTAAGCTAAAGTTTTGACTGATTTCTGCCAAAAGCGCTCCTAATTTAAAAATCAGTAACCCCGTATCACCATGTTGCCTAAGTTGATCATTAATTTCGAGCTTAAACTGGACTTGATCTAATGCTGGGACCTGATCAAGCGAAATCCAATCTGCCAAAATACAAGATCCATCAAATGCTTTCGCACGTTCCCAAGGTTGTCCTTTCTTTTTAAGCTGATCTTGTTGATCTCTTAAAGTCAAATCCAAACCAAGGGTGACTGCACCTACTGCTGCTAATGCCTCTTGAGGATCCTTAACGTTTTTGAGCGGTCGATCTATTCGTAATGAAAGTTCACATTCATGATGACACTGTCCCAATGCACGATTCCAATCAATCCCTTCTGCTAAGGACACCAAGCTACTCGGCGGCTTGATAAATAAGACAGGTTGATCAGGAATCGCATTACCTAATTCTTGAGCATGCGCAGCATAACTGCGACCGACACATACAATTTTTGATGGAACTGCACTCATGAAAATCTCTCTTATTTATAGTTTGAGTAATGAACTCATCAAAACTTAACGTTTTTGGAATGTATTTTCAAACAGTGTTCTGTCTACATCAGACTCAAATGCACGTTTTGGAATAATGACCACTGTATGATTTTTGAGTTCAAGCATATAGGTCAATTTACCCACTACAAATTTTTGTACTTCACTGTAGGCAAATGCTTGTTTAGGACGACCACTTGAAAAAAGCTCGGCAGAGTTTTGAAACAAATCGATACCTTGTTCAGTCTTACCAAATTGATATTTTTCAAACTGACGCTTGAACATCATAGGTAAGAACCAGTAACGCATAACGATTTGTAAAAAGATAAAGAACGTGCCTAAAGCCACGTAATAGCGTCCTACACCCTCTAATCCAAGATAAAGCCCCCAAATCACGATCGCAATACTGACAAGTGGCGTTAAAAAACGCGTAAATTGTTTTTTGCCAAAAGTAGCTAATGCAAAACCATCCTGAGACTCTTGTAAATTTAAGAAGTAACGGACAGATAAAACTGGTTGAGTATCAGACATAGGGGATTCAACAATCGATTTTCTTAAGCAAAGATATTACACCACTTTACCTGAAATCGAATTGTCGTTTTAATGAATACTGTTGATTACATCATCGCACTATTGATGAAAGCATCACACGATTTACAATGACACAAAATAAAAAGTCTAAATTCATAGTTCAGGATGAAAATGAAATACTTTAACTATCGAGCATTGTGCTTAAGCCTTATTTTTGTACCTAGCTTGTCGTACAGTGCGATTATTGAATGGAAAGAAAATATACCCAGTGCGTTAAAACCATTTCAAAATAATAGTACCGAACTCGCCAGCATCGCAAAAGATCAGATTCTCATCTATGCGCACACAAATACCCAAACATCTATTCCGACACGCAAAAAACAACCCAATCCAAATGTGAAGTTCACATCATCTGCCATCGTATTGCCTGTTAATGAAGAAAAGGTCGCCAAAACGCTTTCACAGTTTGAAAATTTTGTTGGTTTATTCCCGACATTGAAGTCAGCTAAAATATTAAATCAAGAAAAAAATATCACTCAGGTTCAATATAAAATTTCCATTCCAACACCAATACCTGTGCTCAACTTTAATGAGACCATAGTGTTTCAGCATCATATTGAAGGTAATACTATTTCGAGTTTGATTGTGGATGCACCCGTTCCTTATGGTCTAGGCAAATTTGAATGGTTCAAATTGGATCAAAATCATACTCTTCTGACCCTAACGCAATGGGGAGATTTGAACCAACCTAAAGGTTTTCTATTTAGCAAAGTTCTGAATGCAGTGCCTGAAGCAAAAATGGGAATTCCAAGTGGTACACATGCATTTTTACTTGAATCAATTCGAAAAAAATTAACAGCACCTTCTTCGAGTACGCTCAAACCAGGTCAATTTCCATCCGACCAATTAACGACAAATCAATTGGCCAAAATCGCACAAATCAGTCGTATCACCGAACACCCTGTAAGTTTTGTCCATACACCGACAACCGTGCCTTATCAACACGGTGCAGAATCAATGCGTTTTGTGACGACGTATCAGTATTATTCCCAACCAGTGCAACAATTACAAAAATGGACACAGCCTGTACATTATAAAAAGTTGTTTCCCCGCCAACTCAAATCTATTGATATCGAAACCCTAAAAGACCAAACACAATTGGCAGATTTTAAAGTTGAACTCGGGTTAGGAGTTATTCAAATTCCATTCCGATTTAAACTAAATTTTAGCTTTCCTAAGTCGAATCAGAATAGTTTTTATGCTCAAGGCGGTGATCTGAAATACATTAAAGGAAAAATGCAATTTGATAAGTTTCAACAAGGTACTTTATTGAAAATGACGAATGCTGGAAAAATAGATGAAAAAGCACCGTTCCTGATTCGTGCAGCACGGAGCTTGCCTTATCATGATGTGCTCCCTACAGTTGGGGCGAATGTCGTCTTTGCATTGAAAGTCAAAAACGAAGAGCAGAAGAAATAAGATAAAAAATAGACACAAAAAAACCGCAATTAAGCGGTTTCTTCTCTTTTTTACATCTTAGAGATGATCAAGTTGGTGCGCTCAGAGAGATTCGAACTCCCGACCCCTTAGTTCGTAGCCAAGTGCTCTATCCAGCTGAGCTATGAGCGCGACGTCTTGATGGAGTGCATTATATATGAATATTATTATTTGTTAAGTACTTTTTAATAAAATTTAAATCAAGCGAACAGTATTTATACGTAAATGTAAATTATGGCTAGATAATCAACAATTTAAGAGATGGTCAACAGGATCAATCCAAATTCCAAACAATCCTGAGTTGGATTGATGATGTTTTTATAAGAGCTAATATCTATTAATTAAAAATAATATGTGTAGAAATTTTAAAATTTATTTCTTTCTTAAGTAGCTAATAAAATATGATGATTTATAGCATCACTTCATTCTAGAAACAAAAAAACCGCAATTAAGCGGTTTCTTCTCTTTTTTACATCTTAGAGATGATCAAGTTGGTGCGCTCAGAGAGATTCGAACTCCCGACCCCTTAGTTCGTAGCCAAGTGCTCTATCCAGCTGAGCTATGAGCGCGTACTTGAGTGTCTTACGACTTCGTTACATCGATTAACTTGATTGGTGCGCTCAGAGAGATTCGAACTCCCGACCCCTTAGTTCGTAGCCAAGTGCTCTATCCAGCTGAGCTATGAGCGCATTTCAAGTTTATCGTTGGCGGTGAGAGAGGGATTCGAACCCTCGATACCAGTAATAGGTATGCTTCCTTAGCAGGGAAGTGATTTCAGCCACTCATCCACCTCACCGTAACGAGACGCCATAATACAAACTTCGTCCCTACTCTTCAAGTGAGAATTTAAAAAATTCTATGTTTTTTGTTCAATCATATATTTTTTAAACAATTTTCAGGTTTTTTACCTTTAATCTGCATTAATTTCACTTTAATACTGTCTATTCTGCATCTCTTTTATAATTTATGAACTAAAAACACTTTATTGCAATCATTTACGTGCAGTATTTCTCATCATGTCTTATGCTAAACTTATCTTCTGATATGAAGCCAAAGACATTATGAAAAATTGGGTCGACCCTGAAGCCAAAGCGGAAGCTGAACGTTACGATAATCCTATTCCAAGCCGTGTTCTGATTCTAGAAACGATTGAGAATAAGAAAAAAGCATTGTCTCATGCAGACCTTGTGGAACACTTCGAAATTGCGGATCAAAAAAGTATTGAAGCACTTAGTCACCGTTTAAGTGCGATGGTTCGTGATGGTCAATTGACGAAAGAAGGTTATAAGTTCCAGCTTATGGCAGATCAACCTGTTCATGATGCGACCATCTATATCAATAGCAAAGGTTTAGGGGTTGCGAGTATAGATGGTAAGAAAGAAGAATATTTGTTACCTGAGCGTGAATTACGTCAAGTCTTCCATGGTGACCGAGTTAAAGTTCAACAGACCTCTGTTGACCGTAAAGGTAAACCATGGGGTTTCATTACTGAAATTACCCAACGACGCGTCAAACAAATCATTGGGAAACTCGCAGAATATGAAGGTGAATACTTCATTCAACCAGCAAATCCAAATGCGCATCAACCGATTACCTTAGAAAAAGAACTCATTGCGCATGCGAAAGCTAAAGTTGGTGATTCTCTTCGAGTTGAAATTGATGATTTTCCAAATCGTGAAGAGTTTGCTACAGGCCATATTATTCAATCTATGGCCGACAAATCTGATACTGAAATTATTATTCCTCAAACCATTTTAGAATATGGTTTACCTTACGAATTTCCAGAAGCAGTAGTTCAAGAAGCTGAAAGTTTTAAAGAACCGACAGCACGAGATCGTCAAGGACGCATTGATTTAAGAGATTTACCCTTAGTCACAATTGACGGTGAAGATGCACGTGACTTCGACGATGCTGTCTATGCAGAAAAACGTCCTGGTGGCGGCTATCGTGTCGTAGTTGCGATTGCAGATGTCAGTCATTATGTTCGTATTGGTAAACCTTTAGATGATGAAGCACAAGAACGCGGTACGTCTGTGTACTTCCCTCACTTTGTCTTACCGATGTTGCCTGAAGCACTTTCAAATGGCTTATGCTCACTCAATCCAAATGTCGATCGTCTATGTATGGTCTGTGATTTGAATTTAAGTCGCGCAGGTAAAGTCACAAAATTTGAATTCTATCCGTCGGTGATGCACTCTAAAGCACGACTCACCTATGACCAAGTTGCAAAATATTTTGAAGGTGATAGTCAAGCTGTACCTGAAGATCGTACAGTGCGTAAATCACTGAATACATTATTCCAACTTTACCAAGTATTAAAAGGTTTACGTGGAGAACGCCATGCAATGGAATTTGAAACCGTTGAAACGTACATGACCTTTGATGAACTTGGTGGAATTAAAGAAATTCTACCAAGATCACGTAACGATGCTCATAAACTCATTGAAGAATGTATGTTGTTAGCCAATGTCGCTGCTGCTGAATTTGCTTTAAAACACGAAATTCCAATGTTGTATCGTGTGCATGAGCCACCTGAATTCTCACGCATTCAAAAAGTTCGCGACTTTGTTAAGTTATTAGGTTTGAAATTCCCTGATCAACCTACGCAAGCGGACTACCAAGCGGTCATTGAAGCCACTAAAGACCGTATTGATGCGCCAAGTATTCATGCTGTGCTTCTTCGCTCCATGATGCAAGCTTATTATGGGCCAAATAACGCTGGTCACTATGGTTTGGCGTATGAGGCATACACTCATTTCACCTCTCCAATTCGTCGTTATCCAGATTTATTATTACATCGTGCTATCAAAGCACACCTGAAAAATAAACCTGCACCAGTCTCAGGTGGCGCACTAGAAGAAGCCGGTAATCATTTCTCGGCAACAGAACGTCGAGCTGATGAAGCTTCTCGCTCAGTAACCACTTGGTTAAAATGCCATTATATGCAACAGCATCTTGGTGAAGAGTTTGTTGGCGTCATTAGTGCTACGGCTGAGTTTGGTCTATTTGTCACTTTAAAAGATTTATATGTCGATGGTATGGTCCATGTAAGCCAGCTTGGCGATGACTTCTTTGTCTTCGATCAAGCGAGTCAAAGTTTAGTTGGGCAAAATCGTGGTCAGACCTTCGGTTTGGGTGATGAAGTACGCATCAAGGTTGCAGGTGTCAATTTAGAAGAACGTAAGATTGATTTTGAATTGATTCAACAACTCAGCCATGCAGGTCGCGCTATTCGTAGTCGAGCACCACGTGTCGTAAAGGAAAAACCGGTCACCAAGCAAGAAGCGTTAAATCGCATGTTGAATGAGCCTGTCGAACTCCTAAAAGATAAAGATGAAAACGGTGAACGCCCTGTTCGTAAGAAAAAGTCCAAGGCAAAACCAAGCTCTTATTCTAAAAAATCAGACAAAAAATCTGATGGAAAAGTAAAAGATAAAGCGAAAAAGAAAGCTAAAGTGAAAAAGAAAAAGTCGAATGCGAAAGCTAAATTAGACTAAATCTTTAAAGAGCGCTACGGCGCTCTTTTTTTTAAGCTTTATTTTTTTAATTTATAATCAAGTGCACCGATTCTTTATTTAGCACTTACGTAAATAATTGAATGTATCACTTGATTTAAAGTCCATAAACCCCTACATCTAAATGAAGTAAATGAATCAATTAGGTCCTTGAATGACTTTAGAAAAGGCAACTTTGCCTGTACCCGATTTTTCTCAAATTACACTCGATCAACTTAAAGCACAGATTGAACAAGCGATTCAAAATGGTCAACACTTTATAAACCAACTCGAGAAAGTCCCAGACACGGTACAATTACAATTAAATGTGCTCGATCAAATCGATGAATTAGAAAACCAAATGAGCGAGTCTTGGGGAATTTTGTCTCACTTAAATGCTGTGATGAACAATCCTGAAACCCGCGAGATTTATCAGTCTCTTTTACCTAGCTTAAGTGAATACTACACACAATTAGGGCAACATACTGCGCTCTATCAAACCTACCAACATGTGCATGATGCACCTATTTTTTCGGATTTACCAGAAGCTCAACAGAGTGCGATTAAACTTGCACTTAGAGACTTTAAACTCTCAGGCGTGGCTCTAGAAGGCGATGCAAAAAAACGCTACGCAGAAATATCAGCTCGTTTATCGCAGCTTTCTTCAGATTTTTCTAACCACGTTCTTGATGCCACACAATCATATTTCAAACCATTAACTGAAGATGAACTTGCTGGTTTACCTGCGAGCAGTATCGAACTGCTAAAGCAATACGGTCAACAACGTGAACTCGATCAAGCCGTGGCGACATTGGATTTCCCTTCTTATCTTGCCATCATGACTTACGCAGATAATCGAGAGCTTCGCGAAGCCTTATATAAAGCATATACCACGCGAGCGTCGGATCAGTCAGATCACCCTGAATATGACAATACTGCGGTGATGGAAGAAATTCTCAAATTGCGCCAAGAAATGGCTCAACTTTTAGGTTTTGATCATTATGCAGCATATTCACTGGCAAGTAAGATGGCTCCAAGTGTTGAAGCTGTAGATCAATTTCTGATTGAGTTGGCAGAACATGCTCGTAAACCTGCCCTACAAGAAATTGAGGCATTAAAAGCAATTGCTCAATCTCATGGTGTAGATGAACTACAACCTTGGGACACGACGTATTTCTCGGAAAAACTCAAAGTTCAACAGTTTAATCTGTCTCAGGAAGCACTTAAGCCATACTTCCCTACCCCTGTCGTCATTCAAGGTTTATTTAAAATTGTGGAGCGTTTATATGGTATTCAAGTCATTGAACGTGAAGCACCAGTATGGCATCCAGATGCACGATATTATGAGCTTGAAGATCAAGGCAGTGTCATAGGTGGATTCTATTTTGACTTGTACGCTAGAAGTGGGAAACGTGGTGGAGCATGGATGAGCGGATTCCGCTCACGTATGCAAACCAACAATGGCATGCAGAAACCGATTTGTTACATGGTCGGTAATTTTACACCACCGATTGGTCAACAATCTGCGCTTTTGACACATGATGAAGTCGTTACTCTTTTCCATGAGTTTGGACATGGTCTGCATCATATGCTCACAGAAGTAGATCATATCTCTGTAGCAGGCACACATGGTGTCGCTTGGGATGCCGTCGAGCTGCCAAGTCAGTTTATGGAGTTCTGGACTTGGGATAATGAAAGCTTGGCTTTAATCAGCCAACACATTGAAACCAAAACACCCTTACCTGAAGAACTCCTTAAGTCTCTTTTGGATGCGAGATTTTTCCAATCAGGCATGCAAACCCTTCGACAGCTTGAGTTTGCCATGTTTGATTTGAATATACATAAACAATCTCCTGCTTTAGATGCAACAGGTATTCAACAATCCTTAAACGAAATTCGTGAACAATATGCTGTTCTCCCTACAGCACCATACAACCGATTCCAAAATAGTTTTAGCCATATTTTCGCAGGGGGTTATGCCGCAGGCTACTACTCTTACAAATGGGCTGAAGTTTTAGCAAGTGATGCATTCGATCGCTTTGAACAAGAAGGGATCTTCAACCAAGAGACTGGACTTGCTTTCCGCAAGGCAGTGCTGGCTGTAGGCGGTAAAGATACAGCGCTTGATGCCTTTGTTAAATTTAGAGGTCGTGAGCCTAAAATTGATGCATTATTACGCCATCAAGGTTGGACGAATGACACTAAAACTGCTTAAACTACGCTACTAATTTTTGAAGGTGAGAGTCATTATGTCGATCAAACGTCGTTTCATTGCAGGTGCAAAATGTCCGAAATGTGAAGCTATGGATCGTATTGTCATGCTCACTTCAGGTGATTCAGAATGGATCGAATGTATTGAATGCAACTATTCTGAAAATCGTCCGACACACATTGACGAACCTCAAATGCCTGAGGTTGCAGACGAAATTGGTGTTATTCAATTTAAACCTAGTCCAAGAAATTAAGATGCTTAAAGTCAATAAAGCCAGCTCTATAGAGCTGGCTTTATTGTAAATTCATTAAAAAATAAGCACCCGAAGGTGCTTATTTTATTTAATTATTGATACCAACCAAATAACTTAAAGATATAAGGTACATAGGCGATAATTAACATAGCTGGAATCATCACAATCAGAGGAAGAATCCAACGTTCGTATTTGTAGTAGAACGTTTTATCTTTCACTTCTGCATCGGCAGCAGCCACCTCTTCATCACCAATCGACTGCCTTGCGAGCAAGTGATTGAGTGCAACTGGAGGTGATACATAACCCAATTCGAAACCAATTAAAGCAATCATCCAGAAGTGAACAGGATCTATACCATAAGCGTAGGCGACAGGAGCAACTGTTGCTGAAATTAAGATGACAGCACCAAACGGATCCATAATCATCCCGACGAATACCATGAGACATACGATCAAGGTAATCACGATATAGATATTTTCAATATCCGTTGGGAAGTGTTCCATCAACTCGATACGCTCTAAGTATCCACCAACGCTGACAGACAATGCCATTAAGATCACAAGCGCCCCGATATGTCCGACTGTTTCACTTGCAGATACATGAATTGACTTCCAGAAACTCACTTTACGTGCAGGATTGTCTGGACTATCCTGTGCTGCAATTTCAGATGCTGACACTCGCGCCTTAGCAGCTTCTTGTTCAACCGAAGTATGGCTTAATGTCGTATCCCAATGTCCTACTGGTGCGAGCGGTGCTGGTTCATGACGTAATTTTTCATAAAGCACCATGACAAGTAAGATGATTGGCATCATGACTGGTGCAGTAAACTCATTCAAGTTGGTATTTAACGCATACTTGTAGAATGCCCACACAATCAGGAATACGATCACATAAGGAACTACTGCCACTAATGCCTTAGCTGAATTCGGGAATGCAACTGATGGCGCTGCAATACGGAATTTTTGCTCAGCAAAGAACAGTGAAATCAATAAGAACAAAGTTGAAGTGATGAGGAAAACACCAATACCATATTGGTATAACAAGTCAGTCGTCACTTCTTTGTTCAGCGATGCAACAACAACAATCAATAGACATGGACGGAGTACCACACCAAGCGAACCTGACATTGCAGCCGTAGCCAAAGCGAATTGACGGCGTCCGCCCGCATTCCAAACTTCTTTATAAATGATCGCACCTGCAGCGATTACAAAAATACCTGATGCACCTGTATAAGCTGTAGGTAATGCAGCAGCAAGTAAGATTAACCAGGTAAGCGTTTCAGGCGCTAGATTCCATGGACGTAAAATGTTTAGGAATTTATCAACAATCAAGGTCTGCTTTAGCAGCATACCTGCCCAAATGAACAGTGATAAATTAAGGAAAATGGTAGAGAACTCAACCAGCTGCCCTAAATAAATCCCTTGACCCATTGGATAGTCCATCACAAAGGTAAAGTTAAATCCTGTTGTGATCGCCATATAGGCATAAAGTGGGACTGACAATAATGCCATGCCAATCGTACCACCTGGCTTCGCATTTTCTGGTACACGGAACAATTGGTACAAACTAATTAATGTCAGTGTACTGAACAAGATTATCCATAACCAATAGATGATTGTCATCTCACTGGTTGGCGGAACACCAGAGTTCAATACAGATCTATACTGACTGATCGCTGAATTGGTTAAGAAACTGTTCGCAAGTATCATTGCGACAGCGTAAACCCGATAATCTAAAACAGAACTTGGACCGCGTAGACCAATGTGGTGGATTTTAAGTGTTGCAGTGATCGCTGCAAGTACCACCATGATAATCAATAGAACTGCCTTATTTTCAGTACCAAATTGGAAAATACCAAAGAAAGTTGTTTCCATGGTTCGGTAAGTTCGTATTGAAGGGTTATCTTCTAAATACTGAATTGACTTATCGTAGAAGGCATATTTTTCTTCACATAACTGTTGACCAGCCAATACAGAGGCACGAACATCTTCTTCAGACGTTGTACCAAAGATATCTGCAAATTCATCTTTTGCATTGGCTTGCATTTGGTTTTGAACCAAAAGGTCAATATTTGGATTTCGATCACAGACTGGCTTTTCAGGTTCGGCACGCAAGAATGAATACTGCATACCAATTTTTTCGTCACCGTATAGACTTTCACCTATACGTAACATCTGCCCGTGAATCATTTCTCCTGTCCCGATGATGAGCGTCAGTAACAGTAGAAGCAAAATCGTAAACGCAGATATCCACTCAGTCCATATATAACTAAGTAGACCTAACCCAGATCTCTTTTTAGAAGGCTCTTGCATTGTTATTCCATTATTTAATACTGCTATACATTGCCTGTACAGCTCATCTTTTCTAATTCGGGCTTAGGCAAAATCCTTTACCTAATTTCCTTACCACTTTTATCACATGAATCTGACTGATTTTTTTTAAAAAAAGAATGACTGACTTTTCCATTTTTTTTAAATTTATGCCAATTTTCATCAATTCACCTCTTAAGAGCGAGATAAAAACCAACTAAATCAGTAGGCTATACCATACTGTATTTCTTTTTTTAAACAAATATGACCTTAAAAAAATAAATGCAAAAGATTTGAATCTGATCACACATTAAAATAAGTGATAATTAAGCATCAGAGGAATTAAGAGATGTGTGTGTCCTTCACGGAGATATGCTGATAAATTAAAAAGAGCATGCTGAGTAATGCCCCCCATATTGCACCTGTTAAATGTGCTTCAACCAATACTGGGCTACCAATCATTTGCGCAGTATCGAGAGAACCAAAGATATTTTCCCACAAAATTTTGCCCGTGATTAAAGCTAATACAAGCAGCGAGAATTTACGTTCTTTTTCAAATTTAAAAAAATAAACTGCCAAAGCCATATACATACCATGTAGCACCCCTGATAGACCTGCATAAGCTTCAACGCGAGGATAAACATAAAAAAAACTTAAACTAATTAATGGCGGGAGTGCGATCAACAAGTACAACATGTACCTAATTTTGACATATGGGAAGATGAATGGTAGGCAGGCTAAACCCACCATATTCAATGCATAGTGTATCCATCCCACATGTACATAGTGAGCTGTCCATACTCGCCAAATTTCTTCATCCAATACAGGACGCCAATAGAAAAAATACTCCTGAAAAATCTGCAAACTAGCAGCAATACTGATACAGCATGCAATAAACAGTATTTTTCGAATCAGGATAGTATCTTTCATCTTTCGTATTCCTAAAAGAAAAAGAGCTTAAAGCTCTTTTTCTTGAATAACTCCATTTTTAATTTTGAACAAAATTAAAAAATCTTATTCGCCTAATGTGTTCTCGAAAAGATCATCGGCTTCATTGGTCGCTTGATCATCCCAGAAGCTCGACATTCCATCTGCTTCAGTTCGGACACCTGTATTCTCCGTCCAATAACGGTCTGAGATCGCTTGTATCATTTGTCCTGCCATATTATCCAATAACTTAAACTCTGGATTTACAGGAACTTCTTCAGCACGTGAAGCGGCATAAGAACGTAATGCATCACGTATTTTTGCATCGTCACCACTGGCTTGTGCTGCAACAGCATACAAGGCATGCGATAAGCGTACTCCTTTTTGCTCACCAATTTGCATAGATTGTTTAAGCGTTTGGTATGGATCTGGTTTGCCTGCATCAGCTCCAGGTAATAATGTCCAAATCACTGCTCGAGTAGCATTCGGTACACCCCAAAACTTGTTGTTATCAAGGCAGACCATGCCACGTTCAACAATTGCTGCGATATCTTTAGGAACATGCACTTGACCACCAGAAGCAATATCATTGGTCATTGCTTGTAAGCCACTTAACATCCCTAACAGATATACTGTTTGGTCAAGATTACGACGCATAGTTGGACATGAGTCACCTAAATTATATTTATATTTAGACTGCCAACGCTCCGCAAACAATTGATAACCCGTATATTGACGTTCGGCAGCAACAGCAGCCCAGCGCTTTTGTTCAATACGCGCATCTTGTGCTTCTGTCACTTGACCTGCTTTTGATGCTCTTAGGTATCTTAATTCTGCATCTAAGGCACGATTTTCTGCGCACATCCCTGAAGCTGAATATAAAAGAACTGCCATACGGGTCGGATCAGCACCCATATCTTTAGTCGCCATAATCACAGGAGTCAAAGCTGTGCCCTGATTACACACCATATCCACATCACCCATTGAGAGTACTGGCGGTAAGATGTGTTTTTCACTAAACGCAAGTGATGCATTCGCACCAGTTTTGATTACGTATGAACATCCAGATAAAGTTGTAGCTGCTACAACCGCAATTGCCGTGAAAAGACCTTGAGTCTTTAATTTAGACATACTTCCTGTCCTCAATTTTATAATTTTGTCATCCTTGCGATTTAAAATATCAGATGCAATCGCTGAATAAAAGTGCAGCAATGCACTTCATTAACAATTAGTCTGTCATTGATCTGAATTGAAATAATTGACTTATTTTTTGAATTGTTAAAATTTTGGGCAAAAAAAAGTAGCATTGCGACGGTTCGGCACATGCTACTTATTAAATGGTAAACTCAAGAGAGTTTATTTCGTTCGTTGTTGTGGTGTTCAATTCGTTCCTTCAGCACAGTTCCTAGTCTTCCAATTATAATTGCCATAACAGCAGCAACCACTAGAAACAACCACATATGAATTTCGCTCATTTTGAAATTCCTCATTAGCTGTTGGTATATTTAATGTACTTTAGAAATTTAGATTTCATCGCATTTTTGTCTAACAATTTGATTTTCTTTCATTTTCGTCAAACAATTCATTTTTTGTCCATACTATACGTTTTTAAATAATTGTTTTTTATCATGTTTTAAATTTTAAAATAAAGAACTTTTTGTCTAACAATTAGCCAAAATTTGCATGAGTAATCAAGCTTTTCCATTGTTTTTCATCTATTTGATCTCTCCAAATCACCAAAGAATCTAATTTCTTTTCGTTAAAACTGAGTACAACGAAGTAATGAAAATGAAAAACTCGAGTCAGTTTTGCTTGGTATATTTTTGGATTTGAAGTCATTTGAATCGACCATAAATCTTTGTCTAGTTTTTGTAATTCACTTAATTGTGGTTTTTTTCTAAAACCCCACCAGATAATCAGTATAAATATAATACTGCTTAAAGCATAAATGAGCTCAATACTGATTAATAAAGTAATACTCATGATGAACATAAAGAAAGCGTGAAACACAGCTGAATAAAGGCTGTGTTTCAGTGAATAACGCTCATGGATTATGGACATAATCTTTTAATTTTTGAATAAATTGGCGCAATTCAGGTCGAGGTGGTTCAGAAACCTCCATAAACCAATCCAATAAATCAGGATCTTCTTGCTCAACCAATTCAGCAAACATTGCTTTCTCTTCAGGTTCAGCTTGCAAATAGTATTGCTTTACATAAGGATCAAAATACACGTCAATTTCTTTTAACCCACGACGTGCGCGATAGATAACTTTACGCTCTTCAAGCGTTAATTCATCGTACATTTTTATCCCCTAATCTGTGTTCATTCCATTTTAACTGAAGCCATGAGCTTTGTGTTTTAAAAATATCAATTGACCAAATTCATCAGCATTTCTTGTGTTTTGAGCATTCAACACATTGCACCAATGTTCAGGCTCTCTTATGTTGTGGCTATTCTAATAACACTTATGGAAATATAAATATGCAATCAGGCGCAATTCGACCAATTCCTAATATGTTGCCTCGAAAATTATTCAATGCAGAACATGAAGCCTTTCGTGATACTGTCCGAAAATTCTATGAAAAAGAAGTCGTTCCAAATATTGCCAAATACGAAGAACAACAACATGTAGATCGTGACTTATGGAATAAAGCGGGTGAAATGGGTCTATTGTGTACCACAATGCCTGAAGAATATGGTGGATATGGTGTAGATCGACTCTACAGTATGATCCTCATTGAAGAACAAGCTTATGCAATGGATTCATCAACTGGTTTTTCATTGCATTCGGATATTGTTGCGAACTACCTGAATAATTTTGCCAACGAAGAGCAGAAGAAAAAATGGCTCCCTAAAATGGCTTCTGGCGAAGTTGTCACTGCCATTGCGATGACGGAGCCTGGTACAGGTTCAGACTTACAAGCTGTACGAACTTCTGCAGTTTTAGATGGCGATGAATATGTCATCAATGGTTCTAAAATTTTTATTACCAATGGTTATCTATGTGACATGGCGATTGTTGTGTGCAAGACAGGTAATAGTGATAAAGGTTCAGCCAACTTATCGCTTATCATTGTCGAAGCTGATCGAGCAGGATTCACCAAAGGTAAACCACTCAATAAAATTGGTATGAAAGGACAAGATACTTGCGAATTGTTCTTTGATAATGTTCGTGTACCAAAGGAAAATTTAATTGGTATGGAAGGCATGGGCTTCATCATGCTTATGAAAGAACTCGCATGGGAACGTATGCTTGTTGCGATTATCTGCCAAGCAGGTGCAGAAGCTGCCTTTGCGCACACAGTACAATATACAAAAGATCGTAAAGCATTTGGCAAGCCAATTGGTGCATTTCAAAATACACGTTTTAAGCTAGCAGAACTTCGAACTGAAATAGACTTCTGTCGTTCTTATTTAGATCGTTGTATGGAATTACAACTTGAGGGTACGTTAGGTGTAGATGCGGCCGCAGCTGCAAAATATAAAATTTCTGATATGTTCTCTAAAGTCGTCGATGAATGCTTGCAGTTACATGGTGGCTATGGCTTCATGCTTGAATACCCTATTGCACGCGCATATATTGATAACCGTGCAAATCGTATATATGCAGGCACCAATGAAATCATGAAAGAACTCATATCACGTTCTTTATAAATAGAAAAAGGAAGCTTTCGCTTCCTTTTTTATTTTAATAGCTATTCATTAAGATACTAATTTAGGCTTTTTTACAGACTGTGCGGGAGCCTTCGAAAATTTTAAAATACCATCGTTAAAAGTCGCATTTTTGAGATCTTTACGATCAGCTAAATAGTTATGCGTTGCCATCCAAGGTGCCTTAGTACCTTGTTTTGGAAGTTGATCAGCCGCTCGCGCGATATAACCTGATGACATTTCACCCATAACTGTTTCATCGAGCATTGCAGAATGGTCAGTTGGTGCGACAACTTCATCATAACCGTTCTGATCCATATATTTGAATAAACGGCAAATATAATCAGCAACGACATCTACTTTTAAGGTCCATGACGCGTTCACATAACCAATAACCATCGCCATATTTGGTACATCACTTACCATCACACCATTATAAAGCATATGTTCGCTAGTCTTGATCGGCTGACCATCAACAGTCGCTTTGATACCGCCCATAATTTGAATTTCTAGACCAGTTGCAGAAACAATGATATCTGCATCTAAGTGTTTACCAGATTTTAATTGAATACCATTTTCAGTGAAGGATTCAATATGATCTGTTTCAACACTTGCTTTACCACTACGTAAAATTTTGAATAAATCACCGTCTGGCACTACACATAAACGTTGATCCCAAGGATTGTAACTTGGGGTAAAGTGCTTCATATCCACTTTACCTTTCAACTGCATTTCAATAGATTTAAGAAGTAACTTGCGAACCAATTGAGGTTGTTTTTTTGACAAAGCAAAAATCGCACGTTGCATTCCGATATTACGAGCACGCGTGAACTTATATGCCATGTCCTCTGTCATAAATTTACGTGTTTTGTCATAAACAAAATCAATCGAAGGAATTGAAGCAATATACGTTGGTGAACGTTGTAACATTGTTACATGCCCAGCCCCACCTTTTGCCATTGCTGGTACTAAAGTGATTGCAGTTGCTCCACTACCAATGATAACTACTTTCTTACCGGTATAATCTAAATTTTCAGGCCAAAATTGTGGATGAATCAATTGACCTTTAAATTTATCTTGATTTGGAAAATCAGGTTGGAAACCTTGATCGTAGTTATAATAGCCTGTACATCCTAAGACGAAATTAGCTTGCCAAGTTTGTTTCTTTTCATTTTGATCTTGGATTTCTACAATCCATTTTTTAATTGAAGTATCGTAATTCGCTGAAAGTACACGATGTTCAAAATGAATTTTTTCTTTAATATTGTACTCACTAACAACTTCGCCCAAGTAACCTTTAATCGAAGCGCCATCTGCAAGCACATTCGCTTTACGCCACGGCTTAAAATTGTAGCCAAAAGTAGACATATCTGAGTCGGAGCGAATACCTGGGTATTTAAACAAATCCCACGTTCCACCGAAACTTTTACGACGTTCGAGTATTTCAAATTTACGGTTCGGATTATTTTTAATTAAATGTGCTGCAATTCCAATTCCAGAGATACCAGCACCAACAATAAGAATATCGACTTGCTTATCCATTTCTTTTATTAACCTTTTTATAAGAACATTTTTATTAAAACATATTTTTGACAATACACAATGTCAAGTTTGACTAAAAGTTGCAAAAAACATATCAATTGAGGTCAAGTAATGCCAATTGTTAGACAAAAAAAGGCCGGTTTATTCAACCGACCTTTTTTGAACAACTTGCGATGTTCTACACGAAATTATTTAACTTCGCGATCTACTAGCTCAACGTAAGCCATCGGTGCAGCATCACCTGCACGGAAGCCCGCTTTAAGAACACGTAGATAACCGCCGTTACGTTCTTTGTAACGAGGGCCAAGAACGGTAAATAATTTACCAACAGTTGCTGCTGAACGAGTACGAGCAAACGCTAAACGACGGTTTGCTACTGTATCGACTTTAGCTAAAGTGATTAAAGGCTCAGCTACACGACGTAACTCTTTTGCTTTAGGCACAGTTGTTTTGATCAACTCGTGTTCAAACAAAGAATTAGCCATGTTTTGGAACATCGCTTTACGATGACTGCTTGTACGGCCTAATTTCACACCACTATTACGATGACGCATGGTGATAGTCCTACTTAATTAACGACTACGATAGGCAAAACGATCGTCCATACGTAAACTAGCTGGTGGCCAGTTTTCTAAACGCATGCCGAGTTGTAAGCCTTTTGAAGCCAGAACATCTTTGATCTCAGTCAACGATTTTTTACCTAAGTTAGGAGTTTTTAACAACTCAACCTCAGTACGTTGAACAAGATCACCAATGTAGTAAATATTTTCTGCTTTCAAACAGTTAGCAGAACGAACAGTAAGCTCTAGATCATCTACTGGACGAAGCAAGATTGGGTCAACTTCTTCACGAGGTTCTTGAGCAACTGGAGCTTGATCTTTCTGAAGATCAACAAAGATTGCAATTTGTTGTTGCAAGATTGTTGCCGCTTTACGGATCGCTTCTTCAGGATCAACAGTCCCGTTTGTTTCAAGATCAATGACCAACTTGTCAAGGTCTGTACGTTGTTCTACACGAGCATTTTCAACTGTGTAAGAAACACGTTTAATCGGGCTATAAGACGCATCTAATTGTAAACGTCCCACTGGGCGAGTTTCACCTTCTGGGAAGCGAGAATCAGAAGTCTCATAACCACGACCTTGAACAACTTTCAAGCGCATTTTCAATGAGCCTGAAGCACTTAACGTGCCGATCAAATGTTCAGGGTTAACCACTTCGACATTGTGAGGTAAACGAAGATCAGCGGCAGTTACATCGCCAGGTCCTTGTTTCTCTAATGTCAAATATGCTTCATTTTGATCGAACAGCTTAATAGACAATCCTTTAAGGTTCAGCAAGAGCTCGACGATGTCCTGCTGCAAGCCTTCTAAAGTACTGTACTCGTGCTCGACGCCTTCAATCTCAACTTCAACCACAGCAGCGCCAGGTAAAGATGATAAAAGAATGCGACGTAAAGCATTACCTAGAGTATGACCAAAGCCACGCTCTAAAGGTTCTAGAATCACTTTTGCCGAGGTCCCGCTTGCCGCTTCGACCTTGATCGCTTGCGGAGTTAGAAACTCGTTTGCAGTACGCGTCATTATTGCTACCTCAAGGATTATTTAGAATACAATTCAACAATCAAGCTTTCGTTGATTTCAGCAGGTAAATCAGAACGATCAGGTGCAGATTTGAATGTACCTTCTAATTTAGAATGGTCAACTTCCATCCAAGAAGGAGTTCCACGTTGAGCAGCCAATTCAATTGCGTTTTTAATACGTAATTGTTGTTTAGCGCCTTCGTGTACTGCAATCACGTCACCAGCTTTAACTTGGATTGACGCGATGTTAACACGACGACCATTTAAAGTGATTGAACGGTGAGATACAAGCTGACGAGCTTCTGCACGTGTAGAACCAAAGCCCATACGATAAACAACGTTATCTAAACGGCTTTCAAGCAATTTCAACAAGTTTTCACCTGTTGCGCCTTTAACACGAGCAGCTTCTTTATAGTAGTTACTAAATTGACGTTCTAAAACACCGTACATACGACGTACTTTTTGTTTTTCACGTAATTGTAGTGAGTACTCTGATTGTTTACCACCACGAGCTCCACCATGTTGGCCAGGAGCTTTAGCATGTTTTTTTGTCTTAACATCAAACGGTTTAACGCCTGATTTAAGTTGCAGGTCTGTCCCTTCGCGGCGAGAGAGTTTGCATTTTGGACCAATATAACGAGCCATGAATGTTTCTCCTTACACGCGACGTTTTTTAGGTGGACGGCAACCGTTGTGAGGAATTGGAGTCACATCGGTAATGCTATTAATTTTATAACCCACTGCACCTAAAGCACGAACCGCAGATTCACGACCTGGACCAGGACCTTTAACAAGGACGTCCAAGTTTTTCAAACCGTAATCTAAAGCAGCTTTACCAGCAACTTCAGCAGCTACCTGAGCAGCAAACGGAGTTGATTTACGTGATCCACGGAAGCCTTGTCCACCTGAAGTGGCCCAAGCCAGTGCATTACCTTGACGATCGGTAATAGTCACAATGGTGTTATTAAAAGAAGCGTGAATGTGTGCAACACCTTCAGAGACGGTACGAGTGACCTTCTTGCGTGTGCGAGTATCTTTAGCCATCTTTTAGCTTCCAGAAATCTTATTTCTTAATAGGTTTGCGCGGACCTTTACGGGTACGTGCGTTAGTTTTGGTGCGTTGTCCGCGGACAGGCAAGCTGCGACGATGACGAAGACCGCGGTAGCAGCCTAAATCCATTAAACGTTTAATGTTCATGGAAATTTCGCGACGTAAGTCACCTTCGGTCGGAACCTTAGCAACTTCTGCACGAATCGCATCAAGCTGAGCGTCATCTAATTCACGGATCTTAGTAGTTGGTGCAATACCAGTTGCAGCTAAGATTTGCTTAGCAGTATGGCGACCAATACCAAAGATATACGTAAGAGAGATAACAGCATGCTTGTTATCCGGAATGTTTACACCGGCAATACGAGCCATTCACTTTCTCCAAAAAGGCAGTAGAGATAATCAACCGCCCCACAAAATCTTTGAGGGGCGGATAATAACCTAATTAGCCTACTGAAATCAACAGGTCTTGATCAGATTAACCTTGACGCTGCTTATGACGAGGTTCAGCGCTACAAATCACGCGGATTACCCCATTACGACGGATAACTTTACAGCTACCACAAATTTTCTTTACAGAAGCTTGAACTTTCATGATGAAACCTCTAAGTGCGCTTATCCCTTAGGATGAGCAGTCGTTTTACTCATTAGTGTTTGATTATCATATTGGCGCGATGTGAGGTGTGCCTGTAGCTGAGCCATAAAGTCCATAACTACAACAACCACGATCAACAGCGATGTACCACCCAAATGGAATGGAATACCGAAAGAACTTTGAAGCACCATCGGCATTAAACATACAACAGTGATATAAATCGAACCGATAAATGTTAAACGACTAAGAATATGATCTAAATAACGAGCAGTTTGCTCACCTGGGCGGATACCAGGTACATAAGCTCCACTACGCTTTAAGTTTTCTGATACTTCTTTAGGACTGAAAACTAGTGCCGTATAAAAATAACAGAAGAAAATAATAAGCGCACCGAATAGCACCAAATATAATGGTTGTCCAGGCGATAAAACTAATGCCAAATCTTGTAGTGTACGCTTAACGATCCCTGCATTAGGATCAGAACTACCTAACCATTGACCTAAACTTGCAGGAAACAGCAATAACGAACTTGCGAAAATTGCTGGAATTACACCCGCCATATTTATTTTTAATGGTAAGTGAGTCTGCTGTGCAGTAAATACTCGGCGACCTTGCTGCTTTTGAGCATAGTTAACAGGTATACGACGTTGTGCTTTTTCAATAAACACAATCGCAGCTAAAACAGCTAAAGACAATAAGCCAAATATAGCAATACCAATTAAACTTGATTGACCATTTTCCACAAGGGTAAATGATTGCACAACCATACTTGGTAAACCAGCAACAATACCTGCAAAGATGATCATAGAGATCCCATTACCAACACCACGCTCGGTAATTTGCTCTCCCAACCACATTAAGAACATGGTACCTGCAACTAAAGACGTTAATGCAGGAATATAGAATGCTAAACCTGAAGTAAAGGTAATCCCTTGACTGATCAGACCCGCACACATACCAATACCTTGTACAATTGCAAGGAATAATGTGCCGTAACGCGTATATTGGTTAATCTTACGCTTGCCCTGCTCGCCTTCTTTTTTCAATGCTTCCAGCGAAGGAACAACCGTTGACATTAACTGCACAATAATCGATGCAGAGATATACGGCATGATCCCCAACGCAAGAATGGACATTCGTTCCAATGCCCCGCCTGAGAACATATTAAACAAACCAAGGAAAGTACCCTGGTTTGCATTAAAGAAACGTTCTAAAGCGACATTATCAATACCTGGCAGCGGAATATGCGCTCCTAGTCGAAAGACCACCAAAGCACCAATTAAAAACATTAATCGGCGTATAATTTCACGATATTTAACGTGAAATGGTTGACCTTTCATCATGTGAACATGACCTGTAGAACTAGGAGACATAGACACTCGCGATTACTCCTCGACTTTACCGCCAGCAGCTTCAACAGCAGCTTTAGCGCCTTTAGTCAATGCAACACCTTGAACAGTGAATGCACGAGTGATTTCACCAGAAAGAACGATACGAGCACGAATCATATCTTTACGTACAACGTTCGCTGCTTTTAAAGTTTCAAGAGACACGATATCGCCTTCAACTTTGTTAAGTTCAGACAAACGTACTTCAGCAGTTTTCAAAGCCAATTGGCTAGTAAAACCGAACTTAGGTAGACGACGATATAATGCAGTTTGACCACCCTCGAAACCTGGACGAGTACCACCGCTCTTACGTGAGTTTTGACCTTTGACACCACGGCCACCAGTCTTACCAACGCCAGAACCAATACCACGGCCTAAACGAAGGTTTTCACGCTTAGCACCTTCTGCAGGTGCAATTGTATTTAAACGCAGAGTCATGGCTTATTCCTCTACACTAACCATATAGTAAACTTGATTGATCATACCACGGTTAGAAGGAGTATCTTGAACTTCTACAGTGTGACCAATACGACGCAGACCTAAACCTTTAAGGCTAAGCTTGTGATTTTTCAAGCGATGCGATGCAGATTTAGTCTGGGTAACTTTAATCGTTTTCATGATTGATTACCCTTGAATTTGTGCTACTGAAAGACCACGTTTCGCAGCAACTTTCTCAGGAGAAGTCATATCACGCAGACCATTAAAAGTCGCGTTTACTACGTTCGCAGCGTTAGTAGAACCATAACATTTAGTTAATACGTTACGTACACCAACAGCTTCTAAAACAGCACGCATAGCGCCACCAGCAATTACACCAGTACCTTCAGAAGCAGGTTGCATGTAAACACGGCTAGCACCGTGACGAGCGTTGATAGGGTGCTGAACAGTACCATCAACAAGTTCAACAGTAATCATGTTGCGACGAGCAGCTTCAAGTGCTTTAGAAATAGCAGCTGGAACTTCACGAGCTTTACCACGACCAAAACCTACGCGACCATTACCATCACCCACAACAGTTAATGCTGTGAAAGAGAAGATACGACCACCCTTAACAACTTTGGCTACACGATCAACGGCAACCAGCTTTTCAACAAGACCTTCGTTTTGTTCAACTTTAGCCATGATTAGAACTCCAAGCCGTTTTCACGAGCAGCATCAGCCAAGGCTTTGATACGACCATGATATTTGAAACCAGAACGGTCAAATGCAACTTTAGTTACGCCAGCTGCTTTAGCACGTTCAGCGATTAAAGCACCAACTTTAGTAGCTGCTTCAACGTTACCTGTAGTACCACTACGTAACGTAGCATCTAAAGTAGAAGCTTGCGCTAATACTTTGCCACCATCTGCTGAGATTACTTGAGCATAGATGTGACGCGGAGTGCGGTTTACACACAAACGAGTCGCACCCAATGCACGGATGTGCAAGCGTGTGCTTTTCGCACGACGCAAACGGGTTTGTTTCTTTTCGTTCATAAGAACCTCGCGCCTTATTTCTTCTTAGCTTCTTTACGAAGTACAACTTCATCAGAATAACGAACACCTTTACCTTTATATGGCTCTGGTGGACGGTAACCACGGATATCTGCAGCAACTTGACCTAAAGCTGCTTTATCAGCAGATTTAAGCACGATTTCAGTAGCTGTAGGAGTTTCAGCAGTTACACCTTCAGGAAGGTTGTAATCGATCGGGTGAGAGAAACCTAGGTTAAGGTGAACTGTGTTCCCTTTAACCGCAGCTTTATAACCAACACCGATAAGTTGTAACTTACGTTCGAAACCTTCGCTAACACCTTTAACAAGGTTGTTAAGCACAGCGCGAGCAGTACCAGCTTGCATCCAAGCATCTTTAGATTCAGCTTTAGGAGCAACAGCTAGAATACCGTCTTCCTGTTTTAGCTCGACCAGCGCATGCAGGTTGAAAGACAAAGTACCTTTGCTGCCTTTCACTTCGACCTGCCGGCCGTTCTGAGTAACTGTTACACCGTTAGGTACAGTTACTGGGGCTTTAGCCACACGAGACATGAGGAATCACCTATTAAGAAACAAAAGCAATAACTTCACCACCGATACCTGCAGCACGTGCAGCGCGATCAGTCATGATGCCTTTGCTTGTAGAAACAATTGCAATACCTAAACCTTGCTTAACGCTTGGAAGGTTATCTTTACCGCGATATTGACGTAAACCTGGACGGCTAACGCGCTTCACAGTTTCAATAACTGGTTTGCCTTCGAAATATTTTAAAGTCAAAGTAAGTGTTGGTTTGCCTTCAGCATCCGCAACAGCTACGTCAGCGATATAACCTTCTTGTTGAAGAACGTTAGCAATCGCAACTTTTAACTTTGAGTTTGGCATAGAAACAGTTTGTTTCTTCGCCATTTGTGCGTTACGAACACGTGTTAACATGTCGGCAACGGTATCTTGCATACTCATTTATAGTGCTCCTTACCAGCTTGCCTTAACAACGCCCGGTACATCACCTTGCATTACTGTGTCACGTAATTTGTTACGGCTTAAACCGAACTTACGGAAGTAACCATGAGGACGACCAGTTAAACCACAACGGTTACGAAGACGTACTGGAGATGCATTACGTGGTAATGCTTGTAACTTCATCATCGCTTCGAAACGCTCTTCGTCGCTTGCATTTACGTTTGCAATAACAGCTTTTAATTCAGCACGTTTTGCAGCGTATTTAGCAACAGTAGCTTCGCGTTTCAATTCGCGATTAATCATACCTTTCTTAGCCATATCGACCTCTTATTTGAACGGGAAGCCGAATGCACGCATAAGCGCACGGCCTTCGTCATCGGTGCGAGCAGTCGTAGTGATGGTAATATCCATACCACGAATACGGTCAATCTTATCAAAATCGATCTCAGGGAACATGATCTGTTCTTTAAGACCCATAGAGTAGTTACCACGACCGTCAAATGATTTCGCAGAGAAACCACGGAAGTCACGGATACGAGGGATCGCGATAGAGATCAAACGGTCTAAGAATTCGTACATGCGTTCGCCGCGTAAAGTAACTTTACAACCAATCGGCCAACCATCACGGATTTTGAAACCAGCGATAGATTTACGAGCTAACGTAAGAACTGGTTTTTGACCAGCGATAGCTTGCATATCAGAAAGAGCACCATCAAGGAGTTTTTTGTCAGCAGCTGCTGCACCAACACCCATATTGATCGTGATTTTAGTGATGCGAGGGATCTCCATCACATTCTTAACGCCCAATTGTTCTTGTAATTGAGCTTTAAGTTCGTCGTTGTAACGCGCTTTAAGTCTGGCCATTGCCTATTTCAACCTATTACTTCGCTACCGCCACTGATTCACCATTTGATTTGTAAACGCGAGTTTTCACGCCATCAATCACTTGGTAACCAACACGGTCAGCCTTTTGGGTTGTAGCATTAAAAATTGCCACGTTAGAGATATGAAGCAAAGCTTCTTGTGTAACGATAGCGCCTTCAGCACCTGTTGCACGGTTAGGCTTTTGATGCTTCTTAACTAAGTTAAGACCTTCAACCTTAACTCGGTCATTAGAAACAGACAAAACAGTACCTTGTTTGCCTTTTTCTTTACCTGCGATCACGATTACTTGATCGCCTTTTTTAATCTTAGCCATGATTGCCTCTATTATAGAACTTCAGGAGCCAATGAAATGATTTTCATGAACTGTTCAGTACGAAGTTCACGAGTCACTGGTCCGAAAATACGAGTAGCAATCGGAGCTTTGTTGTTGTTCAAAATAACAGCAGCGTTATCATCGAAACGAATAACAGAACCATCTGGACGACGGATACCGAATTTTGTACGTACAACTACTGCATTCATTACGTCGCCTTTTTTAACACGGCCACGTGGAATTGCTTCTTTTACAGTAACTTTAATAATGTCGCCAACTGAAGCATAACGACGATGTGAACCACCAAGTACTTTAATACATTGTACGCGGCGAGCACCACTGTTGTCTGCTACGTCGAGCATAGTTTCGGTCTGAATCATTGCCCTACTCCAAAACCGAGCATCACCGGTCACAATTTCGAAAGGCTCAAAGAGTACTCGAAATTGACCGATGATGCAACAAGAACGTTATTTACTCAGCAGCTGCTTCAACAACTTCAACTAAAGTCCAAGACTTAGTTTTAGAAATTGGGCGGCTTTCTTTGATAGTTACAACATCGCCAGTTTTAGCAGTGTTGTTCTCATCATGAGCGTGTAATTTTGTTGAACGGCGGATTGATTTGCCATACAACGGGTGTTGAACGCGGCGTTCGATAAGAACAACGATAGACTTGTCCATCTTGTCGCTTACTACTTTGCCTGTTAACGTGCGAACTGTTTGCTCACTCATTGTGCGTTCCCCTGTTTTTCGGTAAGGAGGGTCTTGATGCGAGCAATAGTTTTACGAGTTAATTGCACTTCGTGCGATTTACCCAATTGACCAGTTGCTTTAGCCATGCGAAGACGGAATTGGTTCAACTGTTGCTCATCAAGCAAAGCTGTCAATTCTTCTACCGACTTTTCACGTAGATCTTTAGTTTTCATTACATTACCGTCCGAGTCACGATAGTGGTTTTAAACGGAAGTTTAGCAGCAGCAAGCGTAAATGCTTCACGCGCTAATTCTTCGTTCACACCTTCCATTTCGTACAGGATCTTACCTGGTTTGATTTCACAAACCCAATATTCCACAGAACCTTTACCTTTACCCATACGAACTTCTAATGGTTTTTCAGTAATTGGTTTGTCCGGGAATACACGGATAAAGATCTTACCACCACGTTTTACACGACGGCTGATTGTACGACGCGCTGCTTCAATTTGACGCGCAGTCATGCGACCACGTTCAACTGATTTAAGTGCGATAGTACCAAAAGATACTGTGCTACCGCGATGTGCTAGACCAGTGTTACGGCCTTTTTGCACTTTACGGAATTTAGTACGTTTAGGTTGCAACATGGATTATTCTCCTTTTTCAGCAGAACGATCATTGCGACGACCACGACGCTCTTGACCTTCACCACGACCGCGACCACGTTTAGCTGGACGTTCTTCAGCTGGAGCTGGGTTCATGACTTGTTTCATGCCGCCCAAGATCTCACCACGGAAGATCCAAACTTTAACGCCGATCGTACCGTAAGTAGTTTCTGCGCGAACCGCTGAATAGTCGATGTCAGCACGAAGAGTATGTAGAGGTACACGACCTTCACGATACCATTCAGTACGTGCAATCTCTGCACCGCCTAAACGACCAGAAACTTCAACTTTGATACCTTTCGCACCAGCACGCATAGTGTTTTGAACCGCACGCTTCATAGCACGACGGAACATTACACGTTTTTCTAATTGAGAAGCAATTGCTTCACCAACTAGACGAGCGTCTAAATCTGGACGATCAATTTCGTTGATGCTTACTTGCGCTGGAACACCCATAATATTGGTAAGTTCGCGCTGTAATTTTTCAATGTCTTCGCCTTTTTTACCGATCACGATACCAGGACGAGCAGTGCTAATTGTTACTTTAGCAGCACCTGTTGGACGTTCGATAAGAATATTGCTCACCATCGCATTCTTAAGTTTTTTGTTTAAAAACTCACGAACTTGAAGATCTTTAAGCAAGTATTCAGCGTATTGTTTCGGATTCGCATACCAGTTAGCGTTATGACGTTTCACAACACCTAGGCGGATACCGATTGGATGAACCTTCTGACCCATATCAAACCCCTACCTTAACGGTGATGTGACAAGTACGCTTAGTAATACGATCTGCACGGCCTTTAGCACGTGGCAAAATACGTTTAAGGCTCATGCCTTCATCAACGTAGATCGTAGAAACTTTAAGATCGTCTACATCTAAACTGTTATTATGTTCAGCGTTTGCAATCGCAGATTCCAACGCTTTCTTAACTAAAACTGCAGCTTTTTTGTTGCTGAAGTTTAGGATGTTAAGAGCGTGCGCAACAGATTTGCCGCGAATCAAGTCTGCAACCAAACGAGCTTTTTGTGCCGAGATAGCGGCACCGCGTAATTTAGCAGTTACTTCCATCATAGCACCTATTAACGTTTAGATTTCTTGTCAACACCGTGACCACGGTAAGTACGAGTCGGCGCAAATTCACCAAGCTTGTGACCAACCATATGCTCAGATACGATTACCGGAACATGGTTACGACCATTGTGTACAGAAATTGTTAAACCAACAAAATCCGGGAGGATCATCGAACGACGCGACCAAGTTTTGATCGGCTTACGGTTATTAGCCGCGATAGCCGCTTCAACCTTAGCGAACAAGTGCGCATCGACGAATGGGCCTTTTTTCAGAGAACGAGGCATTGTCAGATTCCTTTACTTGTTACTTAACGCGACGGTCGCGAATGATCATCTTAGTCGTACGCTTATTGGTACGTGTCTTGTACCCTTTAGCTTTTTGACCCCATGGGCTTACAGGTTGAATACCTTTGTTACGCCCTTCACCACCACCATGTGGGTGATCTACCGGGTTCATCGCCATACCACGAACGGTAGGACGAACACCACGCCAGCGTGAAGCACCAGCTTTACCTAGTGAACGTAAGTTGCTTTCTTGGTTAGAAACTTCACCAAGAACTGCGCGACATTCAACGTGTACTTTACGCATTTCGCCAGAACGTAGACGAATAATTGCGTAAGAACCGTCACGACCCAATAACTGAGCAGAAGCACCAGCAGAACGCACTAATTGAGCGCCTTTACCGATTTTAAGCTCGATATTGTGAAGAGTAGAACCGATAGGCATGTTACGAAGTGGTAAGCAGTTACCTGGACGAATTGGAGCATCGTTACCAGATTGAACTTTATCACCAGCACGTAGACCTTTAGGCGCAATGATATAACGACGCTCACCGTCAGCATACAAAACTAATGCAATGTGTGCAGTACGGTTAGGATCGTATTCGATACGCTCTACAGTCGCAGGAATGCCATCTTTGTTACGTTTAAAGTCAACAATACGGTAATGTTGCTTGTGACCACCACCAACGTGACGTGTAGTAATGTGACCGTTGTTATTACGACCACCAGTACGTTTTTTAGCTTCTACCAACGGAGCATAAGGCGCACCTTTGTGAAGATGGTCGTGAACGACTTTCTCTACAAAGCGACGTCCTGGAGACGTTGGCTTACATTTTTGAATAGGCATAATTCTCGTCCTTATTCCGCTGTGCTTTCAGCGGTATCGCCCAAGTCAGCCATTTCTACATCTTGGCCAGCTTTCAGGGTGACGTATGCTTTTTTAACATCAGAACGACGTCCGATAGTTTTACCAAAGCGTTTAGTCTTACCTTTAGTGATAGTCGTGTTAACTTTAACAACTTCTACACCAAATAATTGTTCAACTGCTTTTTTGATTTCAAGTTTGTTTGCATCGATAGCAACTTTAAACACTTGAACACCAGCAGTTTCACCTAAAACTTGTGCTTTTTCTGAGAATACAGGTCCTTTTAGGACTTGATAGATACGTTCGTTGTTCATCCGAGTTCTACCTCAATTTTCTTAGCAGCAGCTACAGACATAACAACTTTATCGAACGCGATCAAGCTAACAGGATCGATAGCAGCAGCATCAACCACATCAACGTGTGGAAGGTTACGAGCAGCTAGATACAAGTTCTCATCAACAGCATCAGTAACGATTAATGCACGAGTAGCATTCAAGTCGTTAAGTTTTGCAAGCAATTCTTTAGTTTTTGGAGCAGCTACAGCAAACTCTTCAACTAAAACTAAGCGATCTTGACGAACAAGTTCAGCTAGGATGCATTGCATAGCACCGCGATACATTTTACGGTTTACTTTTTGAGACCAGTCTTGTGGACGAGCAGCAAAAGTTTTACCACCGCCAACCCAGATTGGGCTACGAATAGAACCAGCACGAGCGCGACCAGTACCTTTTTGACGGAATGGTTTTTTACCACCGCCAGAAACGTCTGCACGTGATTTCTGAGCTTTTGAACCTTGACGACCACCAGCTAAATAAGCCGTAACAACTTGGTGTACAAGAGCTTCATTGAATTCACGACCGAACGCAACTTCTGATAATTCAACAGCAGAGCCGGAAACAGTATTTAAATTCACGTTATTTCCCCTCAAGCCTTGATAGTAGGACGAACAGTTACGTCACCACCGGTAGCACCAGGAACCGCGCCTTTAACTACAAGAACTGAACGCTCTGTATCGATAGCAACGATTTCAAGACCCTGTGTAGTTACGCGCTCAGCACCTAAATGGCCAGCCATTTTTTTGCCTTTGAATACGCGACCAGGAGTCTGGTTTTGACCTGTAGAACCTAGAACACGGTGAGAAACAGAGTTACCGTGAGTAGCGTCTTGAGTACGGAAGTTCCAACGCTTAACACCACCTTGGAAACCTTTACCTTTAGACTGACCAGTTACGTCAACGATTTGACCCACTGTGAACAAATCTACACCGATAGTTCCGCCAACTTCACGACCTTCAAGATCAGCTTCTGTAACACGGAACTCTTGAACTAAACGACCAGCAGCAACACCCGCTTTAGCGAAGTGACCTTTCTGAGCATTAGTAACGCGAGATTCGCGACGTTCACCAGTAGTGATTTGAATCGCTTGATAACCATCAGTTTCAAGCGTTTTGATTTGAGTGATGCGGTTAGGATCAACCTCAATCACTGTAACAGGTACAGAAACACCAGCATCTGTAAAGATACGTGTCATACCGCACTTGCGACCGACTAAACCAATAGCCATGTGCATAAACCTCTAAAAAAGCGGCTTAATTAACTTAGAGTGTTAATTAACCGAAAGCCTTAACCCAATGCGATCTGAACGTCTACACCAGCTGCAAGATCTAATTTCATCAATGCATCTACAGTTTTGTCTGTAGGTTGAACGATGTCGATCAAACGCTTGTAAGTGCGGATTTCATACTGATCACGCGCGTCTTTGTTAACGTGCGGTGAAGTTAGAACGTTAAAACGCTCGATGCGAGTTGGCATCGGGATTGGACCACAAACTTGTGCGCCAGTACGTTTTGCTGTTTCTACGATCTCTTGAGAAGATTGATCAATTAAACGGTGATCAAAAGACTTCAAACGGATACGGATTCTCTGGTTAGACATACCAGTAAACTCCAAGCCAAATATATAAAGAATCACCCATGACGCATCTCCCCCTGTCCGAAAACAAGGCAAGTGTCAGAGGCAGTGAAAATCACTAAGGTCGTGATCGATGCCACGACTGTAACGATCTAAACAACAATCAACGTTGTTTAGCCCTTAATATCAAAGGGTCGCCCATTATAACGATTGTTTAACTGTTAAGCAAACCTATTTATCATTTTTTCTCAATTTACGGTTAAGCGTTGGCGGCTTTCTTTTGTACACCCTGCCCGAACCCCAATACATAATTAATTGCATCGATCAGCAATTCATTCCCTTTTTGGAACCTCGTTTTTTTTGTTTGTTTTAAGGTATCTAAAGATTGTACATAAGCGCCGGAAAATACCTTCTCATGCTCTTCATTCTCAATATACATTTGTAAAACTTTCGGCGTTATTTCTGGATGAAACTGAAAACCCAGCACATTCTTTCCAATTTGGTACATTTGATTTGCACACACATTATTTTCAGCCAATCTGACGCCTCCTTTAGGAATCTCAAAAGTCTCACTGTGCCATTGCATTATTTCCAATTCTTTAGGTATTTCAAAGTAATCTGATAAACCATGTTGAGTTCTGAAGACTTTAGTCCAACCTAACTCTTGTTGTTCATTTAAACGTACACTTGCTCCCAAAGCATTGGCTATAAGCTGACCTCCGAGACACAAACCAATTGCAGGCTTGCCTAGTGATAAATATCGACGGATCCATCTTTTTTCTATTTTTAGCCATGGATAATTTGCCTCATCATTTACACTCATTGCTCCACCCATGATGATTAGTAAATCAATATCTTCAATTGCTGGTAACGCCTCGATTTCTAATGCCATCTCAACAGGTAATGCAAAAAACTCCGTAGCACTAATTTGAGCTCCAATTGATTTTAAATATTCATAACAACTTCCGAACCCTTCACCAGCAATATGCTGAAAGTAATGCACTTTTAATGGCTTCATTTTCCAACCCGAACTTTTCTTATATTGCACTAGCAGTTGCAAAAATGAAGCCAACCTATAGGTTGTTAAATAATTTTACACAAAGCACAGCTATGCAGTTTTTTAGTAGTATGTTTTGTTAGTTATAAAATGACGGTTTATACAGGTAAATTGTGAAAATAAATACGCAAACTCAACTCATACATAGCCCTAGAAAAGCACCTCAACTTTTAAATAGTATTCAACCCCCTATTTATCGTGCATCAACGATCATTTTTGAAAATACCGATGCTCTTTTCAATCGCCATTGGACCGATGCTTATGACTATAGTTACGGAACGCATGGCACCCCCACTACGTTTACGCTAGGCGACAATATTGCACAATTAGAAGGCGGAGAATACTGCCTCCTTGCACCAAGCGGACTCTCTGCAATCAACTTGGTGAATTCTTGTTTTTTAGCACATGGTGATGAAGTTTGGGTCGCGGACAATATTTACGGTCCAAATATGGAGCATTTGCGAAACCTAGAATCACGTTATGGTATTGCCGTTAAGGTCTATAACCCAATTGATGTTGAGAGCTTTAAACCAAGTGGTAAAGCTAAGTTAATTTGGTTAGAAGCTGCAGGATCTGTAACACTCGAATTTCCAGATTTAACGAATCTGGTCAAAAAAGCTCAAACGCATAAGATCCTTACCGCACTTGATAATACTTGGGGAGCGGGTCTAGCTTTTAATGCTTTTGATTTTGGTACAGAACACTTAGCAGTCGATATCACCGTCCATGCACTCACCAAATATCCAAGCGGTGGTGGTGACATTCTCATGGGGAGTGTCGTTACAAAAACCAAGGATTTATACCACAAGCTATTTCGTATGCATGCAATTCAAGGGATTTCAATATCAGGCGATGATACTGCACAGATTCAGCGCAGCCTATCTTCAATGGAACTCCGTTATACGCACCAATCTAAATCAGCGCTAACTTTATTGAGCTGGCTTCAAAAGCAAAATGAGTTTGCACAAGTGTTACACCCTGCCAATCCAAAATCTGCAGGTCATACTTTTTGGAAGGAAGTTTGCATATCAGAATTAAGTGCAGGTTTAATCAGTGTAATTTTTGATAAAAAATATAATCTTCAAGATATACGCCATTTTTGTGATGCTCTCCACCTGTTTAAATTAGGTTTTAGCTGGGGTGGCCCAGTGAGTTTAGTAATGCTCTATCAAATTGATCAAATGCGTGAGCTTGCACATCCACATTTACAAGAAGGAATATTGGTTCGTTTTTGTATAGGACTGGAACATCCTCACGATTTGATAGAAGATATTCAACAAGCACTCAAAATAATGCAACAACAAAAGATCGAATAAAAAGGAATAATTATGGGCACACCAATTGTCATCGCAAAAAAAACCTCAGATACATCCCAAGAGATTGTTTTACATTCGCAACTGGCAAACCGACATGGCTTGATTGCCGGCGCAACAGGAACAGGCAAAACAGTCACTTTAAAGGTCTTGGCAGAGAGCTTTTCTCGTATTGGTGTGCCGGTATTTTTAGCCGATGCAAAAGGTGATGTCTCTAGCCTTGCCAAAGCAGGTGAAAATAATTCAAAATTTGATGAACGCATCAAGAGCCTCAATATTGAATCAATCCCATTTAGCGCATCACCTGTGGTTTTTTGGGATTTATTTGGCGAACAAGGTCATCCGATTCGGACTACAGTATCAGAAATTGGTCCATTGCTTTTAGCCCGAATGCTGAATTTGAATGACACCCAAGAAGGTGTGCTTTCTGCGATTTTCCGCATCGCGGATGATCAAGGTTTATTACTGATCGACTTTAAAGACCTCAAGGCGATGATCACTTATGTGACTGAGCATGCAGCTGACTTTAAAGCAGAATACGGCAATCTTTCTCCTGCCAGCTTGGGTGCAATCCAACGTAATTTGCTAGCACTGGCCGATCAAGGCGGTGATCAATTTTTTGGTGAGCCTGCATTAGACCTCATGGATTTTATCCAAACCGATGCACAAGGACACGGCAATATTAATTTGCTCGCTGCCGACAAATTAATGAACACACCAAAGCTTTATGCGACTTTCTTACTGTGGATGCTTTCCGAACTGTTTGAACAATTACCTGAAGTCGGTGATATGGATAAACCGAAATTGGTATTTTTCTTCGATGAAGCTCATTTACTGTTTGACAATGCCAGCCCTGCTTTGCAAGAAAAGATCGAACAAGTGGTACGCTTAATCCGCTCTAAGGGAGTAGGTATTTATTTTGTAACCCAAAATCCGCTCGATTTACCTGAAAGTGTTTTAGGACAACTGGGCAACCGTGTTCAACATGCACTTCGTGCCTTCACACCAAAAGATCAAAAAGCAGTAAAAACTGCAGCTGATACTTTTAGACCCAATCCTGCATTCAAAGTACAGGATGCCATTACGGAGTTGGCAGTTGGTGAAGCGCTAATTAGCTGTCTAGATGAGAAAGGCACGCCACAAATGGTTGAACGCGGCTGGGTCATGCCCCCATATTCATCTTTCACACCTATCACGCTTGAAGAGCGCAAGACGCTCATGACAAACAGTGTGGTTGCAGGTGTTTATGAGCAAGTACTTGATCGAGAAAGTGCTTTTGAAATACTGCAAAACAAAGTCGTTCAGCGTCAACAACAAGCCGAACAAGAAGCGTTAGCAAAACAACAAGCTAAGGAACAAGAGGCCTACGCGAAGCAAATTGCTAAAGAGCAAGAAGCTTTCGCAAAACAGCAAGCCAAAGAACAAGAACGCCTTGCCCGTGAACAACTAAAAGAAGCAGAACGTGCAGCCAAACAACGCGAAAAACTCACCCAAGATATTGTCGGTACGTTTGCTAAAAGTGCTGCACGAAGCCTCGGCGGAAGTACTGGGCAAAAAATCGTACGCGGTCTACTGGGCTCATTATTTGGAAAAAAATAGCCCTCCCTTTACTCATCATTTTTAACTTCATTATGGGATATTTTAATATCCCATAATTATTTTAAGGTTTTCTATGCAAGTCATATTGCAGCTCGACCCTAAAAGATGTATTTTAAATATATCTTTTAATAAAGCCAAAGTTGAAGCTCATGACGCCACAACATATTGAACTTGTAAAAGCGACTGTTCCCGTTCTGCGTGAGAATGGTGTTGCCCTTACGACCTATTTCTATAATCGCATGCTGAACAACAACCCCGAGTTAAAAAATACATTTAACATGGATCATCAAAGTACTGGTCGTCAGCCACGTGCTTTAGCTGCTGCTGTTTTGGCATATGCTGAAAATATTGAAAATCCTACAGTTTTGGCAAAAGCGATTGAGCGAATTACCACTAAACACGTAAGTTTAGACATTCAAGCGGATCAATACTCGATTGTGGGTGAAAACCTTCTGCATTCAATCAGCGAAGTATTAGATGTGCCAATGGACTCTGATCTGATTGCTGCTTGGAAAGCCGCGTATATGCAATTGGCAGACATTTTAATTGGTGTTGAAAAATCAAAATATGAAGCTTTGACTGCACAAAATGGCGGTTGGGCTGGCTGGCGTGAATTTAAAATTACAGCGATTGAAGCTGAAGCTAACACCAAAACCTTCAGTTTAGCTGCCAAAGACGGTCACACCATTGCGACGGCTGAAGCAGGTGAATATATTTCGGTGCGAGTCCAAGTACCGGGGCAAGAGATGCGCCAACCACAACAATTTAGCTTTGATGCTGCACAAGCTGACCAGTATCAAATCACAGTAAAAGCAGTAGATAAAGCAACTGAATATTCTGTGGCAAATATCTTATTAAACCACTATCAAGTAGGTGATGTGGTTGAGGTATCTGCACCACTAAAAAATTAATTCATCTAAATCTTTAACCGAAATAAGATTTTAAGAGATCATTGAAAGCTCCGTTCACAGGGCTTTCAATGTTAAGATGGAAATAAGCTATCTTTTATGATGATCTATGCAACTGAATAAATTTACCGACTATGCGCTGCGTATATTGATGTATGTCGCACAACCTCGCGACTTGCCTTATACCATTGCAGAACTGGCAAACCAATTGCAGGTCTCAGAAAACCATGCCATGAAAATCGTTCACTTTATGGCAAAACAAAATTGGCTAATGACCAGTCGAGGCAAAGGTGGCGGTATACGTCTAGCCCCTCAAACTCTGAATATCTCATTAGGGACTTTAGTGAGAACACTTCAAGGCGATCAGCAAATTGTAGAGTGTCATAACCCGCCATGCGTATTAAGAAGTGACTGTGGCTTGAAAGGCATTTTAGATCATGCAGTCCAACAGTTTTATCAGCATTTAGATCAATTTAAACTGAAGGATGTTATACCCACCTCAGGTATAAAATTCAATTCAGATTCACCCATTCCTTTCATTCAAGTTACACCATAGATTGACTCAATTCGATTGAGTATTCGCTTGCATGCGCGACTTCCTTTATAATAGCTGATTGTAAATTGAGTTATTGAAGTTGAGCTATGCATCACAGCAGAGGAAAGTCGAAAAACAGTAAGGCGTCAAATGCCCCAAAGCAAAAGATCAGCTATGAGAAAAAAGCCGATCCAGCGATTACTGAATATTCGGTTCAAGCGCTCAACTGGTTGCGCAAAGCCGAATTCTTAATGAGTGCACCAAAACTGAATTTATGTGTCGATGACACAGGTTATGAGATTGCTTTTGCAGGTCGTTCGAATGCTGGTAAATCGAGTGCGATTAATGCATTAACCAATCAAAAACAACTTGCACGTGCGTCTAAAAAACCTGGTCGCACACAAATGATTAACTTTTTTAGCATGGGCAATGCCGAACAAAGATTAGTTGACCTTCCTGGATATGGCTATGCTGCTGTACCTGAAAGCATGAAAATCGTTTGGCAAAAAGAGCTTGAAAACTACCTCATTCATCGTGAAAGTTTACAAGGGCTTGTATTGTTAATGGACATACGACACCCTTTACAACATTTCGATGTCATGATGTTAGAATGGGCTTATTCACGTAAATTATTTGTCCATGTTTTATTAACAAAATCAGATAAGTTAAATCGTGGTCCAGCTTCCAAAGCATTGCAAGAAGTCAAAGCTCAATTAAAGAAAATGAAGCTTAACTTCTCTATCCAATTGTTCTCATCCCTCAATAAGCAAGGTCTTGAAGAACTCGCAAGCGTTATTGCTGGTCGTTTAAATTTTACGCTTGAACAACCTAACGGATTTGATCTAAGTGCAATTCCTGAAGTAAGTGAATCAGACATCGATGAAGATTTTGATCATGATATTCAACAAGATGATGAATCACCAAGCGAAACAACCGAACTAGAATCCAACAAAGCCGAATAGTATCTACCCTACTGAATGGTTAAATCATTACATTCACTAATTGATACATCAATGTCCTCAAATGCTAAGGTTATTTGAGGGCATTTTTTTATACTGAAAAATGATAATCACAACAAAAATTCAGGAAAGTGTGATGAAATTATTGTCTCGATTAAGAAATAGTAAGATTGGATCTTCTATTGAGTATCACATCAAACCTCGTAAAGTTAAATTTGAGTGGGCGGATACACCAGTAGATTGGGTTCCAAATCAGCCTTTCGTTAGTTATTTTATCAATGAAATTAACAATATCTTACCAGCAGGCGAATTTTGGTTTTGTCGTCTGTACAACAAAGTATTACCCAAAATTACTGATGAAAAACTTGCAGAAGATGTGAAAGCTTTTATTCGCCAAGAAGCGATGCACGCTCAAGCACATAATTCAGCAAATAAAGAATATCTCAGCGCACGTCATATCGATATTCAACGTAACCTCGATATCATGGACTTTCTTTTTGGAAAACTTTTAGCGGATAAACCTTTAGGTCTAAACGTCCCAAAAGCCTTAGATCATCAGTGGGATTTATTTAGATTAGGTATTATTGCTACTGTTGAACATATGACTTGTGTCCTCGGCAAATATGCCTTGTACAACAAAAAATGGGGAGAATTGGGTGCTGATGCCAATATGCTCGATCTCGTAAAATGGCATGGTGCTGAGGAAATTGAACACCGTACCGTTGCATTTGACTTATATCGTCATCTTGGCGGTGGTTATATTTCTCGCTATTATCAAAGTGTAGTTGTGATTGCTGCTGTATTAGGTTTATGGGTTGATGGTGCTGCTCATATTATGGGTCAAGACCCTCGCTTTAAATCAATTAAACCAGCTGTTTACAAACCTTGGATTTGGCGTGAATGGGCACGAATTGCCCAAAAAGACAATGGTTTACTTCCTCACCCATTCTGGCTTGTTTCTCAACAACTCGGCTATTTAATGCCTTGGTATGACCCTGTTCATGAAGCAAAAACTGAAGATGCGATCAACTATCTAAATCATTCACCAGCAGCGGAACGTGCAGCACTGAAAGTTGCATAATGTATTCAATAAAAAAGCAGGGTGATCCCTGCTTTTTTTATATCTGATCTAATCTTTTAAGCTGTATTTTTTTCAATAGGTTCATGATCAGGATTCGTGTAACGATCTACAACAACACTAATCATCATATCCCCCTGCACATTCACCACTGTTCTAACGGTATCTAACAAACGGTCAATCGGCAATAATATCGCGATTGCTTCTGCCGGGAGTCCAACTGATTGTAAAACCATAATCATGGTAACCATACCTGCGCTAGGTATACCTGGTGCCCCTAAAGATGCAATCATTGCTGTCGCACACACAATCAATTGTTGTCCTAACGTTAAGTCAAGCCCCATTAAATTCGCAATAAACAGCGCCGCCGCAGCCTCATATAATGCCGTCCCATCCATATTCAACTGTGTCCCGAGAGGGATCACAAATCCTGCAGTCTGGGGTCTTACTCCTAAATTTTCCTGAGCACACTTCATTGATAGCGGCATGGTTGCGGAACTTGAGCTGGTAGCAAACGCCGTAATCAAGGCTGCTCGTGTTCCCTTAAAAAATGTAATTGGATTCATTCTCCCGAAAATCCAGAGCAACAAAGGCAAAACAACAAGACCATGAAAGATGGTCGTTCCCGTGACTACTGCTGCGAATTCTGCTAATCGACTCAGAACGGATAGGTCCTCCGTCGCGATTAACTTTGCCAGTAACGCAAAAATCCCTATTGGTGCGAGCTTCATCACCCAACCAATCATCAACATCATGATTTCAAAAAATTGCTGACTCAACGCTTTCACTGTTTTAAATTTTTCACCACCTTTAACGAGAGCCACCCCAATTAAAAGTGCAAAAACGACAACGGCTAACACATTACCTTCAGCAAATGCTTTAAACGGGTTTATTAGTGTATTTTGGATAAAGTTGGTAAAAAAACTCGAGGGCGTCAAAGTATCAGGCGTCTGATGCTGATTCATGGTCTCTTGAAAAATGGTGATGTCTACACCCTTCCCGACCTCGAAAAGATGCGCACACGCAAGCCCCAAAATCAGTGCCAAAGTTGTGGTTGTGACACAACAAGCGAGGGTAATTTTCCAAGTTCTACCAAGTTGGCCACCAGTCTGTAGATTGGAAACTCCGACAACAATAGAACTAAAAATGAGAGGAATCAGTAATAGTTTCAGTAGGCCGATAAAGATACTACTGGCAATCCCTAAGGCATATAAACTTCCGTTAAAAAATGCTGTATCAGGGAATACATTTAACAAGAAGCCAAAAGCCACACCTAAAATTGCAGCAATTAAAATTTGCGTATTTAGACTCATGTCATGTGCTTTTCATTTTGATTTATTAGTCGCACTATGCCATGAGCGCCCTCAAGAATCGATCATTTTTTCTTGTTAGCTTTGCAACCGAAACGAATAATTTATAAATACAAATATGAAGTAAAAAGCCAAATCTGAAGATTTGGCTTGAAGCATGGATCAATTATCTTATTGCGTTTCAATTTCACGAATTCGAATTAGACCTTCTTGCACTGTACTACAGACCAATTGTCCATTTTGCCACATTCGTCCAAAGTTCAATCCTCTAGAACTTGCACTAATCGTTGCCTCCATGTCATAGAGCATCCAATCATCTACACGAAATGGTTTATGAAAGTACATGGTATGATCAATGCTGGCACATTGTAAACTCGGTGAAATATAACTGAGTCCGTGTGGTCGTAGTGCAGTTGTCATCAAAGTAAAGTCTGAATAAAAAGCAGCGATCGCCTGATGTAATGCATTTTCATCTACATCATCAGCCAAACGATCGTGTGTACGAATATAGTGCGCGTAAGACGGCGCTTCAGGTTGTGGTTGGAATGGATTGACTGGCATTACAGGCTTAATTTCAACATGACGATCACGCATAAAGCTGGCACGCACATTCTCTGGTACGAAATCGACAATCATTTTCTTGAGTTCAGCTTCAGATTTTAGCCCATCTACTGGCGGGTATTCTGGTTCAGCAACTTGATAATTGAGACCCTCTTCTTGGTCTGCAAAAGATACCATACACATGAATATCGTCTTGCCATGTTGAATCGCACGAACTTGGCGACTCACGAAACTACGCCCATCTCGGATTCGATCTACTTCATAAATAATGGGTGCATTAACATCTCCACCAAATAAGAAATATGCATGCAATGAATGTGCAGGGCGATCAGTTGTATATGAAGCAGCACGTAAAGCTTGACCTAGAACTTGTCCACCAAAGACGCGTTTGCCAACCAAATTTTGGCTTTTGCCTCTAAAAATGTTTTCTTCAAGTCGTTCTAGCGTGAGTAAATCTACGAGTTCTTGCGTGAGCTGATTCATATCGGACCTATATATTTCATTGCTACGACATTAAATTGGTCCTGTTGAATTTAAACAGATTTTCCAATTTAATGACTCAATCTCTATCTTGCCATAATTTCCGAGTAAACAACTAAACTTTGCTTGACTATATTGTCATAAAACAAATTTGATATTTTGGCTAAAAATACGATTATTAACGAAAATTCATCCAAATTCTGTGCATTTTGTTAGAAAATGACATATTGTTTTGATCACAGATTTAAGAAAATAATTGCCTTCATTCGCGTCATGCGAAATTCGTCTTTGGCTAGGAGTATGTATGTCCAAGAATGGCTTTGGTCAAATGTATCGTCGACTTTCCAGTAAGTTGCTTGACCTCGTAGTAACACCGCATGTTCTTGGAGAGGTTCCTACTGAAACCCAACCTTCAACACCACCCACTGAAAATAACACGACTCACAAAAAAGTGGTGTGCTATGTATTACAAAATTACTCGCGTAGTAATGCGTTAGTGGTTGACGGCGAAACTCGTCGATTAAATCTCGCGCCAGCACTTGACCCACTCATGATCGGGGACCATAAAGAGAAAGCTGCTGTATTATTTTTACAACATCAAGATGAAACAAACTTACTTAATCCGCCACCCCATGCATTTCCACCTCGTCTCCTCAGATTGATCGAGATATTGGATAAGCACCCAGATACTGACATTGAACTTGTACCAGTGACTGTATTGTGGGGCCGCTCACCGGACAAAGAAGATTCATTATTTAAATTGCTATTTACGGACACTTGGGCAACACCAAGTACTGTTAAACAACTGATGAATATTGGTTTACATGGTCGCCAATCTTTTCTTGAATTCCATGAACCAAAATCACTGCGCGAATTGGTAGATTACGCACGTGTAACACATCCAAACTTGTCTCCTGCAACATATATCGTCAATCAACTCAATGATTATCTAGATCGTCAGCGTGAAGTTGTATTAGGTCCAGATTTGTCAGATCGTCGAAACGTGATGCAATCATTGATTAAATCTCAAGATGTTCAGGACGGAATTCGCAAAGAAAGTATTCGCTCTAAAATCAGTTTGATTGAAGCTGAGCGCCGTGCGATCGGCTACGTGAATGAAATTGCATCAGACTATTCTCATGCAACCGTACGTTTTGCAGAACAAGCCCTGACGCGTCTTTGGACTCAACTCTATGACGGCGTAGAAGTACATAATTTCAATACAGTTCGTGAATTAGCGAAAGACTACGAAATTATTTATACACCTTGTCATCGTAGCCATATTGACTACCTATTACTCTCTTATGTGATTTATAAGCGTGGGATGATGGTACCGTACATTGCTGCAGGTGATAACCTGAATATGCCATTCGTTGGTCAGCTTTTACGTGGTGGCGGTGCATTTTTTATACGTCGAACCTTCCGTGGAAATGCGTTATACACCACTGTATTCAAAGAATATCTATACAGTATCCTATCGCGCAACACGCCATTAGAATACTTTATTGAAGGTGGACGTTCACGTACTGGACGTTTATTACCGCCGAAAACAGGTATGTTGGCAATGACTGTGCATAGTCATTTGCGTGGTCGTGCTAAACCTATTGTATTTGTCCCGACCTATTTTGGTTATGAACGCCTGATGGAAGGTGCAACTTACGTCGGTGAAATGAATGGTAAGCCTAAAGAGGCCGAATCTATCTTTGGTATTTTACAAACCTTAAGAAAGATTGAACGCATCTTCGGTAAAGTACACGTAAACTTTGGTGAACCCGTCTTCCTTGATGAGATTTTGAAACAGCATGGTGCTGAAAATATCAAAATTGAGAAGAATGATGACCCGATTCCTCAAGAAGTTTCTGATGCAGTCAACACCTCAGCAAATGCAATTCTTGAAAATATTAACCGTGCTGCTGTTATCAACCCAGTTTCGTTATTGTCACTTATTCTTTTATCGACTTCCAAGCACACGCTTGATGAAGAGATTTGCATTAAACAGTTAGATACCTATCGAAATCTTCTAACAGCTTTACCTTATGATCATCGAGTTCAAATCACACCACTGTCTGGTAAAGAAATCATTGCTTATGGTTTAAAACTCAAGTTGATTAAGCGTGTAAAACATGTCCTTGGCGACATCATTGCGATTGAAGATGGTCAAGCAGTATTACTGACATATTTCCGCAATAATATTTTGCATGCTTATGTCTTGCCATCACTGATTGCTGCGATGGTCGAGCACAATGGTAAAATTTCACAGGGCGATTTGATTAATGTCATTCGTACACTTTATCCATTCTTGAAAGCTGAACTTTTCCTTAAGTGGAATACGGATGAGCTTAAAGAACAGATCTGTAACTATGTTCAAGGTCTGGTAGAAGCACAGTTGATTACGATTGATGAACATGGAAATTTATGTAGCCCTGCACCTAACTCTGAACAACACAATCAGTTAGTCGTGCTTGCTGCTCCAGTGAAGCAAAGTATTGAACGCTACTACATGACACTTGCCCTAATTACTCAACGTGGCTCTGGAAATATTACGACCAAGCAGGTCGAAGATTTAAGCCATCTATTAGGTCAGCGTTTATCTGTACTTTATGAGTTCAACTCACCTGAATTCTTTGATAAAGCGCTCTTCCAAAGTTTTATCAAAGTTCTGACTCAACAAGGCTATATCAGTAATAACGAAGAAGGCGCAATAGTCTTTGATGCACAATTCAAAGAGGTTGCTCAATATGCCAACTTGGTACTAGATGATGTAACCTTACAAATGTTGCAACATATCACTTCATTTAACGATGAAGAGCTCAAAGAAGCTTTGGATGCAGTTGCTGATCAACAAGCCAAAAAACGCTTAAAACGCAAGAAAAAATAGTATCTAAAACCCTCCCCAGCGAGGGTTTTTTTATGCCTAAATGAATTCTCGATAATCCTTAAAAAATTGATTATGTTTCAATTTAAAACCAGTGCTTAACATTCGAGAGGCATAAATTTTCTTTCCATGCTGTGCCTCACTCAATAATTTTAATGGAGGGATGTTTAACTGCTTTTGGAACCACAGAATAATTTCATGTAATGGAATGGGTTGATTATTACTACAAATATAAGTTTTTTCTGGATGTTCCACGTGAAGTAAATGGACAAGAAAACCCGCTAAATCTTCGATATGAATTCGATTCGACCAATGCACATTGGGATAGGTCATTGTATTTTGAGCAAGCTGCATCATTCTCTTCACGGATACGCCATAAATACCAGTGGGTCTCACAATAATACATTGCTGTGGGAAGGCTTCTTGCCAAAGTTTCTCCATTGTGGCTAACACTAATGCTTTCTCATCTTTCGGATTGATCTCTGTTTGGTCATCAATCTCCTCCCCTTGATCTTGTCCGTAAACGCGTGTTGATGAGACAACAATAATCTTTTGGATAGGATGCAGTGCCAGCTGATTTCTCATATGTGGAATCGCATCTATGAAAGCTGCTTTATACCCGTTTAGTGATGGATCTTTGGGTGCAATCAACACGTATACTGCATCAATAGGCGACAATGTCGATAAATCAAGTTGGTGTATATCTTGTTGAAGATGCATAGCACCTGCTTGATCTTTCCTGCTTAAACTGACTGTGGTAATTTGATGTCCTTGTTGAAATAATTGTTTAGCAACATGTTGCGATGTTTTACCATAACCGATAAATAGAATATGCATGTAAGACCTATTCTCTAGTGTTATAAATTTAATTTAAGCAAAGTTGAGGGGACATGACTGCAGTCCATCAGTTGCAAGGTGTAGGAAACGCCGCTGCCGCTTTACTCGAAAAATTAAATATCTGGAATACGGATGATCTTTTGTTTCATCTGCCTCGAGATTATGAAGATCGCAGTACTATTGTGCCCATGAATCAACTTCAAGTAGGTCGAAGCTATTTACTTGAAGGCACTGTCGCATCAATGGATATGCCGCCTGGTAAACGCAAATCCATGGCAATATTATTACAAGATGATTTTGGAAAAGTCACTTTACGTTTTTATCATATTTATAAAGCATTGATGGATCGCGCAAAGCCTGGAAATCGCTTAAGAGTGTTTGGTGAAGTCCGAGTAGGCGCTCGTGGCCTAGAAATGTATCACCCAGAAATTCAATTGATTACGGATCATACACCACTTCCAAAAACGCAGCTAACAGCAATTTACCCATCAACGGAAGGACTCACTCAACCTAAACTGCGTGAATATATTAAACAAGCTTTAGCACAACATGCCCATGATTTACCAGAACTGATTCCTGCAAAATTTACCAATGGGTATGCTTTAAAAGAAGCACTAGAATATATTCATCACCCTCCCACCGATGCCAATATGTTGCAACTGGCTGAAGGACAGCATCCTGCGCAGCAACGTCTCATCTTTGAAGAATTAGTCAGTCATCAAATTAGTTTGTTGACTCGTCGTGCATACATTCAACAGATCTCCGCACCTGCATTTTCAGCCAGTCGAACATTTGCCAAACAACTTCTCTCCACACTTCCCTTTGAAATGACGAATGCTCAAAAACGTGTTTCAAATGAAATTGTGAAAGATCTTAAACAAAACAAACCGATGCTCAGACTGGTGCAAGGTGATGTAGGCGCAGGCAAAACCCTAGTAGCAGGCATTGCGGCATGTCATCCACTCGAAGAGGGATGGCAAGTTGCTCTTATGGCACCGACTGAAATCCTCGCAGAACAACATTATTTAAATTTTAAAAAATGGTTCGAACCACTCAGCATCCAAGTTTCTTGGTTATCAGGCAAACAAAAAGGGAAAGCACGTGCTGCTGCAGAACAGCAGATTAGAGAAGGCTCTGCCCAATTGGTCGTCGGCACTCATGCACTATTTCAGGATAACGTCCAGTTTCATAAATTGGGTCTTGTCATCATTGATGAACAGCATCGGTTTGGAGTTGACCAGCGTCTAGCATTACGAAATAAAGGGGCACAGGATACGACACCACATCAGTTAGTAATGACCGCCACCCCTATCCCACGTACGTTAGCAATGTCAGCGTACGGAGATTTAGATACTTCTGTGATTGATGAGTTACCCCCAGGGCGTACCCCAATCCAAACAGTCACTATTCCACTCGATCGTCGTGAAGAGGTCCTGCAGCGTATTGCGACAAACTGCGCTGAAGGTAAGCAGGCTTATTGGGTCTGTACATTAGTGGAACAATCAGAGACGTTAGATGCCCAAGCTGCTGAAGCGAATTATCAGGAGATTAAAGAACGCTTTCCGCACCTCAATATTGGTTTGGTTCATGGCAAAATGAAAGCTGATGAAAAACAAGCTGTCATGCAACAGTTCAAAGACAATCAATTACAACTGCTGATCGCAACAACTGTGATCGAAGTTGGAGTGGATGTACCAAATGCATCCATCATGGTCATTGAAAATGCGGAGCGACTGGGTCTATCTCAACTACATCAATTAAGGGGGCGTGTGGGTCGAGGTGCTAAAGCAAGTTTTTGCGCATTATTATATAAAAGTCCTTTATCGCAGAATGGACAAGAGCGTTTACGCATTATGCGTGAAACCAATGATGGCTTTTTAATAGCAGAAAAAGATTTGGAAATCCGCGGCCCAGGCGAACTGTTAGGAACGAAACAGACTGGAGATATGGGCTTTCGCGTGGCTAAATTGGAACGGGATGACCATCTGTTAACTCAAGCGCACTATGTCGCGACTCAAATTTTAAAAGAGTACCCACATCAAGCGGATGCTCTTCTTAAACGATGGTTACCAGAAGCGCCTAGATATGCGTATGTTTAATATGTTCCTTAATCAACGAGCTCAGTTATAATCATAGGTACTCACAATAAAAATAACTTGAGCCATGATGCTGAGCCCTATTCATAACCTCTATCACACATTATTATCACGACGCGCTTGCCAATTATGCGGATTCTCTCCAACTCAAACCCACAGACTATGTGATGACTGTTGGACAATGCTTCCATGGAAAAGCCCTTCACTCATTCATCGACATGAAAGAAATATTTATGCTTGTTTCGACTATAGCTTTCCTATAGATCGCATTATTCACTTATTCAAATATGAACAACAACTTCATTATCAAACTTTTCTAGCACACACATTGCTAGAACTTAAACTGAAACGTTTTCAAGCGATTGTACCTATGCCTATTTCAAACGAGCGCTTGAAAGAGCGTGGTTATAATCAAATGATGGTCATCGGAAAAATTCTTTCCAAAAAACTGCAAATACCCATTTGGCAGCCAATTGAACGTTCAGCACAACACTCACAGAAAGGCTTAACACGTGTAGAAAGAATCGAGGATATTCAATCTCAATTCAAACCAATACGTTCAGAAAAAGGAAAGTTTAGAAATATCCTGATTATTGACGATGTCGTGACCACAGGGAGTTCAGTCAATGCGTTGGCCAATGCACTAGAAAAGCTCGGCTGTCAGAACGTTCAGATCGCATGCATTGCAGCCGCAGAATATTGACACAGTCACTTTAAGTTTTAATTGGCATTAAAATGCTGCCTACACCAAGGAATCACGATTTCTCGAGTTAACGGTGCTAAAGGCGTAGCATCATCATCTAAATCGATCCATTTCATTTCAGCAATTTCTGCATGAATATGAGGCTCTTGTTTAAGCTGAACTCGATAGAGATAACTAATCAACTGATGATCCGCTTCATTTGCAGCTTTGGTTTCAAAACGACCTATATATTGATCTATTACTGCCTCAGCGCCAATTTCTTCTTTAATTTCTCGCAGAATCGTGTCCTCAGAAGGCTCATTCTCCTCTAACTTCCCACCAACTTGCATGAAAAACTGGGTATTCTTTTTTCGAACCAACAACAACTGCTGATCGTCATTGGAAATAATCGCTGCTGCGACAGTAATGATTTTGCTCATGTATCTAGTTTCACCAAATCTTCTCGATCTTGGACACCCCATTTCGGTAGTGGTGCCTGATAAGACTCGAATTTTGACACAATATCCTCGATTGAAGTTGAATTGATTAATGCATTGGTAAAGCGAGCTCGAGTAAACTCTTGATCTGTCGTATGTTGAATGAATTGTAATAAACCATCATAAAACCCGTTGATGTTTAAAAATGCGCAGGGTTTAAGATGAATACCGAGTTGCGCCCATGTCCATTGTTCAAAAATTTCTTCAATTGTTCCTGCACCACCCGGTAAGGCAATAAAACCATCCGACAAATCTGCCATCAGCGTTTTACGCTCATGCATACTGGTAACAACGTGAAGTTCAGTCAAATTTGGATGTGCTAATTCACGATCCACCAATCCTTGTGGAATCACGCCAATGACCTTTCCACCAGCCTCTAATGCACTATCCGCAACAATACCCATTAATCCTGAACGACCGCCACCATACACCAAGGTCTTGCCTTGTTGCGCTAAATATTTCCCTGTTTTCTTTGCTGCATCAGCATAAACAGGATCGGAACCTAATGTTGAACCACAAAATATTGCAATAGAATTCATTTAAAATTAGCCTTAAGTTTTTATAACAACAATTAAAATGATATGTTCTGTGTTTTTTAACCCAATTAATGATGGAATTGGTTTTTTTTCATGGCATCCTTGTCTAAAATACACCCATCGTTCACACACAAACTGCGCAAGGGAGAAAAGATAAAATGCTTGAAGCCTTTTATGCCACAGAGCGCGGTAGTCTAGAAGATGCAACGATCAATGGTGGGTTTGATTTACACCCTGAATTGGTTTGGATCGATTTAATTGCACCCTCTCAAGATGAGCAAGAATGGGTTTTAGATGCCTATAAACAAAATCTTCCAACACTAAAATCATTAGAAGATATTTCTTCATCTGCACGATTCTACCGTGATGATGATGGCATTTTACATATCAGTACGTATTTTTTAACGAAAAATAAAAACTACCAAGTCGATGGTGACCCTGAAGAGTCATCCAATATGCTAGGAACGGTTCAAACCGTTGCATTTATTTTACATAAAGATCGACTATTTACTTTACGTGGTGAAAAGCTCGTTGCTTTCCGTGCCTTTCGAGCACGTGCTCGCCGTAATGATTACGACATTGACTATAAAGATCCGACTTGGATACTTTTGGGTTTACTCGAAGCTAAACTCGATGAGCTTGCGGATATCTTAGAAGATATCCACAAGGATTTAGAACTCTACTCTACAGAAGTATTGAATGTTCGCCACCGTGAACAAATTCTTGATCTCGATGATATGATTACCCGTCTTGCTCAAAAAGAAGATATGTTGGGTAAAGCACAACTCTGTTTGATTGACTTACGCCGCGTTCTGACCTTCTTAGCCAGACCTCGTGCCTTAGGCAGTCATATTTATGATGCTGATATTCGAGAACTCAGTGAGGATGTTCGCTCATTAGTAGAACATGATGCATTCTTGTTCCAAAAGGTTCGATTCCTATTGGATACCACTTCGGGTTTCATTAATACTGAACAGAATGATACGATTCGTCGATTCTCGATTTTACCTAGTATGCTTGCTCCCCCGATGTTGGTGGCCAGTATTTATGGTATGAATACTGATGTACTGCCCTTTGCTCAAGGAACGACGAGCTTTGTTGTTGTCAGTCTGATTATCCTAGTGTTTCTATTTGGACCACTCATTTATTTTAGATGGAAAAAATGGATTTGAGCGCTTTGATGTCGCGTTTTTTAAACAACGTATGAAGTACCTTCTGTTGAGTAAATTACTATTTTAAAGCGATAAAAAAGCACCCTAAGGTGCTTTTTTATTTTTCAATCAAATCAATTTTAAATCATTTTCTAAATGGCAAGATTGAATGATTTTCATCATTTTTTCTGGCACAGATTTAAACTGTAAACTCGATGTTCCAGGTGCTTGACGCAATAAACGCACTAAAACAGCTAGCGCCAGAGTACTACCATGTTCAAGACCTGATAAATTTACAGTAAGTGGAAACTGCTTTGCCTGCTGAATCAACATTAAACCTTGTTGATAATACTGTTCAGCATTGTCGAAACTAATTTTTCCAGAAACCATAATTTCTTGATCTTTGAGTGAAATCACAATTGTTCTCTGTTATTTTTTCTCAACTGCAGCTTCAGCATCAGGCTTGAAGTTTGCAATTGCTTTATTGATATCGCCACCATTACGCTTCACAGTAGCAGCAAACTGATTACGGAATTGCAAACCTAAGTCAATTCCAGAAACGTTGATATTGCGAATCTTCCACTGATCACCTTTATCAGCCAATTGGAACGATACAGGGATCTTCTCACCCTTGTTAATAAAATCAATCGTTACAACAGGGTTTTTAGTGTTAGATGCTTTATACGGACGAATTGTATATGTCTGATTAGAAAACTTAGAGAAAGCACTGCCATAGTTTTCAATCAATGTTTCACGGAAGTTCTTCTCAAACTGTGCGCGTTGAGCAGCATTACTATATTGATTCGTCGCATAAGTTCCCATCACGATACGAGTAAATGATTGCGAATCAATATATGGATCTAAATTTTGACGAACAATTGCGCGTACCGCAGCAGGATTATTTTGTAAATTAGCTTGGTCTGCTTTTAAACGTGAAATTAAGCCATCAGCTACTTTTTTGATAAATGCAGGAGGAGTCTCCGTAGGTGCAGCAAATGCTGTACTCGCAATCATCGTCGATAAAACGCTAACAGTCAGTGTTTGCTTGACGAACGTATTCATTTATTTTTCCTCTATTTAATCATTCAACAAAAGAAGCAGTTTCATCTGTGAATTCTACAGTTTCTGCATCTGATGAACCATTTGAATCTTTTTTCGCAGCTGAATCACCAGCACCACCAGTCACAAATTTAGACACTAAGTCTTCAATTTCCATTGTGCTTTGTGTGTTGCCAATTTGATCACCACGTTTTAAATAATTTAAACCACCACCTGGAACAATTTTGAGATACTTCTCGCCCAGTAAGCCATTTGTCGCTACCATAATGTAAGCATCTTCATCAATATTGGTGATGGAGTTCATGTTAGCGATCAGTTGCTTTTCCATTTCTTTTTGTTGCGATGGCGTCGCAGCTTCATAGTCACTGCTATAACGCAACTCTTCTAAAGCACCTTCTTGCACAGTTTTAAGTTGTTCATCATTGAAAGATGTCAGCTCACCATCTAAATTAATTTTCACTGTTGCAAGACGTGTTAACGGATCTAATGTGATTGACTCAACTTCACCAACTTTTACACCGCTCAGTGCAACTTTAGCACGTGGTTTAATACCATTCACATTATCAAAAGTTGCGGTCATGCTATAACTGTCTTTTAAATTTGTCCCAGCTAAGCCACTTACTTTCATTGCCAAGAAAAATAATGCACAACCAAATAGAATCACGAATATTCCAACTGCGAGCTCACTCGTACGTGATTTCATTACACACCTCCAAACATGACCGCAGTCAAAACAAAATCAAATCCTAAAACACATAGTGATGAATACACTACCGTTCTTGTTGTTGCTGTCGCAATGCCTTCTGATGTAGGCTCGCATGAATACCCCTGATATACGGCAATCCACGTACAGATTAAAGCAAATACAAAGCTTTTGATGATCGTGCCATTAAAGACATCTTTATAAAATTGAACGGCACTTTCCATACCGCTCCAATACGAACCTTCATCAGCACCTAAAAAATCCACACCGACCATTTTTCCGCCCATGATCCCCACAGCAGCAAAAATTACGGCAAGCATAGGCAAACTAAATATACCCGCCCATAAACGTGGTGAAATAATGCGTTTAAGTGGATCAACACCGATCATTTCCATACTAGACAATTGCTCAGTCGCTTTCATCAAACCAATTTCGGCGGTTAAAGCAGATCCTGCACGCCCCGCAAAAAGAAGTGCAGCAACCACTGGCGCAAGTTCACGCAACAAGGTCAACGAAACTGCTGCACCAAGCATCGCTTCACTGCCGAAAGTGACCAAAATGCTATACATCTGTAAACCCAAGACTGCACCTATAAACAGCCCTGACACCACAATGATAAGCAATGATAATACGCCAACACGGTACATTTGATAGATAAAGAGTTTGACTCCAATCCAAGTCGGCATCGAAAATAAAATTTGAACTAGCATAATGGCTGCAACGCCAATACCTTGAACACGTTCTATAACGCGTCTGCCTAGTGAGGCTATCGCATTCATGTACGCACCTCATCACTTAAATATGCTTGATGACTAAATTGATAATCCACAGGACCTTCGACCGAACCTGTTAAGAATTGACGAACGAAAGGCGAACTATGATTCTTTAGCTGATCAGGTGTCCCCTCGCCTTGTACTTTACCTTCCGCAACCACATAAATGTAATCTGCGATCGATAATGTTTCAGCAACATCGTGAGACACGATAATGGTCGTTAGGTCTAACGCTTCTCGTAAAGAACGAATCAATCGGGTTAAAACCCCCATTACGATGGGATCCTGACCAGCAAATGGTTCATCGTACATAATCAAATCTGGATCTAGTGCAATTGCACGAGCTAACGCCACACGGCGATTCATCCCCCCTGAAAGCTCAGAAGGCATCATTTGCTCAGCGCCACGTAATCCCACAGATTCGAGTTTTAAAGCGACCAGTTCTGCAATCAAATGTTCAGGCAATTGAGTATGGGCGCGGATAGGGAAAGCTACATTTTCATAGACAGTCATATCAGTGAAAAGCGCACCACTCTGAAAGAGCATCCCCATACGAGCACGAGCTTTAAACAATTCCTGACGACTCATTTGGCTAATATTTTTACCATCCAACAAGACCTCGCCTGCATCAGGTACAAGTTGCCCCCCAATGAGTCTAAGAAGCGTGGTTTTCCCCGTCCCTGAAGGCCCCATAATGGCAGTAATTTGACCCTTACGAATCTTTAAATTGACTTGGTCGTAAATAACACGATCACCACGATTAAAGCTTAAATTTTTTACTTCGATCAACGCTTGCTCATCGATTTGTATTTGATTATTCATAGCTGAGCGTGTTCCTACAATTTTTCAGCTTGCATACTATACTCTGAAATAACTGAATTTAAATGTTATTTATAAAATACAAGGTTAAGAGGACATTGTAGCATTATTGATCATTTTTATTAATTTTGCTTATAGAAAGATGTGTTTTATTTATGAAACAATGATTTGAAATTATTATTTTTTATAAATTTATAATGTGATACTAAAAAAGTAATAGGCAAGATTAAGTAATACCAATAAAAAGAACACGTACATCATGATTGCACCAACATTCATTTGCTTCGTCTCAATCATTATAATCTTATTATTCATATTTTACATTTACCATAAATAATGTGAAATTATTCACTTTTATTCTAACAGATTTTTTGATATGAGCAATAAAAAACCAGCCCGAAGGCTGGTTTATTTAGCTATACCGATTAGTCGTTAAATTTACGACGTGGGCGATCGCTATTGAATTCACGCTTTGGGCGGTCATCACCAAATGTACGTTTTGGACGATCAAAACCACCTTCACGACGTGCTGGACGGTCACCGAAATCACGTTTTGGACGGTCACCAAAACTGTTTTCACGAGGTTTATAATCTACACGGTTACCACGATTGTCATCGTTAGAACGAGGGCGATCACCGAAATCACGCTTTGGACGATCATCAAATGAACGTTGCGGACGGTCACCGAAATCGCGACGTGGACGATCTTCGCCATTAAACTCACGACGTGGACGGTCATTGTTAAACTCGCGACGTGGACGATCTTCACCATTGAATTCACGACGTGGACGATCGTTGTTGAACTCGCGACGCGGACGATCTTCGGCATTAAATTCACGACGTGGACGATCGTTGTTAAACTCGCGACGTGGACGATCCTCACCATTGAATTCACGACGTGGACGATCTTCACCAAACGAACGGCGTTCGCCATCACGGTTACCTTCGCGACGTTTGAAGTTTGATTCACCTTCAAAACGACGACCACCACCGAAACCACCACGGCCACGGCCTTCACCACCACGGCCACGACCGCGACCAGCGCCATCACGACTACCGCGTGCTGGAGGTGGAGATGGCTCAAGACCTTCAATTTCAGAAACTTCTAGACGTGCATCTAAGTAGTCTTCTAAAGCACGAATTTTACCACGTTCACGGTAAGTCGCTAATGTGATTGCTTTACCAGTACGACCTGCACGACCTGTACGACCAATACGGTGTACATAATCTTCGTTCTTCATTGGAAGACCAAAGTTAATCACGTGTGAAATTGTTGGTACATCTAGACCACGTGCTGCAACATCAGTTGCAACTAAAATTTTTGCGCGACCTTCACGGATGCTGCGCAAACGACGGTTACGTACAGTCTGTGGCATTGCACCATGAAGTGCTACAACTGAAAGACCAGCTTCAGACAGTTCTTCTGCAAGCATATCTGTATCTTCTTGTGTAGAAGCAAATACAACAGCTTGATCAAGATCTTCTTCATTTAACCAATGTGTTAAAAGCTTTTTCTTGTGCTCAAAACCATCAGTCCAATGTAGAGTCTGAGTGATGTCAGTATTCGTCGTGTGACCAGTTTCAATCGCAATACGTTCTGGCTCATTCATCATACGTTCTGCCAACGTAATAATACGTGGTGCGAACGTCGCAGAGAACATTAATGTTTGATCACGGTTACCCGCTAAATCACTGATCGCCTCTAAATCTTCAGAGAAACCAAGATCAAGCATACGGTCTGCTTCATCTACGATTAATGATTTAACTTTGTCCAATTTGATTTGACGACGGTTTACTAGATCAAGTAAACGACCTGGAGTCGCCACAACAACTTGTGCACCTTTTAATTGTTGGATTTGTTTACCAAAAGGCATACCACCCATAATCGCAGCAATACGAACACCTTTCATGTGACGTACAAATGCAATCGCATCTTGGCTCACCTGTTGAGCCAATTCACGTGTAGGGCAAAGTACTAAAATTGTAGGTGCAGTTACAGCACGCATACGCTCTTTGAAAGAAAGCAACGTATCTTCACTACCCGCTAAAGCGTGAAGTGTAGGTAATAAGAATGCAGCAGTTTTACCAGAACCTGTTTGGCTTGATACTAAAAGATCTTTACCATCTAAAGCAGCAGGAATTGATTGTTCCTGAACAGGAGTAGGCGATGTAAAGCCTAATGCTTGTAATGCTTGTTGAAGTGATTCGTGTAGTGGAAAATCAGCAAAAGTTTTGCTCATAGAGTTTTTCACCCGAAAATTGGGTGCTCCATTAAATAAAGTCTGATGGACATCGGCAAAAAGCGGTACAGCAATAATCGCTGAAAATATAGAATCAGCGGCGATCCGAGAACGACGATGCGTATAACGCACACATGATTACAGCCTGAACCTGAAGGAATCGCTTTTAGCGATTGGGTGGGGCGCGAAATAATGTCCTCTCTTTGGACCGGACGCGCATACACAATATAGAAGAGAAATGTTCAGGTAATGAACGAAATTTAGTGCGTGCGCGGAGTATAACAGATTTTTTTATAATGTCATTAAGTTTAATTGCTTTTTGGTGCATTCAAGTACAAATATTCAGATTTATCATGTTTTGGACATAAAAAAGCTCCCAGTTAGGGAGCTTTCATAAATTTGATCTGCTTATTTAGCAGCAGCACCCCAAGCTGGGACAACTGCTTGCATCAATGGTTTCAATAATTTCATAGAACAAGCCAAGACTTGACCATTTTCCATTGAATTTGAACCACCGCGCGCATCAACTACTGTACCACCAGCTTCTTTTACAATTAGTTCACCCGCTGCAATATCCCATGGTTTCAAACCAAGTTCGAAATAACCATCGTAACGACCAGCAGCAACATAAGCTAAGTCGAGTGCTGCTGAACCTAAACGGCGGAATTGAGCACCTTGCTCAGATACTGCCAACAAAGAATCGAAGTGATTTTTTGCATAAGAAACTACTTCGCCATCGCGTTTAGCACGATATGCATGACCAACAGCCAAGAATGTACGATCTAAACTATCTTTTACATTCACACGAATACGACGTTGGTTCATCATTGCACCGCGACCGCGACTCGCAGAGAACAATTCATCTTTGATTGGGTCATACACAACACCGTGTTGAGTCACGCCTTTGTGTTGAACTGCAATAGAAATACAGAAGTGTGGGACACCGTTAATGAAGTTTAAAGTACCATCTAAAGGATCGATCACCCAACACCAATCAGCATCGTGACCTTTACCTTCTTGCATACCAAACTCTTCACCAAGGAAGCTGTGATTTTTATAGCTTTTGCGCAAGATATCGATCGTCAATTCTTCAACATAGCGATCAACGCGAGTCACAGGACCTTCGATACCTTTTTCTTCAACTTGCAGATCAAGTTTATGACGATTCTGATGCGCTTTTAAAAGCTCTTGACCAACTGTTTGAGCCGCACGCGCAGCCATCACCACCATAGGTTCCATTGAACACCCACTACAAATTTGAAGATACTGATAAAGAATAATGCATAAAAGCGCCGACATTTTATCAAATATCGGCGCTTTTAGGTAAAAAATGTTTCTAAAATTTTATGACTTGTATTTAAACCACCTGTACAAGCTTTAACCAAGCTTGTTGAATTGAAGATTGGATACCTTCTGCATCCAATCCACAATCTTTAAGCATCTCACCATGACTGGCTTGTGCTAAGAATTGATCAGGTAAGCCTAAGTTCAAAACTGGCTTGAGAATGTGTTCGGCCATTATAAATTCATTCACAGCACTTCCAGCACCACCCATGACTGCATGCTCTTCAACCGTTACAAAAAGTTGGGTTTGATCTGCATATTGTCGAATGATTTGACCATCTAGGGGTTTAACAAAACGCATATTCAAAACGCGTACTGCAACATCCAATTGATCAACTAAAAGCTGAGCAGCATTTTCTGCAACACTCACGCGGCTACCGAAAGCTAAAATAGTAATCACTTCTTCGGCTTTTACATTCAGCTCTAAAGTTAACTCAGCTTTACCAATTTCAAGCGCTGTCAGTTCTTTTTGAATTTCAACACCTAAACCATTTCCACGTGGATAACGTACTGCAGCAGGACCCGGGTGCAAATAAGCGGTATGTAGCATTTGACGGCATTCATTTTCATCTTTTGGTGCCATAATCACGATATTCGGAACTGTACGCATAAATGCGTAATCATATGCACCAGCATGAGTTGGTCCATCCTCACCTACTAAACCTGCACGATCGATACCAAATGTGACATCAAGGTTTTGCAATGCCACATCATGTATGAGCTGATCATAACCACGCTGTAAGAAGGTTGAATAAATTGCCACTACTGGTTTTAAACCTTCACATGCCATACCTGCAGCTAAAGTCACTGCATGTTGTTCTGCAATTGCCACATCAAAATAACGATCAGGATATTGTTTGGCGAATTGCACCATACCTGAACCTTCACACATGGCAGGTGTAATGGCTAACAACTTATCATCTAACTGGGCTTCATCGCACAACCACTGCCCAAAAACATCAGAATATTTGGGTGCTTTTGTTGAAGCTGGTGCAGCATTTAATTTAGCAATTGCGTGATATTTTATTTGATTTGCTTCAGCAGGTGCGAAGCCCTTACCCTTCTTGGTATAGATATGAATTAAGCGCGGCCCCTTACGTTTTTTTAAGGCACTAAATACATTAACAAGTTCATCGACGTTATGACCATCGAATGGACCAAAATAGTCAAATCCAATCGCTTTAAATAAGTTATCTGCAGCCTCTGTAGCAGCACAATGTAAGCGTGAAGTGTAGTCCCACTCAGGATAATCCCGAATAAATGGATTACCCTGCTCATCAATGTGTACAGATTGCCCTTTTTCCCAAATCGCAGCCAAATGTTTTGCAAAACCACCCGTGCTACATGAAATCGACATATCATTATCGTTCAGTACCACCATGAGATCAGCATTATGTGCAACAGCATCATTCATGGCTTCGAATGCCATCCCTGCTGTCATTGCACCATCACCGATAATTGCAACCACTTCACAAGGATCTTTTTGATAACGACGAGCTAAAGCCATTCCCAAACCCGCTGAAATAGCAGTTGATGAGTGGCCCACACCAAAAGTATCAAACTCAGACTCTTCACGAGCGGGGAACGCCGCTAAGCCATTTTTTGCACGAATTGTTGTTAGTTGCTCACGACGTCCAGTCAAAGCTTTATGTGGATATGCTTGATGACCCACATCCCAAATAAGACGATCATGTGGTGTATTGAAACAATAATGCAAAGCAACAGTTAATTCGATTACACCCAGATTGGCACCGAAATGCCCACCACTTTGTCCAGCAGCATACAAAATAAATTGACGTAGCTCGTCCGACACTTGACTCAATTGTTCTTTGGCTAGTTGACGCAATTGCATTGGATGATCAATCGCATCCAACAAAGGCGTAACAGGACGTTGACTAGGTATTTCGGTATACAACATATGTGGCAATGCCTTCTAAAGCCTGGCAAATCCTAAGCTAGGTAAATGGGTTAGCTCGATTCTTCTTATTGATCGAGAAATCGAAAAAAAACACCTTAAATCAACCACATTTATATTGGTCCAGTGTTAAGCTTTCGCTAAACGGGCGTTGTTAGGTAGCTAGATTATCCTGAATATCGATGCTACTTATCAACTATTATCTTGTGCTTTGCAAAAAAAAGGAAATCTTCTGTGTAAATTTGCACAATGATACTCAACTATGGTCTGATCATTCAGCTATACTTTAGCCAAATTATGAACATGTAATGGAAGTCGCTGTGCCTATAGAGTTTGTTGCCACATCTAAATTACCCACTGCCTTTGGTGATTTTAAAATCACTGTTTTTCAAGATCCTAAAACAGGTGAAGAACACGTAGCATTGTCAAAAGGATTAGATACAGCACCCACCTCTCCTGTCTTGGTACGAATCCATTCCGAATGTTTAACAGGTGATGCTTTTGCTTCATTAAAATGTGATTGTGGCCCACAACTTCAAGCAACTCAAAAACTGATTAACGAAGCAGGACAAGGCGTAATTTTATATTTACGTCAAGAAGGTCGTGGTATTGGTTTAACCAATAAAATTCGTGCTTATGCCTTGCAAGATCAAGGACATGACACAGTGGATGCCAACCTGATGCTCAACTTACCCGCTGATGCGCGTAAATACGATATGTGCAGTATCATGCTGGATCACTTACAAGTGAAAAAAGTCAAACTGGTTACGAATAATCCTCTCAAAATTAAAGCTTTAACTGATTTAGGAATTGATGTGGTTGATCGTGTCCCGTTAACGGTCGGTTTGAATAAATTCAATGAAGAATACTTAAAAACCAAACATGAGCGCATGTCACATATGTATCAAAAGGATGATTTTTAACTACAGCATAATTTAATCGTTGTAAAAAAATACCCCGATGCTTAGGGGTATTTTTTCACTTAGACTCAATCTAATTTGTGAAGATGACTATATCGTCATAGAAAATATCCGATTTTCAGGTTTGTTTCTTTTTAACCTTAAATCGAAAGCCATACAGATATTTCGTACAAATGGTTTTCCAGCTTCCGTTACCTTCAATCCATATTCACTCATCTTCACAAGATGGTCATTTTGCATTTCAGCTAAATCTTCTAAAACTTGTGTTCGCTGTGCAAAATCCATGTCACCTTGCCAATTCGTCTCAAAGTGGCACATGAGATTTAAAATGTGTTTTCTGATTTTCAAATCTTCTTCTGTTAAAAGATGACCTTTAAAAACTGGAATTTCATTTTGTTCTAATCGAGCATAATAATTTTCAAGCGTCTTTTCATTTTGGGCAAAACCTTGCCAACAATCGCCAATAGCTGACATCCCTAAGCCAATCATCACTTCTGTTTTTGAAACGGTATATCCCATAAAATTACGATGTAACTGTTGGGCTTGAAATACCTGATACATATCATCATGCTCAAGCGCAAAATGATCCATTCCTATTTCATGATATCCAGCAGACAATAATTTTTGTTTTCCTTGCTCATAACACTGTCTTTTCTCTTCATCGCGCGGAACATCATGGTCTTTAAAACCACGTTGCCCATTGCCTTTGATCCATGGTACATGCGCATAACTGTAAAAGGCTAAACGATCTGGCTTAATTTGAATGGTTTGATCAATTGTGTTTAAAACATCATCTAAATATTGAAAGGGCAGCCCGTAGACCAAATCATGCGAAATAGAGGTATAACCAATTTCACGCGCCCATTCTGTAACCTGCTTTACGTGTTCAAAAGGTTGAATTCGGTGGATCGCTTTCTGCACGGTTTCATTATAATCCTGCACGCCAAAGCTAACGCGTCTAAAACCCAATTCAAACAGCGTCTTTAAATGATCGTAAGAAGTATTATTAGGATGTCCTTCAAAACTAAATTGATGATCTTCAGCTACTTGTGATAGCGCTAAAAGCCCATCAATCAACTGTTTAAGATGCTGAGGAGAAAAAAATGTAGGTGTCCCCCCCCCTAGATGTATCTCTTTAATCAAAGGACGCTCTACAAATAACTCACAATACAATTTCCATTCTTTTAACAAAGCCAAAATATAGGGCTGTTCCATTTCATGTTTTTTAGTGATTTTTTTATGACATCCACAAAAAGTACATAAGGACTCGCAAAAAGGTAAGTGAATGTAAAGGCTAATACCATGTTGGCTATTCGAGTGATCAAAACGTATTTTTAGTTTTTGCTGCCATAGTACTTGATCAAAAGTCGACTGCTCCCAATACGGAACTGTGGGATAGCTCGTATATCGAGGACCTGGAACATTATATTTTTGCACCAGTGAAATAACGTTTTCGAACATATCCCCACCTTTAAAATCACCACATATTAAAAGCTTAACTGCTTTCAGTCGTCCTATTTTGAGGAGCTTATTCTTTTAATTCAACCTAGTATCCTGGTCAGGATTCATAAGCAAATTCAAATCACAAAGTACGTTTACCCTGACTAAACTTAAATCTCGATCTGCTATATCGATAAAATCACCTTAATCTTTCATACAATTTATGTTTTGATGTAGCTAGTTTTTCATTGCCCAAGAGGCTTGGTATGTCACACCCGACTTCTGCAGATATTCAACGTGTTCGTGAATTTTTACTCGACTTACAAACTCGAATTTGTGCTGCGCTTGAACAACAAGAACAACAAGGTGGCGGTAATGCCCAATTTGAGATCGATGATTGGGAACGTCCCGAAGGTGGTGGTGGCAGATCACGCGTATTGCAAGATGGTACAGTGATCGAAAAAGGTGGTGTGATGTTCTCGCACATCAATATCTCAAAGTTACCAGCATCTGCTACCGAACGGCACCCACATATAGCTGGCGCACAAGCACAAGCCATGGGGGTTTCTTTAGTGATCCATCCTAGAAATCCAAATGTGCCGACCTCACATGCCAACGTAAGACTATTTGTCGCAGAAAAAGAAGGACAAGATCCTATTTGGTGGTTTGGCGGCGGTTTTGATTTAACGCCATTTTATCCGAATGATGAAGATGTTAAATCATGGCATCAAACTGCGCACGATCTTTGTGCACCTTTTGGCGATCATGTCTACCAAGATCATAAAAAATGGTGTGATGATTATTTTTATTTGAAGCATCGTGATGAACAACGTGGTGTCGGTGGGTTATTTTTTGATGACTTAAATCAGTGGGATTTCGAAACTTGTTTTAAATACATGCAAGCTGTAGGCAATGGATATCTCAATGCGATTCTACCAATCTTCCAACGTAATCAAGATAAACCCTATAGTGAAGCTCAACGCGATTTCCAATTGTATCGTCGTGGGCGCTATGTGGAATATAACTTAGTTTACGATCGAGGGACGTTATTTGGATTACAAACTGGCGGTCGAATTGAGTCTATTTTAGTAAGTCTTCCTCCATTAACGGGTTGGAAATACAGACCTGAATGGGATGAAGGCTCTGCTGAAAAAAAATTAACCGACTACTATTTAAAACCGAGAGATTGGCTCGCTGAACTGCATTAAATGTAAATCACTCGCCCTGTTAAAACAGGGCTTTTTTGTTGAGCAATATATTCATCCCATTGTCTAACGAAATTGAATAATTCCATTACATTCACTTAGAAAAAAAGGCACAATAGATAAAATTGATTAAATTTTGTCACACTTCTGACACAGCTCTTAAGTTTAATTTAAGCAAAGTACTGTACAATCAATTTTTACTTGTATTACTCATGGAAGTTTTTACTTCTGCATAAGGAATCGATATGCAACACAACTCTATTCGCGCACGTGTTGTCGTATTTTGGACACTGGTTATTGCTCTTTTGAGTGCAATCAGTACCACTATATTTTCAGAAACACTATTCAATGATAGCTTTGGTTTTAGCTTGATGGTGTTTGCAGCTGTTGGTCTACTGCTCAACATTGCGCATATTTTACTTCATACCCTATTTGAAATTTGTAACCCAAGTCATTAATACACTTCATTGAATATGTTCATATTGGGAACTTTCTGCATTTGACGTATATTGTTTGCCACTTCTTCATCAGGAATTAGAGCAATGCGCAAACAATTTGCCGTAATTGGAAATCCCATTGAACAATCTCGATCTCCAGAGCTTCATCATGCGTTCGCACAAAAGACTGGGGTGATCCTTGAATATAGCAAACGCCTTGCTCCTCTCGATGGTTTTACACAGAGTATCAATGAATTTTTTAAGGCTGGTGGTATTGGTCTGAATGTCACGGTGCCGTTTAAAGAACAAGCTTTTGCACAATGTGATGTACTCACTGAACGTGCCAAAATTGCAAAAGCAGTAAATACACTATGGATGAAAGATGGTGTATTGCATGGCGACAATACCGATGGCCAAGGACTTGTTGCAGCCATTCAACATTTAAATTGGCCTCTTGAGCAAGCAAGCGTGCTTATTTTAGGCGCAGGTGGTGCAACACGTGGCGTGATTTATCCACTGCATAAAGCTGGTGTAAATAAAATCATGATTGCTAATCGAACGGTTGCTCGCGCAGAGCAATTGATTCAGGACTTACAACCTGCTGTCCCAGATCTAGAGCTAAACGCTTGTGGTCTTGATCACATAGCAGGTGAATTTGATATTGTTATTAATGCTACCTCGGCAAGCTTATCTGGCGATGCAATCAATCTACCCCAACAGTTAAAATTCAAATATGCCTATGAAATGGCCTATGGCAAACCTTCCACTTTCCTTGATCAAGCGAAACAGCGTGGAATTCCGACTGCAGAAGGATTTGGAATGCTCGTTGGACAAGCGATTGAATCTTTCGCGATTTGGAATGGTGTGCGTCCAGAATTAAAAGATTTTATTTAGTTTTTGCACACGTTTAGTGCCTTGTGAACAGTGCAATTTTTTAAATTGCACTTTTTTCTCTCTATAATATCGATTAAATCTCTTCGAATTGATTTTAGTGACATATTTTTAGTGCATATTCAAATTGAATAAATTCAAATTAAACATATGGTCATCCACACAAAAAAACCAACCTAAGCTTATGTATTAATAATATTATTTTTTCTAATAAACTCCTACTACAACAAATTAATTCAGTTTATATTCATTCAAGAGCCTAAACACTAATTCGCAATTCTGACATTTATTTCCGTGACTTACATCAATGTTTTTTTAGTGTTGTAGGTCAATAATCGGATCATCTAAAAAGTATTTTCTCTATTCAAATTAGGAAAAGTTCAATGCCTGCATATAAAGCGCCCGTACGTGATATTCGTTTCTTAATGAACGAAGTTTTTGATTATCCTGCGCACTATAAAACTCTAAGCAACGGCGAAGCTGCTGACTCTGATACTGTCGATATGATTATCGAAGGTGCTGCAGATTTCTGTGAAAATGTATTATCTCCACTTAATCAGCCTGGAGATGAAGAAGGCTGTCATTTTAAAGATGGCGAAGTCAAAACGCCTAAAGGTTTCAAAGAAGCTTACGAGCAGTTTGTACAAGGTGGCTGGCAAGGTCTTTCGTATCCTGAAGAGTTTGGTGGTCAAGCACTGCCTATGTCGCTGAACCTGATCAAATCAGAAATGATGGGTACAGCAAACTGGTCTTTCACGATGTATCCGGGCTTAAGTATGGGTTGTATGAATACCATCATGCAATTTGGTACTGAAGAACAGAAAAACACCTACATGCCTCACCTCACTGCTGGTACATGGTCAGGCACAATGTGTTTAACTGAACCACAATGTGGTACAGACTTGGGTCAAGTTAAAACTAAAGCTGAGCCTAAAGGTGACGGTACTTATGCTATCACAGGTACTAAAATCTTTATTTCTGCGGGTGAACACGATTTAACTGAAAATATCATTCATATTGTGTTGGCACGTCTTCCAGACTCTCCAGCTGGTACACGTGGTATTTCTTTATTCATTGTTCCAAAATTCATCCCAACTGCTGATGGTGGTGTAGGCGAACGCAATCCTGTGACTTGCGGTTCTATTGAACACAAAATGGGGATCAGAGCATCTGCTACTGCCGTACTGAACTTTGATGCTGCAACGGGTTATCTGATTGGTGAAGTCAACAAAGGCTTACACGCAATGTTTACCTTCATGAATACGGCGCGTATCGGAACTGCTGTTCAAGGTTTAGCACATGCAGAACTTGCATTCCAAGGTGCATTACCTTATGCAAAAGAACGTATGTCAATGCGCGCACTCTCAGGTAAAAAAGAGCCTGAAAAAGTAGCTGACTCAATTATCCATCATGCTGATGTTCGCCGTATGCTTTTGACTCAAAAAGCGATTGCTGAAGGTGGCCGTGCAATGATCTATCATGCTGCACAACTTGCTGACAAAATGACTGATGCTTTAGCTCAAGGTGATCAAGCGAAGTTTGATGATTACGATGATAAACTAGGTTTCTACACACCAATTTTGAAAGGCTTCTTAACTGAGTTAGGCTTAGAAGCAGCAAACCACGGTATGCAAGTCTTTGGTGGCCATGGTTATATCAAAGAACATGGTATGGAGCAGATCGTTCGTGACGCGCGTATTTCAACGCTTTACGAAGGTACAACTGGTGTTCAAGCACTAGACTTAATCGGTCGTAAAGTACTGTTATCTTCTAAAGGTAAAGTCGTTCGTGACTATACAGCTGAAATCTTAAAATTCTGTGGCCAGCACGCACGCAATAAATACATGCGCCGTTTTGCTTGGGACTTAACTAAGATTTGTGCACAATGGAACGCATTAACTGTACGTATTATGCTTGCTGCACGCAAAGATCGCGACATCGTTTCAAGTGCTTCTGTGGATTACTTAATGTTCTCTGGTTATGCAATGATGGCATATTACTGGGCTCAACAAGCGGCAGTGGCATCAGCGAAGTTGGCATCAGGTGATGGTCAAGAAACTCCAGAATTCTACAAAGCGAAAATCAAAGTTGCAGATTTCTACTTTGAGCGTTTACTTCCTCGTGCTCAAGGTCATGCTGAATCTATGGTTAACCCTTCGAAAACTTTAATGTCTTTAGAAGCTGAACACTTCAGTTTTGATTACTAAGATTTCATAGAAAAAAGACCGCCAAGGCGGTCTTTTTTTATTGATCGAATAAACTATCTTACTTTAAGAATACGAAATTACATTTAGAGCAAGAATACAACAGTGGTATCTTGATCAAGCGATATAAATATTCCAAACGAGCTTTTATCAATTTACAAAAAGGAAAATAATATGCATAAGACCTTGATCTCCCTCTCTTTACTCATTGCAGTCTTTTTCGCTACAAATAGCTTCGCTGAATCGGATATTAAACATCACCAAAAAACCACGACGTATTCAACAAAGAATTTGAATTACTCGACGAGTGGATCTGCTGAGGTCATTATTCATCGCCCTGTGAGTGAAGTCTTCAATATTTTAACCAATGTGAATCTCTGGCCAAAAATTAATTTGGGTGCAACTCAAGCCATCGAGCCTAAGAATATTCGCGTTCAAAAAGGTACGACTTTTAAAGAGTTTATTAGCAGCCCGATTCCAGGCATAAAAGATTGGAGTAATGAATGGCATGTGATTGAGTTTGAGAAAGATAAGAAGTTTGTTATCGCAACCATAGAGCAATTTGCTCAAGTCCCAATCCATTCAAAAATTACCTATGAATTTGATCGTATCAACGCCAATAGCACAGAATTTGAACGAAAAATTGAAGTAACTTTAGATGATAAATTTATTCAAGGCGCGACAAAACAAGAAGTTGAAGCCCTATATCGTTTTATTGGTTCTCAGTGGGAAATGGCCAATCATTTAAAAAAGTATGTTGAAGATCAACGCTCAAATTAAGGAATAAAAAAGCACCTGATTGAACAACCAATCAGGTGTTGTAAATTAATGCATATATTTTAATGCTCACGGTACTCTTTAATCTCTATTGGCTTATCTTTCACGAGTTCAACTGTTCCCTCATTCAAACCATTGAAATTTTTAAAATGAATTGAAACACAATCTCTATTTGCAAGTTTTACACCACTTGCAGCAACCGCGCTCTTCAAGTGATAAACCGCATCCGAGTTATCCCTGAGTTCTGCCGTCTGAAAATTGTCTTTTGTTTTTAGCTCTAATGTTAAATCCATTGGTCCAGTAAAATGGATCACCTGTTCACCTTCAGCACGAGCAACTTGATCAACTGGCGCTGAAGCTTCAGCATTTAAATGCGCTGGTCTCTCTTGTTCTGACATTTGCTCACTATTTTTGTTTTTTATCAGCACAACCAACGAATGCCAATCCCAAGATTGAAGCCACTAGAACTAATTTCATTTTTATTACCTATCTTGATGAAAACCATTAAAAAAATCATCATTATTTTCACAGTAAAAAAGCGAAATAAATGTGGATTTAACAGTTTCGCTGTTAAAAATTACATTGGAGTTTAACTATAGAACTTACAGAAACTCCTCAAGCAATGAGTTCAAATATAAATGTCCTTGAGCAGTGCATGACAAACGGTTTGGATCATCTACCATTAATTTTCTGTCAATCAATGATTGAACTTGATCTTGGATTGATTGCAAAGATAAACCTGTACGAGCTTCATAATGTGAAGTTGGTACACCTTGATTAAGTCGAAGTGCATTCATCATAAATTCGAATGGCATTTCATCAGCTTCAATTTTCTTAAAATGCAAATGCTCTGCAGGGACTTTCGCTAGATAATCTTTCGGTAATCGTGTTTTTTGGTAACGATATACACCATCACTTAGCGTCACTTTAGCATGCGCACCAGCCCCAATCGCTAAGTAATCGCCAAATTGCCAATAATTTAAATTATGTGCTGAGGGTTTTTCTTTACGCCAAGCCGACACTTCGTAGTTAGTAAAATCATTTTCGATTAAATAGGCCTCACCCTGTACCTGAATTTCTTCTAATACATCATCGACAGGCAATATAGGTTGAGTTCGAAAAAATACGGTATTGGGCTCAATGGTTAACTGATACCACGAGATATGTGTAGCACCGTGCTCCACGGCAAGTTTTAAGTCAAGTAATGCTTGTTCAAGCGTTTGTTCAGGTAAGCCGTGCATTAAATCGACATTAATTCGCTTAAAGCCTGCATCTTTCGCCAAACCAATTGCTGAAATTGCATCTTGGTTGGAATGAATACGCCCCAGTTTTTGAAGATGATTCGAGTTAAAGCTTTGGACACCTAAAGACAACCGATTGATCCCCGCCTTTAAATAATCTGCAAATGGATCATGTTCTACCGTTCCCGGGTTGGCTTCTAAGGTAATTTCACAATCATCCTCAAACGGAATCAAAGCGCTTAGCTGAGCAAATAGCCATTGATACCCTTGAGCAGAAATGAGAGAAGGAGTACCTCCACCTATGAACACGCTATGAATTTGACGACCCTGAGCAAAATTTATCTGTGTTTTGAAATCCTCAACCAATGCTTGTAAATATTCTTTCTCCAACGTCATGGACAATGCCCCATTGGGTACTGCATGCGAATTAAAGTCGCAATATGGACATTTACGCACACACCACGGCATATGAATATAAAGTGACAATGGAATATCTTGTGGATTCAAAGTAGCCAAACGTACAGCTCAAAACTTAAAAAACTTATTTTAACATGACTACACCATAACGCTCAGAACTGATTCAGTTTTTACTTTACACTCAATATAAAACAAGGACGTGGGTGCATTTATGTTTAAAGTCGCGAGCCAATTTTTATTCTTTATCCCTTTAGCGCTAGGGATCGGAATCGCAATGACCTTCCAAACTGCGATTAACACACAATTACGTGAATATTTATATTCTCCATTACAAGCTGCACTTTTATCATTTTTGATTGGTACAATAGTTCTCGCAATACTGGTTTTTTTTCAACAGACTGAAAAACCACAATTGAGCGAAATTGTACAAATTCCTTGGCATCTTTGGCTTGGCGGTTTTTTAGGTGTTTATGCCATCAGTATTAGTATTTATTCCGCACCTAAATTAGGTTTCTTAACCTTATCGGCATTAATTATTTTTGGACAGATTGTTATGTCCATGATAGTCGACCATTTTGGAATTTTAGGTACAGAAAAAATTGCCATTAATTGGCAGCGCATTTTGGGTGGCGTGGTGATTTTTATAGGTGTGCTTCTCACTTTACAACGCTAAACCTTCATTCTAAGCACATAAAAACGATGAGTAATTTTTGTGTCTAATGTGACTGCAACTTCCAACATCAGTTATGAATTAAAAAAACTATTTCATCTCATGATCCCAATCTTGATTACGCAATTTTCGCAAGCAGGATTAGGACTGATTGATACTATTATGGCAGGACATTTATCTGCATTAGACTTAGCGGCAATTGCTGTCGGGGTAGGTCTTTGGATTCCTGTCATGTTGCTATTTAGCGGTATTATGATTGCAACAACGCCGTTGGTTGCTGAAGCAAACGGTGCGAGGACTCCAGAGAAAATTGCCACTATTACACGACAAGCATTATGGGTTGCTTTAGTTCTCGGGATTATTGCTGGTCTAGTCTTACAGATTCTCCCCTATACGCTTCCTCTTCTTGGCGTTCCAGAGTCACTTCACCATAAAGCTGGCCTATTTTTACATGCGATTGGATTCGGTATGCCAGCGGTCACCATGTTTGCTGCACTAAGAGGATACTCTGAGGCGATTGGTAATCCACGCCCAGTGACTGTGATCAGTTTAATGGCCTTAGTCGTACTTATTCCGCTTAATTTTGTGTTTATGTATGGTCTAGGTCCAATTCCTGCATTGGGAAGTGCTGGATGTGGATTTGCAACGGCAATTCTACAGTGGCTGATGCTGATCACGTTGGCATTGTATATCTTGAATAATCAGGCATATCAAAAAACCCAACCCTTTAGTCATTTTGAAAAAATTGATCGCTACTGGTTAAAACGCATCCTTGCTTTAGGTTTCCCAATTGGATTGGCTATCTTCTTTGAAGTCAGTATTTTCAGTACTGCAGCAATTGTATTGAGTCCATTGGGTGAAATTACGGTAGCAGCGCATCAGATCGCCATCTCCATTACGTCACAATTATTTATGATCCCGATGTCTCTCGCGATCGCACTTACCATCCGAGTGGGAACATATTATGGTGAAAAGGATTACCAATCTATGCGTAAAGTCCAATGGTTGGGTTTAGCAACAAGTACTGTACTGGCAGTAATGACCATGGTTTTATTGTGGGTCTTCCGCCATCAAATTGTCGCGTTATATACCTCTGATGTATTGGTGACTCAAATTGCGGTTTACTTGGTTCTATTCGCTGTTGCTTACCAACTGATGGACGCTTGGCAAATCAGTGCTGCAGGATGTCTAAGAGGCATGCAAGATACGAAGGGTCCTATGTGGATTACTATGCTTGCCTATTGGGTGATTGCATTCCCTGTAGGCGTATATCTCTCTAGATTTACCAACATTGGCCCTGCGGGTGTATGGATTGGATTGATCGTGGGGTTAAGTATTGCCTGTGTACTCTTACTCGGACGTTTATATATGAATAATCAGCGACTTGAGCGTAGTCAATCATCATGAACAATAAATCCCGAATGCTCGGGATTTATTTTTTTATGCCAATCATTTACTTACAACTCATTAACAATTTCAAATATGCATCTTTTGATTTGTCGCCTATGATCAAATCAGAAGATGAAAATAATGAATCGAGGTTCTCAACTCATGGCAAACAAAGCGAGCTCTCCCGGCCGTCGTTTCATGAAACTCGCAGGTATGACTGCAAGTATTGCTACTAAAACCGTGTCCAACTCTATCCGCACCTTTAATGCAGATGATGATAAAAAAAACGAAGCACGCAGTAAGCTCTTTCAAGACATTGGTGTTCAAATTGCAGACACCCTTGGGGAAATGAAAGGTGCTGTAATGAAAGTTGGTCAAATTGCATCACAATACAAAGATATTTTCCCGCCTGAAGTCGCAAAGGCTATTGCTAAATTACAACGTCAAGCCCCTGCGATGCCCTTCCAGCAAATCAAGCAACAAGTTGAAAAAGAACTTGGTCAGCCACTGTTAGATGTTTTTAAAACATTTGATGAACAACCTTTTGCAGCAGCTTCGATTGGGCAAGTTCATAAAGCAACCTTAAAAAATGGCCAAGAAGTCGTTGTAAAAGTACAGTACCCAGGCGTAGATGAAGCATGCGAAAGCGATTTAAAACAAGTCCGCTTGGCTTTACGTTTGATGGGTGTATTAAAAGTCGATAAAAAATTACAAGATCGATTATTTGCAGAAATTCAAGACAGCTTACACGAAGAGCTCAACTATGAAATTGAAGCGCAAAATTTAGAGGTATTTAGAACCTTCCATCAAGCATTGGATTCTAAAATTATTATCCCACAAGTTTTCAAAGATTATTCCAGCAGACGAGTTCTTACATTGAGCTTAGAAGCAGGTGACAATATTGAAACCGCAAGCACTTGGCCGCTTGAAACACGTAACGAAATTGGTCGTCGACTAATTCAGGCTCTTGGCCATCAGATTTTCTATCTAAAACGCTTTCATTGTGATCCGCATCCTGGCAATTTTGCTTTCCGCTCAGATGGTAGTGTCATCATCTATGATTTTGGTGGTGTTAAAACCTTATCTGCTGAACTGGTGGATCGATTTAAAAAATTAGTTCGCGCTGGTCGTGCTGAAAATATCCAAGAGATTGAACAACATCTATTCGCGTTGGATGCTCTTGCTGAAACAGGAAAATTCCCTGAGGAACTTTACAAACAATGGTTAGAAGTGTTGCTCAGACCCCTTACCACTCAATACAATTTTGCTGAAAACTCATCTCATCATGATGGCGTCATTTTAGTGAAAAAATCACTTAAGTATTGGGATACATTTAAGCCCTCTCCAGACACATTAATGGTCAATCGTACGATTTCTGGACACTATTGGAATCTGATTAACTTAAAGGTCGATGACAATCTCAATGATTTGTTTGAAACGCTCGTTCCGATTTGAAAAAACTAACAAGACCTTACAATCCTCATTATTGTTATGTTATATTATAACATTATATAAATAATTCGGAGTGTTTTCATGCGTCCCAATATTCATCCTGAATACCATGAAGTACTGTTTCATGATACCAACGCAGATCAGTATTTCATCATCGGTAGTACGATTCAGTCAAAGCAAACAAAAGAATATCAAGGGAAAACTTACCCCTATGTCACGCTAGATATTTCAAGTGCTTCGCACCCTTTCTATACTGGTGAGGTCCGTCAGGCCAATAATGAAGGTCGTGTGGCAAGTTTCAATAAGCGTTTCGGTCGCTTTAAACGTAAATAAAAAAATTTTCGACTCTCACTATTTTAAAGCCTAAATTTACTCCTCCAATTTAGGCTTTTTTTTATTCTTATCGTTATTTATTGGTTAAATAAAATTGAGTAAAGAAAAAACTCAAAACCAATCCCAAGAGTCCAATCATGATACTACTCACAACATACATCAGTGCCAAATTGTATTGCCCAGATTTTATCAATTGAAAAGTTTCCAAGCCAAAACTTGAGAATGTGGTAAAACCACCTAATATGCCAACCATAAAAAATAGGCGAGCCTCATGTTGTAATACAGGATATTGTAAACTGAATGCAAAAAATCCCCCTGCTAGAACACAGCCCAAGATATTCACAATCCAAGTTGCCCATGGAAATTGATCTGCATTTTGCATGAACCACATACTGGTCATATATCGAAGTGTTGCACCAATCGCTCCACCACATGCTACCCATAACCAACTCATATTATGTCCGTTCTCGTGTATTGATCATATTTTTACCTTAAAAAGTAACGAATTATTGTCTTGGATTCACGCGTTTTTTCGTTAAGATGTAGCAAATTTAAACGTGTAAGGACTCAAATATGGCTCAAGCATTATTGGAACAATTAAAAAATGGCGAAGCAAAATTTGCCGACGTAATTTCATTTATTGAAGCAGGTTATACACATACGCCAACCGCATTTAGTAATGGTCAACAATATAATGCCAGTAATGAAAATCAAGGGAGTGCTAAAGTTTTTTCCTTTGCCAAATTAAATGGTCTTTCTCAAGAACAAACATTACAGCTTTTTGCAGAACACTACGCTTCTGTTCTGGCGACACCTGAAGCATCAGATCATCAAAATATCCGTCAATTCATGATTCATGGATGGGATGGCATTAAATTTGAAGGAAATGCACTCACTGCGAAATAATCATAAATAAAGACTAGCGCTTGGCTAGTCTTTTTCAACAGTTTTATTTAGGTATTCAATTACACCTAATCCTGCTGCTCGACCTGTTGCAAAACATGCTGTAAGTAAATAACCACCTGTCGGGGCATCCCAATCCAACATCTCTCCACAGCAGAAAACAATTGGATTACTTTTCAACTGTAACTGTTTAGTCAAGGCAATTTCCCGTACACCACCTGCGCAGCTAATGGCTTCTTCAATGGGTCTAAAACCATCTAGTTTGATAGATAAATGTTTAATATGCTGAGCCATTTTCTCTGCAATCGCCCAATCATGCTTTGGGGTCAATTCACGTAATAAATTTGACTTTGCAGTGTCTAATCCCAATTTTCGCCAAATATTATTAATACTTTGCTTCTTAGCATTCTTAAGTTTAGAGATGATTTCATGCTCAGATAATTCTGGCAGTAAATCTAAATTTAAAACCATGGAATCTTGATATTGCAATTGTGTTCGAAGTGCCCGACCATGCTTATAGACCAACCCACTCTCCAAACCATAATGGGTGATCACGATATCCCCCTTAGCTTTGGGCTGATGATCCACCCAAGCTTCAACTCGTTTGAGTGGCGAGCCAAATATAGGTTCCATATACGAAGACCAAGCTCTGACTACACCAGCATTACTCGGGGAAAAGGCTTTTAACTCTTCTTTAGCCAACCATGACTGCCAAGCCCCATCACTACCCAACTGCGCCCATGACACAGCGCCACACGCCAATACAATCGCATCAAATTGCTCAGTTCGTATTGAATTGGATTGAGTATCAAAAACTGTCAGTTCATTTTGATTAAGCGCGGTAATTTGATGCCGATAATGAAAATTGACCTTGGTATCTACTAAACTTTTTAACCAAGCACGCAGTAATGGAGCTGCTTTCATTTCATTGGGAAATATACGACCAGAGCTTCCAACATAGGATTCAATCCCAAGGTTTTTCATCCAATTTCGAATCCAACGCGCATCCCATTTTTTTACCCAAGGTGCAAGCCATTCGGCATGATCATAACGACCAATAAATTGATCGATAGGTTCGGCATGAGAAATATTTAAACCTGTTTTACCTGCCATCAAAAATTTACGTGCAGCTGAAGGCTTTTGTTCAAAAATATGAACTTCAAATGCAGGATGAGCAGATAAAACTTCAGCAGCCATTAAACCTGCTGGACCTGCGCCTACGATTGCGATTCGCTTTGAATATTCCAAATTCATAGATTATTCGTTTGTTGATTTTCAGAAGAGATCGGCATTTGCCCTTGCAGAGGCATAAAGTGATCGAAGCGAGTTTGGTACGCTTCAGGTTTTTGAATAATCAACTGCTGGCATAATTCACCACGCTCTAGATACTTTACTTCAAAATGCGTTCTTGCCGAAGTTGAAGAGATTCGTTCTTTAACATAAGAAAGGTTCCAAACATTAAGCAGTTGTTGCTCTGCCTCGTCAATATATTCAGGAATATTGCTGGCTAAAGTGATCGTACCATTCGGTTGCAATCGAGACAGTAAAAATTCAAAAAAAGGCATATTCAACCAACGTTGCGCTGGATTATGAGGTTCAGGATTCGGATATAAAATAAAAAAATCTTCAACTTGCTGTGGAAATAGCGCATGTACGATCCAAGGGATTGCATCTGCATGTACAGGTCGCAAATTGGTTTGTCCCTCTAGTTGATGCTGTTTTTGCATCGCTAGAAATTTTTCTCTAGTTCGTTCAATCGCGATTAGTTGTCTTTGCGGATTTTGTTGCGCAAACAATAAAGCATGTTTACCTTTACCCGCCCCAATCTCAACACATAGTGGTTCAGATAGAATCGGTAGAAAGTCGCGTGGCGCATGCATACGCTGTGCTTGAAATTGACGAATCGGCATAATCAGATCAAACTTATGAAAACGCGACAAGTCTAGCAACTCTAGATGCTTTTGCCTATTTTAGCTGTTTTATTTTACTAGGATTGATTTATGCCAAAAACATTTCCGTGCCCACGCTGTGGACAGCCTAGTCAATGGACTGGCAATGAATTTCGTCCATTTTGTTCTGAACGATGCAAACTTATCGATTTAGGGGCTTGGGCAAATGATGAATATCGCCTTCCGACACAGGATTCTCCTCAAGCTGATCAAGGGGAATATCATGAATAATGCCAACTTTGCTCAATATTAAAAGAATAATTCAATTATATTTACACAAACAAAAAATTAGCTTTTTTAAGAAAACTCAATAAATGTGATTTTATTTAAGTTTGTGTTGTGATATTGTGATAACAATCACATTAAAACAACAATTCTACTTTCATAAATACATGAGACTTTATAAATTCACATTCACACTCAGTATAATTTTAACTTGCCTAGGCCTCCTTTTTGCAGGTCTAGGCATTTATCAACATGATTTCGTCTTGATTTTAATCTCTGCACTATTTGTGTTAGCCGCTGCCCTTCTCTTTTGGGAATTGAATGACATCAATCGAGATCACTTTTTTCGTTTTTAATTAACCAGCTTTACCTGCCACAAACGGGTTAAACTTTTTCTCATAGCCAATGGTACTGATTGGACCATGCCCTGAAATAAACTGTGTTTCATCTGGCAAACTAAAACATTCTCTCTCAATGGAATCTAGCAACTGTTGATGATTTCCCTTGGGAAAATCTGTTCGACCAATTGAACCCTTGAAAAGAACATCGCCAGTCCATAACAAGCCATAGTTAGCATTATAGAACATGACGTGGCCAGGCGTATGACCGGGAGCGAATCGAACCTCAAAGGATTCATCCCCTAATTTTAAAGTTTCACCACCTTCAAGCCACTGATCAACCACAACAGGTTCAGGTATCGGAAACCCATATCGTGCTGAAACTTCCTGAATCATATCTAACCAAAATGCATCTTCTTTATGAGGACCAATTACTGGAATACCCCACTCTCTCGCCAATGCTCCGACCGCACCAGCATGATCAAGATGACCATGAGTTAACCATAGCTCCTTCACTGTTAAGTCTAACTCTTGCACAACTTGCATAATTTTTTCAGGCTCACCACCTGCATCAATTAACACAGCTTCTTTGGTCTCTTGATCCCAAACCAATGAACAATTTTGCTGAAATGCTGTCACAGGAATAATTTTAACTTGAAGCATAGGAACCTTTAAATTTACGCAGAATGTTGGAGGGTAATCTTGAGTGCATCCAGTTGAGCTTCTACTAAATCGACCAACAAATCAATATGTGCTGCATCAGTGTTTAACGCTGGAATATAGGCATAGTCTTTCCCGCCCGCTGTTTTAAAGGTTTCGGCATTTTCCACAGCCAACTCTTCTAAAGTCTCTAAGCAATCTGCTGAAAAAGCAGGGCTGAGAACATGGACAGATTGAACTCCTTGTTGTCCCCACTCAGTCAGCAACGCATCTGTATATGGCTTGACCCACTCTTGTTTACCGAATCGTGATTGGAAGCTGATAGCCCATTCATCGTCACGTAATCCCAGAGCCTCTGCGACTTTTTTCGCTGTAACCCTACAACGGTCGGCATATGGATCACCTTTATCTGCATAAGGCTGAGGAATCCCATGGAAAGACATTAATAATTTTTCCGCTTTACCGTGTTGCGCCTGAAAAACCTGAACACTGTTTGCCAAAGCCTGAATAAATTTTGGATGTTGATAATAATCGCGTATTAAACTTAAGCCAGGTAAATTTCTCTGCGTTAAAACCCATTTCGCCAATGCATCATACAAAGGTGCTGTAGATGTCGCTGAATATTGAGGAAAAAGTGGAAATAAAATGACGTGATCTTGCGGTGTCTGAGTAAGTTTTTTTAGAACCTCATGAATACTAGGATGACCATAAGTCATCGCAGGAACGACCTGAACATCAAAATCTGGATAATCTTGAATAACTTTTTGACGGATTAAATCTGTTTGCTTCAACAGAATTTCACGCATAGGGGAATCTCCATTCCACACCTGCGCATATGCTTCAGAAACATGCTTTGGTCGAAATGGTAAAACAAAACAATGTAAGATAATTTTCCACAAAAACGATGGAATCTCAATCACACGCTGATCAGATAAAAACTGTTTTAGAAAAGTTCGTACCGCAGGCACTGTAGGGGCATCTGGTGTTCCCAAGTTGGCAATAATTACGGTGATTTTCGGCTTTAACTCAGACATCTGATCCACATCAATTCACTGTTTAATTAAGAAATACTTTATCAGAGTCTAAGTAAATTCGGCGTGATTTTATGATTGCTTTTTAAAATGTGAATGAAAGAGAAAAACTATCATATGAACTTGATCTATTTATTCATGCATTTCCATAACATCCGCTGACGATCATCTCGTCCTACAGGAACGATCCATTCATTATTACGCATTTGTTGCTTGATGGTATGCAATGCACGTACATTAATCTGTGCTCTAGATACCATATGTGCCTTAGGAAGTTGCAATTGAGCATCGACCAGCCCCGTATCAGTCAAATACTGATTCAACACTTTAGAATAAAAATCTTCTGGTGTTGCTTGGGAAAATTGAGACTTAAGAACAGTATAAATTTCATGCCATCGCATGGATCGTATACAAATAATTTCTTTAAAATGACTATCAACATAAGCATGCATACGATAATCAAAACTGAATTGATCATCCCATTCTATTTTAGGCAAAGATAGAAAAGGATCGACTTCAGATTTGGCTTGTTCCATTTTTGTTTGTGCCAGCTGAGCTCTTAATCGATCAATCTCATCTTGTTTTGCTTGAATGCTTTGTGGTCTTACCCAACCCAAAACAGGGTAACGTTCAAGCATTTGAGGCATATGAGACCTGAGTGCTAGCTCTAATTCACGAGCACTTTTAAAAAATACGACCTGATCAACTTCTTTAATGATCTGTTCACGGAAATTTTGAAAGCGCTGTTGAAGATCCACTTCATGCTCTCGTAAATGCTCCTCACGCGATTCTGGCTGTTCATGCATAAATACAATAATGGGCTTTTGCTTAGTCACGGCATAGATATATTCCAAGTGCATGTAACTAATACCAGAGACAGATTGCTCACCATACTGGCTTCCTAAAAGCAGAAGTACATAATCACAATCATCAATTTGACGGCGTGCAAAAGCGGTTGTTACAGGTGTTCTTTGTTCTAAACCCCATGAAAAAAAACCCATACCGATCAGCGTTTGAGACACAACCATACGCTCTGGCTGCATCTCTTTACCAGAAGTTGTAATAAACACTTGGTAACGCTTATCTAGCATGCCTTAATCCAATCCTGCATCTAGGTAAAAATGCCCTATTCATAAGGCTTAAAATGTATAGCTTGATATTGATCATTCTTCTTCGAATGTATCAGTTAAATTTTCAATTGACCATAGTATTTCATGCCCGATCATATTTTGAAGTACAGGCTGAAGTTCAAGCGCATTTCCGCCACTGACGACACAACGCAACTGCACTGATTTGTCATATGGTTGAGTAGCATTGAATTTATTTTTGATAAGGACTCTTGCTGTTTGGCGTGCAACAGCAAATCCAGAATCAACCAAAGTCAGTCGCTCTGTATAAAGATGCTCAATTGCTGATTTTAAAAATGGATAATGCGTACAACCCAACACCAAATAATCGGCTTGATCTTGCATGACGGGATCAAGTATCCGTTGTAATGTTGCAATACAGGCTTGCGAATTTTGTTGCCCTGCTTCCACGAAAGGAACCAAATCCAAACTGGTGACTTGATGAACTTTAACACCTAAAGGATCTGCAAAATTCTGCATTACATCCTTGATTAACTGGCCTCTAAAAGTCGCTGGAGTCGCCAATACAGCCACCACTTTAGACTGTGTCTGTAACACTGCAGGTTTTAACGCAGGAACCAACCCAATGATCGGAAATCGCTCACCATAATGTGTCCTTAAGTAATCCAGACTAAAAGCTGATGCCGTATTACACGCAACAACCGCAACTTTACATCCTTGACGATACAACCACTCAATTGCATGTGCTGTGAGCTGACGAATATCTTGATCTTCGCGCGGACCATAAGGGACATGAGCTGTATCTGCATAGTAAAGGATATGCTCATTGGGTAAATATTTTGCTATTTCCAATGCAACTGATAAACCACCAATCCCCGAGTCGAAAATCCCAATAGGGGCATGTTCAAGTGCATGAGGCATAGGCTCATTAGAGCTCGGTTGGGGTAAAATTGCAGACATCTCAACGACTACTTTTATAATGCTTAAATGAATGGGCTAAGCTTAAACCTCAAGTCCCTAATTGCAATAGCAGATTACCACTTTTTAAATTCAAAACTGATTCACCTTGCTCATTTTCGCTCAACTCCCCCATTTCAACTAAATGAAAAAAAGTTGATCGTTGTATCAATGCGTTGATGCCGAAACGCACATGCACGTAAGGACGCATCTCTCCTTGAAAATCACGCATAAAGATTGGATGATCTTGATCCACAATAATGAGATCTTGAGTGGTCGTTGTTAGCTGTAGATAAGAAAGCCCTTGAATCTCGACTTGATCTACCTGATTGACCAATAAAGGTTCATCTTCGACTTCAATTTCGATTTGCTCAACGGGTGTTTTTAAGTAAAATTTGTTGTCTTCTTTCCACAGTACTGTCGAGAATAGGTCAATGAGGCTTTGTCTTTTAATCAATTGACCTTCGTGCCACCATTCACCATTCGCTTTTACTTTCAAATCCATTGAGCCACAATGCTTTGGGTTCCATTGTTCAAGAGGTGGGATTGACCTTTTGTGACTTGACTGTGCATCTTTTAGATATTGTACGATATTGATTAAGTTTTTATCATCAGGTACAAGTGAATCAGGCTGTGCTGTTATAGAATCATTTTGTTTTACCATGGTTTATGCCCTGCTGACGGAAAATAAAGCGACTCAGCCAATTGGCTTGATCAAGGTTTGAACCTATACTAGCGCAAAATATATAAAAGGTACGAGAGCAAAATTGTACCTGCAACTAAGAACACTCATGGCAGCACCGTCGGAATTATCGGTTGCCACCCTTTACTTTATGAGGAGTCCTTTATGGAACACATCGAACGTGAATCGATGGAGTTTGACGTTGTAATCGTTGGAGCGGGCCCTGCGGGTCTTTCAGCTGCGATCAAAATCCGTCAACTTGCAATTGAAAACAACCTCAACGATTTATCTGTATGTGTCGTTGAAAAAGGCTCTGAAGTAGGTGCGCATATTCTTTCTGGTGCTGTGCTTGAACCACGCGCTATTAATGAATTGTTCCCAAATTGGAAAGAAGAAGGTGCGCCTTTAAACGTACCTGTTACAGAAGATGAAACGTACTTCCTTCTTTCAGATCAAAAATCTCAAAAAATGCCTCATGCTTTTGTGCCTAAAACAATGCACAACGACGGTAACTATGTCATCTCTCTTGGTAACGTCGTACGCTGGTTAGGACAAAAAGCTGAAGAGCTTGAAGTATCCATTTTCCCGGGCTTCGCAGCAGCGGAAATTCTGTATCATGCTGATGGTACTGTAAAAGGTATCCAAACAGGTGATATGGGTATTGGTAAAGATGGTGAGCCAACACATAACTTTACCCCAGGCTATGAGCTCCATGCGAAATACACGTTATTCGCTGAAGGCTGCCGTGGTCATTTAGGTAAACGCCTAATCGCTCAATTCGGCTTAGATAAAGACGCTGATCCTCAACATTACGGTATCGGTATTAAAGAACTTTGGGAAATCGATCCAGCGAAGCACAAACCAGGCAAAGTCATGCACGGTGCGGGTTGGCCTTTAACTGAAACTGGTTCATCTGGTGGTTGGTGGTTATATCACGCTGAAAATAACCAAGTATCATTGGGTATGATTGTCGACTTATCTTACCAAAACCCTCATATGTATCCATTCATGGAAATGCAACGTTGGAAAACACATCCATTAATTAAAGATGTATTGGAAGGCGGTAAACGTATTTCTTACGGTGCACGTGCAGTGGTTAAAGGTGGTTTTAACTCTCTTCCTAAATTTACCTTCCCAGGTGGAAGCTTAATTGGTGATGATGCTGGCTTCTTGAACTTTGCAAAAATTAAAGGTTCACACACTGCTATGAAATCAGGCATGTTATGTGGTGAAGCTGTATTTGAAGCAATTAAAGCTGGTGTAGAAAAAGGCGGCGACCTTGCAATTGCTCGTGTGACAGAAGGCGAAGATTTCTTTGCTAAAGAGTTAACGTCATATACAGAGAAATTTAACAACAGTTGGTTAAAAGAAGAGTTATATAATGCTCGTAACTTTGGCCCTGCAATGCATAAGTTTGGTACATTCTTCGGTGGTGCATTCAACTTTATCGATCAAAATGTATTTAAAGTTCCGTTCACTTTACGTGATTTGACACCTGACTACAGTGCTTTAAAAACTGTTGATGCAGTGAACTTCAAACCAAACTATCCAAAACCAGATGGTAAGCTTACATTTGACCGTTTATCTTCAGTGTTTGTTTCAAATACAGTACACGAAGAAAACCAGCCAGCGCATTTAAAATTAACTGATCCATCAATTCCAGTAAACGTTAACCTTCCTCAATGGGATGAGCCTGCTCAGCGCTACTGTCCTGCTGGCGTATACGAAATCATGGAAAATGATGATGGTTCTAAGCGTTTCCAAATTAATGCTGCGAACTGTGTTCACTGTAAGACTTGTGATATTAAAGATCCGTCACAAAACATTACTTGGGTTGTACCTGAGGGTGCGGGTGGTCCGAACTATCCGAATATGTAATCTCGTTTGAGATCAAAAAACCCGCGTAAGCGGGTTTTTTATTAAACTTCGATAAATACGAAAGTTTCCCCTTGAGCGATATAGTTTTATTCTTCACCATCAAAATACCAATATACTTGACCCCAGTCTTGTTCTGAAAGCATTGGTAAAATGTCACCTTTATTAAAGTGCAGACGTTGATTTGGCTGAGCAGGTGTCGTCCAAAAACCAGTTTTAGAACATTTTTCACCGCCTCGTACTTTAATTTTTTCTACCGAATCTTGTGCTTGTACTTTTTCTGATTGTGCTTTAGCAAAATCGACTAAATCTTTCGGATAAAATTGATGCTCTCGATAAATGGTGTCATCAATATCTAATAGCCATGTCACAGCTGCGGCTTCCCATGACCAATAACCATAATAAAGGAAACCGTCATCAATATCAGCCCGAGGATGCTGGTCATGGTATGGTTCACGACGACTGGCTTCATACCAATCTTCTAAGTATTGCAACATCATGGCTGGACGCTTTGCTGCATCAGCATCAAAACTTTAATGAGCTTACGATAGGGCAAATGACGACGTGCATCATTCGGTGGTGTGCCTCGATCTGTTACAAATGGAGCAATCAATCGCTCGATTAAACCATCTTTTTCTTGTCCTTCAGGCGTTGCTTCTGTGTAGTCGATAATCTGCATAATCCGATTCATTTGATCTGCATAGCCTGTCAGTAAACCAAAGCATATCAATCGTAAAGCAATATCCCAATAATCTTCTGTTCCCAAAGCGATATGCCAAACATAACGTCCTTCTGCTTCTGTACTTTGATGGTACTGAGCATGAATATCTGCATATTCTTCCATCCAGTTTAAAATGTATGGATATAGTTCTTGAATAAAGCGTATACCACCACCTGCAGAATATTGTAAAGATATTAAATTTAAAACATCTAGTAACCTTTGATGACCTGCCGCCATTTTTTTACTAGCTTTACTACCTGTTTTATATTTTTGAAAACCATCAGTTACTGAATAAATACCATTAAGAAACGTATCAAACCTTCGGCTATACATTTCATGTTGTAATAAATTATCTCTGTAATTTTTATTAATCAGTATTTTTTGCTTAAACTACTCTTCCCAATTAATATCTATATCATTTACTTGACTATTCAATCTTCTTACTCTGGTAAAATATCATTCGGTAAAACAAATTCTAATTTTATTCCATGTGCAGTCACTGTTCGTGTGCATTTGGGTTTATTTAAACCTTTTACATTTTTCATGATGATCAAATTTATCGCCTGTAATTATGACTAGGCTTTATCATAAAAAAATAAGCCACCCTATAAGGATGGCTAAATCTTGCGATATTCTAAGTTTATTTTTCACCATCAAAATACCAATATACTTCACCCCAATCTTGTTCAGAAAGCGTTGGTAAAATCTCACCTTTACTAAAGTGCTGACGCTGATTTGGCTGGGCAGGAGTCGTCCAAAAACCTGTTTTCGTGGATTGCTCTCCACCTTTGATTTTAATTTTTTCTATAGTGGTTTCTGCTGAAACCGATTCAGCTTGCGATCTAGCAAAATCGACTAAATCTTTCGGATAAAATTGATGCTCTCGATAAGTTGAATCGTCAATATCTAATAGCCATGTCACAGCTGCAGCTTCCCATGACCAATAACCAAAATAACTGATGCCTGATCTAATATCAGGTTGTGGATGTTGATCATGATAAGGTTCACGACGACTGGCTTCATACCAATCTTCTAAGTATTGCAACATCATTGCTGGACGCTTTTCTGCATCAGCATCAAAAACTTTAATGAGCTTACGATAAGGCAAATGACGACGTGCATCGTTCGGTGGTATGCCTCGATCTGTTACAAATGGAGCAATCAATCGCTCGATTAAGCCATCTTTTTCTTGTCCTTCAGGTGTTGCTTCTGTGTATTCGATAATCGTCATAATTCGACTCATTTGATCTGCATACCCTGTCAGTAAACCAAAGCATATCAGTCGTAAAGCAATATACCAATAATCTTCAGTTCCTAAAGAAATATGCCAGACATAACGTCCACCTGCATCTGGGCTTAAATTATAAAGATGACTCGTTTCAGCATACTCTTCTGTCCAATGAAGAATATATGGGTAAAGTTCCGTTAAAAAATTTAAATCTCCACCCGCGGAATATTGTAAAGATATTAAGTTTAAAGCATCTTGTAAGCGTTGATGACCAGCTGCGATATATCCGCCAAATTTAGAATCATTTTTATACTTATTGAAACCGTCTGTAACGGAATATATACCATTCACTAAAATGTCAAATCGTTTATGATACATTTCTTGTTCAAGCAAATTATCTCTAAACAAACTTGTGTCTTTTACCTCTAAACTTAACCATTTTTGCCAATCTATTTCTTGATCACCTACTTGTGTTGACATTCTTTTATCTCTCCAACATCTCGTTTGGTAAAACAAATTCTAATTTTATACCGTGTGCGGTTACTGTCAGTGTACACTTTAGCTAATTTAGGCCTTTACATTTCTCATAATGGTTGAAGTTATTTTTTTCTTTGGACTTATGATATTAAGAATGGGCAATAATATTATCCATATAAAAATAATGCCCCGAAGGGCATTTTTAATTCTATTCTTCACCATCATAATACCAATATACTTCACCCCAATCTTGCTCAGAAAGCGTTGGTAAAATCTCACCTTTACTAAAGTGCTGACGCTGATTTGGCTGGGCAGGAGTCGTCCAATAACCTGTTTTTGGACATTTATCACCACCTTTGATTTTAATTTTTTCTATCGAATCTTGTGCTTGTACTTTTTCTGATTGTGCTTTAGCAAAATCAACTAAATCTTTCGGATAAAATTGATGCTCTCGATAAGTTGAATCGTCAATATCTAATAGCCATGTTACTGCTGCTGCTTCCCATGACCAATAACCATAATAACTTCTACCAGATCTTAAGTCGGTTTCTGGGTGCTGTTCAAAGTATGGTTCACGACGACTGGCTTCATACCAATCTTCTAAGTATTGCAACATCATTGCTGGACGTTTTTCAGGTGCAGCATCAAAAACTTTAATGAGCTTACGATAAGGCAAATGACGACGTGCATCGTTCGGTGGTATGCCTCGATCTGTTACAAATGGAGCAATCAATCGCTCGATTAAACCATCTTTTTCCTGCCCTTCAGGCGTTGCTTCCACATAATCGATAATTGGCATAATTCGCTTCATTTGATCTGCATAGCCAGCAAGTAAGCCGAAGCAAATTAAACGTAAAGCAATATACCAATAATCTTCTGTTCCTAAAGAAATATGCCAAACATAACGGCCACCTGCATCAGGGCTTAAATTATAAAGATGACTCGTTTCAGCATATTCTTCTGTCCAATGAAGAAGATATGGATAAAGTTCTTTTATAAAATTTAAATCCCCGCCTGCTGAATATTGTAAAGATATCAAGTTCAGAGCATCTTTCAATCTTTGATGACCAGATGCTATATATCCACCAAATTTAGAATCATTTTTATAATGGCTAAATCCATCAACAACTGTATATAACCCATTAACAAACGTATCAAATCTCTTGTGATACATTTCTTGCTCAAGCAACTTATCTCTAAATAAACTTGTATCTTTTACTTCTAAACTCAACCATTTTTGCCAATCTATTTCTTGATCATCTACTCGTGTTGACATTCTTTTATCTCTCCAACATCTCGTTTGGTAAAACAAATTCTAATTTAATACCGTGTGCAGTTACTGTCCGTGTACACTTAGGTTTATTTAAGCCTTTACATTTTTCATGATGATCGAATTTATCACCAGTAATAGTGACCAAACTTCGATCATATGGACATCGAATTGCGATGGTTTTACCTAGTTTTCTTTCTGTGGATGGTTTGAATTTAACTCGTCGCCAATCTTCTATTTTATCCAATAAATTGTCATGTTTTGATACTATTTTGGCTGAATCTATTTTACTAGCAATCCATAAATGCGACATCTGCACACCATCACTCACAGTCGTCCCCACTGAACGCTTAACCTTATCATCTTGGTCTGATGCCATATAAACATCGAGACCCATTTTCAATGCCATCATGGCTGCTTTAGGTGTCATCAGTGATCGATGGCTTAGTGCATTGGTGGCTTTACTGTCTGTTACACGATACTTATGAGCTAGTCGAGCACTATGCCAAACGTGATCGATACCGTTATGACCCGTATCGTGATATTCGTACAGCACACCATTATTGTTAATTTTAGAGCGACTTTTCATGCGTTTTACATAGTAGTAATCTGTTATATGTTCACCACCAGAACCAAGTTCTTGATTCGACCTTCTTTTTCGCTGTAATTGTTGACGTCGCGTTGAAGTATTTTGACGACCTGGGCTTACATTATTTCCTCCAGTATTTCTTGGTACATTGCCATTTTGCTGAGTGCGTGGGGCTGGATTTTGATTTGGTCTACTGGTTGTTGTTGGTGTTCGAGTCGTAATTGGAGCTCTAGCTGTAGTGTTAGGATAAGGAGTTGCTAGTGCCTTTTTATGGGCTGCTTGCATTTCTTTCATAACCATATCAATTTTTTGATTGGCAACTTTCTTCATTTGCTGAAGCTGAGTTACTAATGTTTTTAACTTAGCATTGCCGAGAACAGCTCGTGTCATCCAACTATCAAAAACGCCAATTAAACCATCAATAATTTTATTACTAGTTGTTTGCAACTCTCTTGTGTATGTATTCCAATTTAAGGTTCTAAACCATTTATCTACATCACCACGTAATGTTTTGCTTGGTATTGCATCCAAAATAGCTCCCATAGCTTTACCTGAACGCAATTGTTTAAAAACAATTTTTAATCCATCACCAGCAATTGGAACAAATGCAACAAGATTAAATACCAAATCAAACCAATTCTCTTTATTATCTGGCTTTTCTGATATTTTAACGACTGAGACAATCACATTCCCGACATCAACGCCTTGACCAACAAAGGGTATACAACCTATCACAACTGCAACAATAATTTGAGCGGGACTGGAGCCACTACCATCAAGTACACCTTTAATCCATTGAGCCGCCGATTCTTCCCCTTTAGCTGTTACTCTTACAGCTTGCGTTGAACCCTTGGCTACGGCAGTATTCATTGTTTATCTCCTAGGTCTAATCTAGAAGTAGAATCATCTGTAAGTAAAATTTCTTCTAAATCATCTGCTATTGCATCATCTACATTATTTTGTTGTGGTATTAATTGTTCTTCATAATCGCTTACATGATCATCGTATTCGATATTATTCGACATGAGCATGTCTTCAATTTCATCAGGGAAATATTCATCTAATAATGCATCTAACTCTTGTTGGTTGTATTGCTCAATAAGTTGTTCAGCTTCACTAACACTCATCACTTTTTGATCTTTAAAAGGATTATCAATTTTTTCTCTATCTGGTTTCGCCTCAACACTACTAAAGCCATAGTAGACTTTAGGTTGAGTTTTATCACTAGGAATAGTGACTTTGGCATAACCTTCGGCATCTAATACACCTTCTTGGGCAGAACCATCAGCAAAAATCAGTTTAAATGGAGCTTGTGCAACAGGTTTTAAGTCATCATAAATGTATTTTAATTCCACTTTATTAGGTAATAATTTAAAGGTAGGTAAAGCTGGAAATTTTGCTGATACATTCTTTCCATTCACAAACTGATGCTGCCCTGCCTTAACCTCAAACTTACTTGCAGTCGTAGGAAATACCCCTGAAGCATTTATTTTTAGCTGTGAACCGCCTGCGGTCAGTACGATTTCTTTCGCACTCGTGATGTCGACATTTGCCTCCGTGGAAATAATCTGCACACCCTTTCTAGCAATCAGATCAGCACCATCCCCTTGAGCTTGAATCTCGATCTTCCCTTTCCCTGCATACAGTCGTGCTCCTTCTTGCGCTGCAAATAAGCTGATCTTTT
>NZ_JBWYIT010000011.1:0-128115 GCF_056779875.1 Acinetobacter sp. ANC_7634 | reverse complement strand
AATTTCTACCAATTATTAATGATAATATATATCGATCAATCAACCAGTAAAAATCCACACAAGTTGTTCTTCATAATCTCTTAATGATCTTTCTAACATCTCGTCAATGCTAGAAGCTGGACTCGAAACACTTAACAACTCAGCAACCTGCTTCGTTCGTTTCCGTATATCTCGTCGGTATGGGGTGCATTCTATAGATTTTTTCTTCCCTTGCAACCCCTTATTTAAACAAAAACTCATGCATGTTTATTTTTTAAGCAAATTTATATTTTTTACACTAAAAAATACACAAAAACGATTAATTAAATTAAAAAACCCCAATTAAATTGAGGTTTTTCAGATCAAAAAGCTCTAAATCTTATTCTATGTATTTTTGAGTACTATAATATGAAGTAGGTAATTTTCGAATTGTTTTTATTTCTTGATGACCATCTATTGAATTTAAGTAATTGAAGAATGCTTCTGCATAGTCCAATCCAACATCTATTCGACGATCACCTGTAATTTTTTTCAATGTATGATAGTAATCAGCCCCATCAGCTAAAAAATTGATGGTTACAATTTTATATAACTGATTTAAATCTAATGGCACAAGCTGGTCAGACCTATTTCTGACTTGAATATTTGTAATACGCTTTCCATTAGGCTGCGTCATATCAACTTGCCAAGTTAATCCAGCCGTATATGGATAACTTCCAGTATTTTTTTGTTCAATTACGCCTGAAATGGCATCTTCAAGCGTATCTTTAATTTCTTGACCAGTCATATTCAATTGAACGAGCGTATTTTTGAAAGGTAAGACTTGGTAGATATCTGCTACAGTGATATTTCCTTTCGCCAAATCAACTCTTACTCCACCTGCATTTTGAAATGAAATATCAGCATTAAAATATTCTTTGCCTTGTTTAAGAAATGCTTCGGCAACCATTTGTTGAATATTACCACCATGGGCATCGACATGCGCATTCAAATTACACACATCACCTAAAGATGATCGTGAGCGATCAAATTGAGTTCCCGGCACACGTCTTGAACATAAATTATCAACTGCCTGCCCAACAACTTTGACTGCAAATAATTTTTTAGATTGCTTATAGGGCTCTAAGACTCTCAAAATATTTTGATCTTCTTTAATAATAGAAAAAGGAGCTCGTTCTTTTTCGAATTGATGTTCTATATATTTTTTTTCTTGATCACTGACTCTTTCATTATTTTGCTTACGTTTAAAATCATCGCTAATTAACACATGCGGTTTACCCACACAACTTTGAACCGCACCATCTGCATTAAATTTTACGTTAAGTTCACCAACCACATAACTGTATTGCCATGCTTGAGCAACACAAACAGATTCGCCATTTTTATTTTTCAATTGTAATGGGTAGGTAGCGACAGGAGACATACCATACTTTTCTAATATATGAGGTCCAAACAATGTGTGAGAGTCGCCTCCAATTATCACATCCACATCCGTAAGTTCTTGTGCTAATTTTTGATCAAGTTCATAGCCTACATGTGTTTGTAAAATAATTTTTTTAATTCCCTGTTTTTTGAGTTGATTAATCTCATTTTGAGCTACTGTAATTTCATCTCGGAATAATGTGTCTTGATTTGGTTGAGAGGAGTTTTTAGTTTTTGATGCAATGGTGAGCCCCACAACCCCATATTTTTCCCCATCCCGCTCAAGAACAATAGATTTTTGAATCCGATCTGTCTGATATAAAGGTGAACTCACCCCAAATTCAACATTTGCAGAAAGAATCTCTGTTTGCTCTTTACAGTGTCCTTCGTCTAAAAAACCCATAAAATCTTTTAAGCCTTGGTCTTTTGCATCAAATTCATGATTTCCCAAGGTAAAAGTATCAAAACACACTGTATTCATCATTTCAGCGTCAGCTTTTCCATTTGAGAGGTTATAATACAAATCTCCTGTTATCGCATCACCAGCATGAATTTTCACTACATTCGGATGATTTTCAGCCATTAGATTCATAAATGTTGCTACACGAGAAAATCCACCACGCGAAACGACTAGTTGCTCTTCACCATGACCTAAATCAAAATTAAAGCTAAGCTCTTCACCATCTAAATGGGAGTGATGGTCATTAATATGAAGAATTTTTAACTCTGAGGGTTGTGTAATATTAGGATTAGATTTTTGGTCATCTCCACCACAACTACTTAGCAATAACGATGTAGTTAAGAGAAGAGCTGTTATTTTTTTCTTGTTCTTCATTTGAATACTCCTTTTTTAAACCAAGAGTATTCAACGAAGATATGACATTATGATGGTGGATTTATGGCACTTTATCGAAATGACTGATTTTATATTTTTCCGCAAATCGCTCAGCTAATGCCGTAATGGTCAAACTCGGATTAACACCAACATTCACAGGAATCGCACTTCCATCAACCACATATAAGCCTTGATAGCCAAAAACCTGATGATTAGAGTCAATCACACCTTTAGAGGAATCTTCAGCCATAACTGCACCACCCAATATATGCGCTGTAACAGATAAGTGCCCCATACTTTCCAATATATTATTCTGTGCTTGACCACCACTTACTTCAGCAAATTTTTCCGCAGCTTCATTTGCTAACGGTATAAAAGACGGCGCTCTTTCTCCAACTGAAACCTGCGTTTTCAAAAAACGCCTAAAACCTCTGAGTGCAGTACGTCCATATACAAATCGTAGTTGATTGTCTGCCTGTTGCATGACGGTTAATACAGTGACACGTTTATGCCAGTTTTTAGAACGCCATGATCGAGTTGAAACAAAGGGGTGCAGAAAAAAATGCTTTAAAACATGGAGTGCACGTTTTACAGGTTGATCGCCATTGACCAGTGGTCCCATATAAAACTTCATAAACTCATAACTTGCTGGAAATCGATTCTGAGTAATATGTGTTTTGTCATCTGCATGAAAATGACTGGAAATGGTCGTCCCTCTCGTTAAATCTATTGTTTTATCATTATTAGAGATTGCAACAATCGCCTCACTATTGGTTCGAATATGCTCACCTAACTGACCAGAAATATTCGGTAAGGTTTTGTACACTTCTCTTGAAGCAAACAGAATTTCAACGGTTCCTATAACACCTGCGGATATAATGACCTGTTTCGCAGAGTAATCTTGTTTTTCTTTGGAGTTAAATGACTGATATGTATGAATGATATATTTTCCATCAACCTGTGAAAGATGAGTCACTTTGGTTTCTGGAATAATCTCGACTCCATTTTTCTCTGCAAGATATAAATAGTTTTTATCCAAACTATTCTTCGCACCCTGTGCACACCCCGTTATACAATTTCCGCACTGATTACAGCCTATTCGTTCGGGACCTTGACCATTCAAAAGCGGATCACTCACCCATTGATGAGGATCACCAAAGTAAATTCCCTGTGGTACAGTGTCAAAACTATCTCCAGAACCCATTTGTTCTGCTGTTTGTTTTAACCACTCATCTTGCTGACCTTTATATGGATTTAAACTTACACCTAGCATGGACTGAGCCATCTGATAGTGCGGTTGTAATTCCCTCTCCCAGTCTTCTAACAAATGACTCCAAGTTGGATCACGATAAAACTTTTGACCTGGTTTTAACAACACAGCAGCATAAACAACACTGCCACCACCAACGGCAACCCCTCGAACCACACCCATATGTTGGAATACGTCTTGTGCAAGAAAACCCTTCATCCCTAACGTCGGTGCCCAATTTAAGTATTTAGAACTCCGACTTGCTCGATGTAAATCATCTTCAGTGAGCCTTCTTCCCTGCTCTAGCACAGCTACTTTTAATCCAAGCTCAGACAATCTTAGCGCAGATACACTTCCACCAAAGCCTGAACCTACAATAATGACATCATATTCAAATTTTGATTTCATACATCACGACTTAGAATAAATGGAAATGAAAAATGCTTTAAAAAAGGAAGATTAATGATAGTCATACACAACATCGTATGTTCATCAAGCTGTCTTAACTCATCAACCACCCAACGCCATGGAATTGGTGCTGTCTTGCCATAATACAAGGCGATCGTTTGTTTTCCATCAATCAAAGACGCCTCTTCTAGACACTCCATTTGAAGCTTTTCACTTCTCTGCCCGCGATTGAGTAAAATATTAGTGACTAAATTTTGATTGATGAATTTTTTCCCAAACCACCCCCCCAATCCACTTAAAAATAAACTCGGTGCTGCAGACACTCTTAACCACCAAGGACCAATAAACTGAGCCTGATATTCTCCTTGTCTCATGGCAAGTGGCGCGGATGAAAGTTGTTGATAGGTTGCCTTAATCGAGGACAACGAAGCAGTGATTAAATGCTCCTTACGGATCATGAATTTCTCCCTCAATGATTTTTGTTTTATTCAGCATGTCCTATGCTTCTTTATGAAATATATCAATCGTTTAAATTTTATTCCACATACATACTTTGATCGATTGCATAAAAAAAGCCGAATGTATGTCACCTCCGGCTTTTCAACTCAAATTAATTTCACTTTATTTCTTTAAAAATCCTGATACAAGATTCAACACATTTTGTATATCTGAATTCGCTTCTTGTGGATCGGTCTTATTTGCTTGAGGTGTAAGCGAATCAATAATTTGTGGTAAGACTGAAGAAATCGCATTGTATACATCCTGTTTAGGAACTTGCGCTTCTTGTGCAACTTGCTCGACATCTTGCTGATCAAATAAATTTTGAACTTGTTGCGTACTGACATTGGCATTTTCACCAGGACCAGTTGAAACCCAATCATCCACTTGACTCGTCAGCCCCTGACCTTTCAGTTGATCAAGCGCACCTTGCAAACCGCCATTCTTTTGAATCCAATTGAGAATTAAAGGAACTACTGCGATTAATAAGGTTTGAGCGTTTAGACCTGATGATTTGCCAACACCACCAGATTGACTACCAGATAGACCACCAAGTACAGATCCTAAAATCCCTCCCAATCCACCTTGTTGTTGGTTTTGATTGGTCTGATTATTTTGTCCCGTTAAACTCCCGAGTACCGAACCAAGTACACCACCCAATCCCGATTGATTAGATTGTTGATTACCTCCTAAAGCCTGTTTCGCTAAAATTTCAACGATATTACTTAAATTTGTCATCAAGACACCTTTAGATTCTTATTTTCATTAATCAGCATATCGTTAAAAACATGGCTTTGTACATTGAAATTGTTGTGTTTTGATAAACTCAAAGTTTGCCATTACCATCGAAACTTATTCCAATTTTCTGGATTAGCCCAAAACTTAGAATTAAACCAATCTGGCACATGCTTATAATTCAAAATATTGAATTGCCATAAGGCGAAATCTTGCTCTGTATTCTTTTGCTCAATGAGCTGCGTGAATCCCAGACTTCTTAATAATTGTTCATCTGCAATATGAGTCAACACGACGATTCTTTTTGCCATTAAATCACGCAGTTTTACCAGCATTTGTGATTTATGATGGGTTGATAGTGTATCCATCTGTTCATTATTTAAAATCACAACACCTAGATCATAGCGTTGCTGAAAAGGAAGCATTAAAAATTCAGTTACGTTAAAATGATTCCATTGGATTGTTTGAGCATAGTCTTGGCTGAGATCCTGACCAAGACATACGGCAGTTTGAATTGGCTGTTCTTTAGATAAATCGTCTAGCATTGACGTGATGACATTTTTCTCAGCCATGAGCTGCACCTTATTTGAGTGAGATTAAAGCATGGAATTACAGGGCATTTGTCATAAAATGCACGCTGGTTTAACCAACCTAAGTGTAACTGAACAACAAACACAACAGGCAAATGTTGAATATAAATTTATTTTAGATCGTTCAGAAATCAATCTCCCGTTCAACTTAGGTCAAGAAATTGAAATTGAATGGACCGGCAAAATTTACTGTGTATCCTGTGGAAATAAAACACCAAAATCATACTCCCAAGGTCACTGCTTTAAATGCATGAAAACGAAAGCAGCCTGTGATATGTGTATTATGAAGCCAGAAACATGCCATTACCATTTAGGGACTTGTCGTGAAGAAAGCTTTGCTCAAGAAGTATGCTTTCAACCCCATATTGTCTATCTTGCCAATTCAAGTGCATTAAAGGTTGGCATTACCCGTTTAGGTCAAATGCCAACACGTTGGCTAGATCAAGGGGCTACCCAAGCTTTACCTATTATGAAAGTGGGCTCTCGTCGGCTATCTGGACAACTTGAGGTTATGTTTGGTACGCAAGTCGCTGATAAAACAGACTGGAGAAAATTGCTGAAAGGTGAAGCAGAAAAGGTGAATTTGTTAGAGATCAGAGATGAATTGCTCACGGAGTTTGAACCTCAAATTGAAACCATTCGAGATGAGTTCAGCATGAGCCTAGATTTCAATGAAAATGTAGAAATTTTAGAAAACGAACTTCCTCGTGAATTCATTTATCCTGTCGATCAATATCCTGAAAAAATTAAATCGCATAACTTAGACAAAACACCAGTTATACGTGGAAAACTGCACGGTATCAAAGGACAATATCTGATTATGGACACAGGTGTAATCAATATACGTAAATATACGGGTTATGAATTAAAAATTCGTGCCGACTCATAGTGCAAAATTAAAAAAAGCCTCAATATGAGGCTTTTTTTTTAAAGGATAGATAGAATTGCGTGCACTGGATCTTCATTTTGATCCGACAATAGTTGCTTGTGCATCGTCAACAATTGCATAAATTGTATTTTTGAGTTTTCGATATTCATCAACAGCTCAATCTCATGTGCTAAGTTTTCTGGAGTTGCATCATTCTGGATTAACTCCTGAATTACTTTTTTACCTGCAATAATATTAGGTAAAGAATAATAAGGAATTTTCACTAAAAGTTTCGCAATCCAGTAGGTTAAACTATTTAATTTATAAAAAGTCACCATAGGACGATGCAATAACATCGCCTCAAGTGTTGCTGTACCCGATGCCAACGCCACAATATCACTGGCATCCATGACCATCCGACCTATTTTAGATTCCGCGTCAATATTTTCCATTAACTTAATATTATCTTTAAGCGTATCTGGATAGCCTATTAGGATCTGCTCAATTTGTTGTTTACGAGCATCATTGATGGCTGGAATTAAAAATTGATACTCGGGATATTTTTCATGGACAATCTTCGCTGCATCTAATACAAGCGGCCCTAGCTTATCAATTTCACCACGACGACTTCCAGGCAGTAATGCGATATGTTTTTGTGCAGGATTTAAACCAAGCGCCTGCTTTGCATCAAGTATAGGATTTTCCAGCGGTAGTTGATTAGCGAGAGGATGTCCAACAAATACCGCTGGCACATTAAATCGATCATAAAAAGTTTTTTCGAATGGGAATAGGCAAAGCACCAAGTCAATTGAGGCTTTAATCCCATGAACACGACCTTGACGCCATGCCCAAACCGAAGGACTCACATATTGAACAGTCTTAATTGGCAACGATTTTTGCTTTATTTTTTTTGCTAAGCGTAAGTTAAAATCTGGTGCGTCAATCCCTATAAAAATATCAACAGGTTGTTTAGTCCATTGATCAACCAAGCCATCTCGAACCGCAAAAAGTTTTTTAATATCTTTTAATACTTCAACAATTCCCATCACCGATAGAATATCCATCGCATAATAGCTTTTAAAACCCTCTGCAATCATTTGAGGACCGCCAATTCCTTCAAATTCAGCATCAATTCCCTGCTCTCGAAAACGACGTATTAATTTGGCGCCTAAGGTATCACCTGAAACTTCACCAACCACAATGCCAATTCTAAGTTTTCGATTTTGCAAATGAATATCCTCTCTCATGCTCTACAAGTATCTTAACATAAGCAGCTCATAACAGATTGAGTTCTTGAAATATCTTAACTTAGCAATGCTTTATCTTATTTTTGAATAAGTAAATGAATAATCAAGACAACAGCTTATATTCAAAAATCATAAGATATGCCGGTTTTCTGATAAGTAGCATAAACGATGTACGGTTCTATTGAATATATTTTAGCAGGTGTTTTAGTTGGATTCTGTGTAGGGGTTACTGGCGTAGGTGGCGGCTCACTTATGACTCCTATCTTAATTGGTTTATTTAAAATTGAACCACATATTGCAATTGGTACAGATCTACTTTATGCCGCGATTTCTAAGTTTTGCGGCTCTTTTGTACATGCAAAAAAGCTTAATATTGTTTGGCCCATCGTCATTTGGCTTGCGATCGGAAGTATTCCAGCCTCTTTAGCCACAACTTGGGTTTTAGACAACTATTTGAGTCAATCTACACATTACAAAGCCATTCTCACGATGGTCTTAGGCTTTATGCTGACCATTACTGGTATTTCAATTGTATTCCGTACCCAGGTAGAAAAATTCTTCAAGAAATTTTCCAAAGAAGTTACTGAAGAGGAAGTTGAATTAACTCGAGAAAAATTAAAGCAGAAGCGTTTATATATAGCTTTAATGGGTATTGTATTGGGTATTTTTGTGACCTTATCTTCAGTTGGCGCGGGTGCATTCGGCATTATGGCGCTGATCATCATGTTCCCTAATTTACCTATGATTAGAATTATTGGTTCTGACGTTGTCCATGCAGTTTTACTGACGCTCGTGGCAGGTATGGGTCATATGAATTCAGGTAATGTGGATTTCAATTTATTAATGTGGCTTTTGGTCGGATCGATTCCTGCAATCATCGTTGGTACGCTGGTGAGCTCCCATTTACCTGAAAAAATTATTCGCAAGGTACTGGGCATCACCTTATTTGCCATTGGTGTTAACTTCATGCTTAATCCAGTCAAAGCGAAACCTGTGACCGCACCTGAGGCAGTTATTGAAACCTCAACTCAAGCCCAGTCTTAATTAATATCATGTTCAAACTGTAACCTCAGTGAAGCTGTATAATTCACTGAGGTGAAATTAAATGATTTATTCAATTTAATAATTTTCAAAAATTAAATCATTCTATACAATACAAGTAGAAACTCTGATTAATACCAAAAAGACAATTTCATTACTTTTTTTTATTAAATCCATTCAACTTTTTGATAACAAATGATCTACTGAATCATGCTATATTCAATAGATTGAACATTTTCTTGTAAAAACGAACCAGTGACGGCAATGAATACTTTACAGTCAAATTCTATCACCCAAAACGACATTGATGACGTGAATGTACAAAGCATTCAGCCTCTTGTTACTCCTGCTGAATTAAAAACAGAATTACCGTTAACTGATAATGCATACCAAACAGTCCTAAAAGGTCGTGAAACTGTACGTAATATCTTAGATGGCAACGACAAACGTTTATTCGTAGTCATTGGACCGTGCTCTATTCACGATCCTGCAGCAGCTCATGATTATGCTGATCGTTTAAAAGTTTTAAGCGAAAAAGTGAAAGACACGCTTTATATCATCATGCGCGTGTATTTCGAGAAGCCTCGTACAACAGTGGGTTGGAAAGGCTTAATTAATGACCCTGACATGAATGACTCTTTCAACATTGAAAAAGGTTTACGTTTAGGCCGTAAATTATTGCTTGAACTCAATGAGAAAGGTCTGCCATGCGCAACTGAAGCGCTTGATCCCAACTCTCCACAGTACTACCAAGACTTAATTTCTTGGTCAGCAATCGGTGCACGTACAACAGAGAGCCAAACACACCGAGAGATGTCTTCAGGTTTATCATCTCCAGTTGGCTTTAAAAATGGTACGGATGGCGGTCTCACTGTTGCGACCAATGCGATGCAATCTGTAAAACATGGCCATAGTTTCCTTGGCTTAAATGACCAAGGTCAAGTTTCGGTCATTCGTACTAAAGGCAACCAATATGCCCATGTTGTGTTGCGTGGTGGTAATGGCAAACCGAATTATGATGCTGGCTCTGTAGCAGAAGCTGAAAATGCATTGGCGAAAGCAAAAGTAAGCAACAAGATCATGATTGATGCGAGTCATGCCAATTCTAATAAAGACCCATACCTTCAGCCATTGGTTCTAAAAAATATCACTGAACAAATTTTAGATGGCAATAAATCGATCGTAGGTATTATGGTTGAAAGTCATTTAAAAGGTGGCCGCCAAGATATTCCTGCAAATCTTTGCGATTTAGAGTATGGTAAGTCTGTTACAGATGGATGCATCGATTGGGAAACAACTGAAAAAGTTCTGTTGGAAATGGATGCAGCTTTGAAAGACGTTCTACCACAACGTTAATCAGATAAAACGCCATCACACGATGGCGTTTTTTTATAAGGTTAAATCATGGATCAACTCGAAAAAGAACTAAGCTCAATCCCCCATTTTCAATTTGTTCATGAGCATTTGTTTAGCTCAGGTCAGCCAAACGAAGAACAACTTAAATCAATTAAAGCCTATGGTATCGATACCATCATTAATCTCGCTTTTAATGATGCTACACCGAACTTAAATCATGAAGATCGCTTGAGTGCTGAAATTGGTCTTAACTACATCCAAGTGCCTATTGATCCAGAATTTCCACATGATGATCAATGTTTATTTGTACTCGATCTGATCGATCATCTCGTTAAAGAGAGAATGGTCTGGATACATTGCACCAAAAATCATCAATGTAGTTCATTAATCTATCTGTACCGACTACATTATATGAATATGGATTTACCTACAGCACATGAGCTATTACACCAAGTATGGGAACCCAACAACACTTGGACTGGGTTAATGCACGCGGTCGGCTTACAGTTGCAAGGACGTAAAGCCACTCAAGAACTGCAAGCCTCTTTGATGAAAGCGCAAAACTTTGAATGATCAAAATTGTTTATTGATGACTAATTAATACGGTCGCTGTAGACAGAATTCCTTCCTGACGACCAGTAAATCCTAATTTTTCAGTGGTAGTGGCTTTAATACTAATCTGATTGATATCCACATCAAGTACATCTGCAATACTTTGACGCATATCTAAATTATGTTTCGCTAATTTTGGACGCTCACAAGCCACTGTAATATCCGCGTTATTCAGTTGATAACCACGATCCAATATCAACTGATAAACATGCTTTAATAAAACCTTACTGTCCGCGCCTTTGAACTGTTCATCAGTATCTGGAAAGTGCTGTCCAATATCACCGAGCGCTAAAGCACCCAACAATGCATCACAAAGTGCATGTAAAACTACATCTCCATCAGAGTGTGCTTTCAAACCATGTGTATGCGGAATACGAATACCAGCCAATGTGACATAATCGCCTTCCTCAAAAGCATGAACATCAATACCTTGACCTATACGAATAGCTAAGCTCACATTGAACTCCTTTACACAGTTTTTGAAAATGAAATCTTGTATTCTTTGATTCTTGTTCGCTATAGTAGATGCGCAAACATTTGAAAGTATAAGCGATGATGTTGTCAAAAAGCGTATCAAGTTGGATGAAACCTTTAATTTCTATCTTTTTCATTGGATTAAGCAGTGTTTCTGTCGCACAGGCACAACTTATTCAATGCGATAAGCCTCAATCAAGTTTTAAAAATTCCATGATTTGTGCTGTTGATTTTTCATCTTTGAGAGATGAATTGAATGAACGCTTTTTAACATCCTACTTAGTTACCGATGCACCAACTCGATTAATTCAAGATACACAACAGCTTTGGCTGAATCGACTGCAGCAGTGTAAAAATAAAAATTGTGTGTCATTACAAATCAATCAACGCATTGATGATTTAAACTTTTACATGTCAATGAATCAAACGCTTACTCAGCATTACATCAAGTTTGAACAAGGTAAAATTGCAGCGCAACCTGTACACCTCAAGATTCATCAATTAAGCAAGGATCGCGTCAAAATTGAAGGTATTGCTTATCGTAGCCCTAATAATCGCATAGAAACCCAGACCATCCCATTATTGGCTTATACAACCACTCAAAGCAAACACGAAATTACTGATAATGAGCATGATTGTCAGTACAAACTCAAATATCAAAAATCATTACTGATTGTCTCAACTGAGCAAACAGGCTGTGAGCGCTTTAGTGGAATCTATCGACTATATGATTAAACAGAGTGTATGCAAGTTCACAGTTAAATTGCGAATGCTAAACACAACACTCCTGTGATCGCTAACAGAATACCTAAGCTGTTTTTTAGGGTTATTTTTTCTTTAAAAACTAATATACCTGCGATCACACCTAACACTACGACCAAAATATTCATGCCAGCAAATACGATTGCGGGTGAATCCTTTAACAACATATGTGCTTTCACATAAAGTGCAATATTGGCAAAATTCAATACACCTAAACTTAGTCCAGCAAGAAAATTTTGCAATGTCCATGATGTTTGACGCAGGGACAAATACCCCATGGAAATAATGAAAGCAAACACAAACATCAAGTTTAAACTGACTGCAAATTTTAACCCTAAACTTGTACTGTATTTTAACAGAACATCTACGAGTGCATAGCCAAGCCAAACTGCAAGCAAATACATTCCTGCTTTTTTTGTTTGCAATGTTGGTGTTGATGTTTTAGAGAAAATGATCAAAACAATTGCACCCAAACCCAATGCAATACCAATCAATTTTAGGGTGCTAAATTTTTCTTGGAAAAGAAAATAGGCTGCCAACAATGAAAGAACAACGGATAATCTTTGCGCGATTTCAGTTCTGATAATTCCAGCTTGATCAAGTGATTTGGAGAGCAGCAAGAATATTGAGGGTAAAGCTATCCCCAACAACCCAATAAGCCACCAAGGTGTGGAAGTTAATGATATTTGGTAGAGATCTGGCTTAAACCAAAAAAAACAGAGTATCGTGGCGATGGCATAATTCCACGCAATCATTTGCATGACATTAAATCCACGAGACTTACTAAACTTCAATATAATCGATACTAGTACGCTGCACAAAGCTGCTGAAAAAATAAGTTCCATAATTTGCTCTTGTTTTTTTATTCAAGAAAAAGCCCACAATCACTGTGGGCTTTTTAAAATTATAAATAATTTTATTAATTATTTATAACGATCTACCATTTTCTCTAAAGAAATTGGGCGAATCTTGTCAGCATGACCTGCTGTACCAAATGCAGTATAACGATCTACACAGATTTGCTTCATTGCTTCAACAGTTTGAGCAAAGAATTTTCGTGGATCAAATTCACTTGGTTTTTCAGCCATCATACGACGCATAGCACCTGTTGAAGCTAAACGTAAGTCAGTGTCGATATTGATTTTACGTACACCGTGTTTAATTGCTTCAACCAACTGCTCAACAGGAACACCGTAAGTTTCTTTGATGTCACCACCGTATTGGTTAATAATCGCTAACCATTCTTGTGGAACTGAACTTGAACCATGCATTACAAGATGAGTATTTGGAAGTGCAGCGTGGATCTCTTTAATACGATCAATCGCTAAAATATCACCTGTAGGTGGACGCGTAAATTTATAAGCGCCGTGTGAAGTACCAACCGCAATTGCTAACGCATCAACGTTAGTATCAGCGACAAATTGAGTCGCTTCCTCAACCGAAGTAAGGAGTTGTGAATGATCTAGAACGCCTTCAGCGCCAACACCATCCTCTTCACCAGCCAAACCAGTTTCAAGGCTACCTAGGCAACCAATCTCACCTTCTACAGATACACCACACGCATGTGCCATTTGAACAACACGACGAGTTACATCTACGTTGTAATCATAAGTTGTTGGTGTTTTACCATCTGCACCTAATGAACCATCCATCATTACTGATGAAAAGCCCAATTGGATTGAACGTTGGCAAACGTCAGGATCAGTACCATGGTCTTGGTGCATCACAACTGGAATGTGTGGCCATTCTTCGATTGCAGCCAAAATAAGATGGCGTAAGAATGGAGCACCAGCATATTTACGAGCACCAGCAGATGCTTGAACAATAACAGGTGAATTTGTTTCATCTGCGGCTAACATAATCGCGCGCATTTGTTCTAAGTTGTTTACGTTAAACGCTGGTACGCCGTAACTATGTTCTGCGGCGTGATCCAAGAGCTGGCGCATTGAAATAAGAGCCATAATTTCCTCCCAGGTAATGCTCCATATTCTAACCTGACCTGTGTTTCAATTCAGCAACAATTGACAGTATTTCATAAAAAATCCCTGCAATTGCAGGGAGATTTTCGATTTAGTACTTATTGATGTACAAAATCACTCCGCCGTTGCTTGATCAGCAGGTGCATTTGCAACTTCTTCAGGAACATCAGTATTATTTTCATCTTGTAATGGCTGATCAATAGCATCGATAGCCGCTTGTTGTTCAGCACTAATATCTGATGCTTCAACAGCAACTTCTGATGTTGATGTTTGATCTGCAGCTGGTGCACTTTCTTGTTTAGAACAAGCCGTCATTGCAAGAGTAGCAGCCAATAGCGCAATTACGCTTAATTGTAATTTCATGATGTTATTCCGCATGATAAATCAGATTATGATCATAATATTTCAAAATTATTTCATTTTCATGACGAAAATTAGTCATAAAAAAAGACCTTTTTAGAAGGTCTTTTTTCTTAAATCCAATTAAGCGCGTTCAAGTAGAACAGCGACTGCTGGTAATGTCTTGCCTTCTACAAATTCAAGGAAAGCACCACCACCCGTCGAGATATAACCAATTTTGTCAGCCACTTCATACTTATCAATCGCAGCTAAAGTATCACCACCACCTGCGATAGAGAAACCTTCAGATTCTGCAATCGCTAAAGATAGCGCTTTCGTGCCTTCACCAAATTGATCAACCTCAAACACGCCTACTGGACCATTCCAAAGAATTGTTTTTGAAGTTTTTAAAATTTCAGCAAACACTTGAGCTGTTTCTGGACCAACATCAAGAATCATGTCATTGTCAGCAACATCTTCAACTTTTTTCACTACGGCTTTTGCTGCCGCTAATGAGCCAAGGAAGTCATCAAAGTTAATTTCTGATGCGTCAGCAACAACAACATCTGTTGGCAATGGAACCGATACTTTCGCAGCAATTGCTTTAGCTGTATCGATTAAATCATTTTCACAAAGTGATTTACCAACGTTATAGCCCGCAGCCGCTAAGAATGTATTCGCAATACCGCCACCGACAATGAGCTGATCACAAATATCTGATAACGATGTTAAAACATCAAGTTTAGTCGATACTTTTGAACCAGCTACGATAGCAACCATTGGTTTTTCAGGCGTCTGAAGCGCACGACCAAGTGCATCTAATTCAGCGGCAAGTAATGGACCTGCTGCTGCAACTTTAGCAAGACGAGCCACACCTTCTGTTGATGCTTCTGCACGATGTGCAGTACCAAATGCATCCATCACAAACACATCACAAAGTGCTGCATATTTTGCTGCCAACTCTGGATTATTTTTCTTTTCGCCTGTGTTAAAGCGACAGTTTTCGAGTAACACAACTTGGCCTGGTGCAACTTCAACACCATCCAAATATTCAGTGAGTAATTTAACTTCTTGACCCAATGCTTCAGTTAAGTAGGCAGCAACAGGTGCAAGTGATTGTTCAGCTTTAGGCTCACCTTCAACTGGACGACCAAGGTGAGAATAAACCATTACTGCTGCGCCTTTTTCAAGAGCGGCTTTAATTGTTGGTAATGCAGCGCGTAAACGTGCATCACTCGTAATCACACCATTTTTAACAGGAACGTTTAAGTCTTCACGGATCAGAACACGTTTACCTGCTAAATCGAGGTCAGTCATACGCTGAAAGTTCATGTATAGCTCACTTTATAGATATCAAAACCGCATAGATTCTAAATGATTATGCTAAAAAAGGTGAGTAAAATTTCAGAAAAGCTGTAGAAATCTTTAGATTTGATTATGATAGATTGATTCGAACCACAAAGTGTTGCTATGTCTATCCATCCAGATCCAAGTATTAATCGTTTAAATGTTTTCGGCGAACCGCTCGCCAGTTGTTGTTTTGATCCTATCACAGGATATTTCAGAAATGGTTTTTGCCACACTGCACCCTCTGATTTAGGTCAACATACAGTCTGTGCCGAAATGACGTCAGAATTCTTAAGTTTCTCGCAACGAATTGGGAATGATTTGACAACACCACTACCCGAAGTTGGTTTTCCCGGTTTAAAGCCTGGTGATTTCTGGTGTATTTGTGTGACGCGCTGGGTTGAAGCTTATCAGAATGATATGGCACCGAATTTAAAACTTCAGGCTTGTCATCAATCAGTACTTGCTTATGTCCCGATCGACATTTTAATGGAATTCTCAGTGTAATGAATCATCATGTTGCTTCAACGTCAGCAAGAATTATTTTAGCTTCTGGCAGTCAGACACGTAAGGAACTACTTAATCGATTACATATCGATTTTGAACAACTATCACCCGATATCGATGAGACTCCGCGTGGGGAAAGCCATGCCGATGATCTTGCCTATCGACTTGCATATGAAAAAGCAAAATATTTTGCTGAGAAAGATCCAGATGCGATCGTAATTGGTTCTGATCAGGTAGCTTGGCGTGAAGGCGCACCTGATATATTTATTGGAAAACCTTTATCTCCTGAAAAAGCAATCAAACAACTTCAAGCAAATTCAGGAAAAATTGTTTATTTCAGTACAGCTTTGAGTGTTCAACACGCTTCATCTGGGTTTGAAGAAACCATTGTTGAACATTATAAGGTCAAATTTAGGCATTTGAATCTTGAAGAAATTCAGCGTTATGTCGCACTTGAACAACCTTTACAATGTGCTGGAAGTTTCAAATGTGAAAGTTTGGGCATCAGCTTATTTGAAGAAATGATCGGTCAGGATCAAACAACTTTAATGGGTATGCCGATGATCCAATTGTGTAAGATTTTACGTGAATTGAAAATTCTAGTGCCTTGATACGTTGCTTATTAATAAATAAGACCGAGTTCAATAACTCGGTTTTTTTGGAATTATTTGTTACTAGCAACTGATGAATGAAATAAATACCCTATTTTTAGCTCAAATAATTACAACTGAGCTAAATTAATTTATCTACACAAAGCTGTGGAAAATTGATCGATAAGCGATCTCAAAACATAGAAATTGTAAAAAAGTTCAAATGATCATATTTGGGTTGTTCATTTCAAGTTAAGAATATGAATTACATGAACAAGTTAAGAAACTTTGTATAACATCCATTATCTTAGTTTAAGTTATCATTGTTAAAGTTTTTTTCAATTTTGGATAATATCTTTAGGGGGATACATATGCATGATAACTACTGGAATAGATTTCTGCATATAGAAAAAAAACTAAAAGAATTTAGTACTCACGTAGATTTTGACATTAGAAACAATGAAACTTTTTCTATAGAAATAATGAATTTGTATCTTACAATTTGTTCAGAAATTGAAGCTATTTTTAAAGCTTGTACATCTAATATTGGTAATTCATTCAACTTTAGAGATTTTCGTGAATACTATAAAGATGAAACACAACTACAAAGTCTATCTCTCTTAAAGTCTGACGTAAAAATTAAATATACATCTTTAAAATTCACTCCATTTGATAAGATAGATAGCGATGAAACAATTTTATGGTGGAATCACCATAATAAAATTAAGCATGATCGTGAGATTAATAGAAATCTCGCGAACTTAAAAAATCTATTAGACTCAGCTAGCGCACTTTTTTTACTTAACTTATAGTCTACAGATTTGTAGTTCAAGAAAAAATATACCTTATACCCCCTCCTGAAATTTTCGAAACAAAAGACTTCTTGGTCAGCATTCATTCTTCAGGAGGTGGGCTTCTATATACATCCAAAGCTTGTATAAATAGTTTTGGTGCTGAAAGCCCTTTTGATGATGATTAGTTTAGTTAATATTTGATTCAATAAATCTGCCTCATTTAACATAATGGCTGTTATACGATATGAAATTCCCCTCAAAGTGTAAATTAATTATTTCTTTAAAATAGCTATATTCATTTTTTTCATATTCATTTGTATCATCCATAAGCAAGAAAACATGCGCTTTTAAAGCCGTGTCACTTGCAGAACTTGCATCGTTCAAGGGACAATAAGCCAAACTAAATTGTAGTCCTTATTATGTCCCAAACTTTAGACGTTCTCGGCGGTATTAGCGCTGAGCAATTCCTTACGGAATATTGGCAAAAAAAACCTCTCCTCGTTCGTAATGCAGTTCCTGAAATTGTGGGTTTACTTGAACCCAATGATGTTATGGAGCTTGCACTCGATGAAAACGTGACTGCACGTTTGATCAAACAAAAAGATCGTGACCCTAATCAATGGAATGTGAAGTCATCGCCACTGCTCAAAGCAGACTTCCAAAAAATGCCAAAATTATGGACACTACTCGTTCAAGCGGTCGATCACTATTCGTTTGATCTTGCTGAATTATGGAAAAAATTTCCTTTTATTCCTCAATGGCGTCGTGAAGACATTATGGTGTCTTACGCACCACAAGGTGGTTCTGTCGGCAAACACTTCGATTTTTATGATGTATTTTTAGTTCAAGGTTACGGACATCGCCGTTGGCAATTAGGGCAAATGTGTGATGAACAGACAGCACTCGTTGCAGGTCAGCCTTTAAAACTTTTGCAAGAAATGGAAGTTCATTTTGATGAAGTTTTGGCGCCGGGCGATTTACTATACGTCCCACCTGGTCTTTCTCATTATGGCGTAGCTGAAGATGAGTGTTTAACCTATTCTTTCGGTTTCCGCATGCCAAATATCTCAGACATGATGGATAGTCTTGGTGATTCTTTTTCAGAACAAGAGCAACTGAAAAAACCATTATTAGATATCACACGCTCTGTCAGCACTGCTGTCGGCGAAATTTCAGATCATGAGCTTAGCTATTTGCGCGAACAACTTTTAGCTCAACTGCAAAATCCTGAGATGCTAAATGAAGCCATCATGTGTCTCGCTTCGCAACCTGGTTATCCTAACAATATTCCAGAAAATGACGAAATTGGAACAGGTGATTTAGAAGAAGCACTTGAAGAAGGTTATTTATTAAAAATCGAACCTGCTTCACGTTTGCTTTATAGCAACTTCAATGATGAACTTAACTTTTGGGCAAATGGAGAACGCTTATGCATCTCCGAAGAATTTAAACCCCATTTAAAACGTATCGCTGATGGTGAAATGATCGCTTTGGATGAAAATTTATTTGATCAACACATTCTTGAAGATCTCGCGGAACTCTTGAATAATTCGATCATTATGTTGCTTCCTTCGGAAGAAAACTAAACCCATAAATATAAATTGTTAGCTTACATCTGTAAGCTAACAATTCACTACTTGTCTGATTCCATAGAAGTTCGTATGGTAATTGCAGTAAAGAACGATGGAAAATAAAAATGGCAAGTCCTGCTCAAGCAATAAGACATAAATTACTGAACACTTTTTTTTCAAGGCATTCTGTATGGTTCGCATGTATTATCATCGCCCTGAGTATTACATGGCTTAGGCTATTTTACAGCCCCCATTATATTTATTATTTTCTATCCGACAGTGTCATTAATATTATTTGGCTACTGACCAGTTTACTCAGTGTCTTAGGCCTATATGATGTACTTCAAAATAAACATTCGATTTTAAAGAACTACCCAATCATGGGGCATTTTCGCTTCTTATTTGAAGATTTCAGACCCGAAATTCGTCAATATTTTATTGAATCAGACCAAGACGCTTTACCCTTTTCAAGAATGCAACGTAGCTTAGTTTATCAGCGTGCAAAGAATGAAAATGCTGATAAGCCTTTTGGTTCAATTATTGATGTATATCAAGATGACTATCGTTTCATTACTCACTCTCTTGCACCGAAACTCCCAGCTGATACCAGCACCTTCCGTATTAAAGTGGGTAATGATCAGTGCGCTCAACCTTATAGTGCATCAATCATGAATATCTCAGCAATGAGTTTTGGGAGTTTAAGTGCTAATGCAATACGCGCACTTAATCTCGGTGCCCACATGGGTCAGTTCTATCATGATACTGGCGAAGGAAGCCTAAGCCCCTACCATCTTGAAAATAATGGAGATATTGTTTGGCAAATTGCCAGTGGATATTTTGGTTGTCGAACTGAAGATGGTCTATTTGATCCTGAAAAATTTAAAGCTCAAGCCAAACATCCCAATATCAAAATGATTGAGCTAAAACTGTCTCAAGGTGCAAAACCAGGTCACGGCGGTATTTTACCCAAACATAAAATTACAGAAGAAATTTCGAAGATTCGTGGTGTTCCTCGTGATCGCGATTGTATTTCCCCGCCAAGCCACCCTAGCTTTAATACACCGATTGAAATGATGCATTTTATTCAAAAGTTACGTGAACTATCAGGTGGTAAACCTGTTGGATTCAAATTATGTATCGGACAGCCTTGGCAATTTATGAGTATTGTCAAAGCGATGCTTGAAACCAATATTGTTCCTGATTTTATCGTCGTAGATGGATCAGAAGGTGGAACCGGTGCTGCACCGATTGAATTTAGCGATAATATCGGAACACCACTGCGTGAAGCGCTCTTGTTTGCACACAATACCTTAGTAGGTGCTGGATTAAGAGATAAAGTAAAAATTGGTGCAAGTGGTAAAATCATCAGTGCTTTTGATATTGCAAGTACCTTTGCCTTAGGTGCAGATTGGGTGAATTCAGCTCGTGGATTTATGTTTGCTGTCGGTTGTATCCAAGCTCAAAGTTGCCATACCAATCAGTGTCCTGTTGGGGTAGCAACACAAGATGCTGAGCGCCAAAAAGCAGTCCATGTCCCAACGAAAGCAGAACGTGTTTATAATTTCCACAAAAATACATTACATGCACTAGCAGAAATGATAGCAGCTGCAGGTTTAAATCATCCGAGTGAAATTAAAGCTCATCATCTTGCGCAACGTATAAATGATCGTGAAATCAAAAATTATGCTCAATTACATTTTTGGTTAGAATCGGGTCAACTATTGAACTGTAAAGATAAAGACGAAGAAAATTTCTATTTCAGAATGTGGAATTTGGCAGATGCCAGCAAATTCTAGTTTCATCAAAAAGGTGCTTAAATCAGCACCTTTATTTTAAAAGTATCCTTTATGACTTTGCGCATGTAAGAATGCTGGGATTAAACCCGTTAATGCTGCCCGTATATCCGCACGCTCATTGATCAACTGATGAGATCCCTCCTCTAACATGAGCAAGGTCTGAAGGCGAAACTTTCTGCGAATAAATTCGATATTATAACGCCAGTCTACGGTTTGATCTTGGGCACCTTGAGCGAGCCAAACTGGAATTCGGCATGCAGGTCGATTTTCCATTTCCAACATCCACTTTGACATTGCTAATATCCAATCCATCCCCATCATACGCGGTTGTAGTGGATCTTTTAGACGTACAAATCTTAAAAATTCAGGGTTGTGATTATTGCGCTTAAAATGTCTTGGAACTTCACGTTTGATACGGCGAATGATGCCCAAGCCTACTGGATTATGCCACCATGCTGTTTTTGCAGGTCTGACTAACGGCGACAAGAGCAATACGCGTTCTACAATTGGATTTTTACGTTGTTCAGCAAACTCCAACAAATGATGCATCCAAATTGCACCACCAGTACTCTGTCCGATACCTAGCCATGGTTTAGGCAATTGATCAGCTTGTTTTACATATTGGTGAACCGCATGGAGTACTTGCTGATAATGATCAAAGTTCTGAATGCTGGCAGCATTGCCATCACTTAACCCATGTCCAGGCAAGTCATAAGTTAAAACACTAAACCCTTGATCCAGCAATTCACCAATAATTGGTTGGTAAATTCCACTGTGTTCCAAATAGCCATGCAATAAGAATACAGTACCTTTCACCTGCTCTATGCGAGGTTGATACACCTGCACATGAAGTTTGAACAAAGGCATTTTGATATAACCCTGCCAATAATTCGCTTCAAGACGATCAAGTGCGTAAAGATGACGATAAGCTTGAATCTCTTTCGAAGGAGAATAAGGTCGATTTAAATTTAATGGTTCTAATCTTAATGGTGTTTGTTCTCGATTCGGAATGGGTAAATCGAGTTGTTTCAACACATTTGGATTCAGAAACGGAATATCAGACATTATGGCACCTCCCGACAACCGCTAGAGCCAAACATTACATCTCTGATCGTGGCAAGTAATTCATAATTTGCACGACGACTGTGATCGTAATTTAATTGGCTAGGACGCCATGTTGTCAGCATTGTAGGCATGGGCGCTTCAACAGGAATTGTTTTGATACCGTTCAAAGCAAAAAGACGTCGTGTACGTGTCATATGATAACGATCGGTAATCAAAATCACTGTCGGCGCTCCTCCTTTTTTTTGTAATAATAATGAACTAAAGCGTGTATTCTCACAGGTATTCATGCTGCGTTGCTCTAATAGATTCGCTTCTACCCCACGCGATGCTAACCACGCTTGCATGTACGGTGCTTCAACACCACTCAACACAATAGGTAAATCCGTTTGCTTCTCAATCTCAAGTGTTTTTTCTAGTCTAGAGCGTGTGTAATCATTAACTACAATATCAATTTTATTATCTCCTAGCGTCAACCCACCACCCAACACAACTATCGCATAAGGTTTATCTTTCTGATTTGATAAAGTTTTATTTTCATTTTGAATCAACGCGATATCTTTATAGATTTGCGGATCTAATGTTTGAACCTCATCTTCTTCTAAGGGATGATTTCTAAGGAAAAATTCATATTTTTCCATTAAAGCCAAGCGCTGATTTTTTTCTTCATTGATGGATGAATTTGTTGAATCAGTTTGGCTTATGGCAACATCACTGGCAAAATCAGGCTGATCAATTGCGAAGACAACATCCTCTTTAGTTTCATTCTTTGTATTTATATCTGTAAGCAATTCATCTTTAATTTTTTGTTTTAATAACACATAGCGAGTTTGAATTTCAGCAAGCTGTTCAGCCCCTTGATCATTCAATTGTTCTTCAATAAGTTTGAGATAAGCTTGTCTTGCAATCCACAGCCTTGAACCAGGCTCCAAATCCTCCTTATCAGTTAACGCTGCCATTTGCTGGCTCTTGGCCGCAATTTCGTCAACTTTGATAGGGACAAATGCGTGAAGTGATTTCACAACAAGTGCTGAATAAAATGGTGTATACCAGAAAACCATGAGACAGCCCAAAAGTGCGAATATGATCGCCATCATACGCACCGTTGCCACCATCCAATGTTTTCTAGACATACTGTCCTTTTTGAACCAAATGAGATTGAATAGAACCTTTTTGATCGAACAAAACAGGCTCAGGTTCTAATAAAATACCAAACTTATTTAACACATCTTGCTGCACAGAGCGATAGGTTGCCTGCACATCTGTGAGAGATGCATCGGCGTAATTGACTAAAACTAAAGCCTGTCGATCAAACATTCCCACTTTTCCTAATTTTTTTCCTTTCCAGCCTGCTTGGTCAATCAACCAACCAGCTGCAACTTTTACAGAACCATCTGCTTGAGGATAGTGTGGAATCGTGGGATGAAGCTGTAAAACTTCCTCAAATTTCGTTTTAATTAAAATCGGATTTTTAAAAAAGCTCCCTGCATTTGGATATTCTGCAGGATCTGGGAGTTTACTTTGACGAATTTTGATCACTTGTTGCTGTAAATTATATGGCGTAATGTCATCGCCCATCGCAGCTTTTAAATCTCCATAATTCATTTTGAGTTGTGGCTGTTTAAGTAATTTAAAGATGACCGCAGTAATAACAAACCGCTCAGGCTGATCTTTAAAAATGCTGTGTCGATATGAAAAATGACAATCACTCGCTTGGATTTGAACGATTTCATTTTTAGTACGATCAAAAGCCTCTACAAATTCAATAAATTCACCGACTTCAACGCCATAGGCACCAATGTTCTGAACAGGTGCAGCACCCACCCACCCTGGAATCAATGCGAGATTTTGCAATCCATAGAAACCTTGCTCTGTTGTCCATAGCACGAACTCATGCCAGTGACGTCCAGCACCTACTCGAATTGTTACATTGGTATCATCTTCAGCAACCAGGACAAGATCATCTAAATGTAATTGAACAACTAAAGCATCTAGATGCTCAGGGAGCAGCATATTACTCCCCCCTGAAAGTATCATCATGTTTAATTGAGCTTGCTCAGCAAATTCAATTGCTTCACGCAAATCGTGAAGAGATCGAACAATACAATAATGAGATGCAACAGCATTTAAATTCAACGTATTGAAAGACTGGAGTTGTATATTAGTTTGAATATCAATCATATTTTTATCTTACTCAACGTTTGACTGCTGCAACATTGGTTTTAAGTAACTAATCCATGCTTTACTGTTCGACTCACATTGATCTAAGACCAACTCAAAGCCATCATCTCCACCATAGTAAGGATCAGGTACTGGTTGATTTAAATATGAAGGATCTTTGGCACTCATGAGCTCTATTTTTGCTCGCAGTTCATGGTTTTGAAATATTTGCGCTGCTTCAACTTGCAGTTTCTGAATATTGACTAGATTTTCATGATCCATCGCCAAGATTAAATCAAATTCCTTAAAGTCTTCAATACGAATCTGTCTCGCACGTAATGAAGATAAATCATATCCTCGTTTCAATGCGTGCTTTTGACTTCTATAATCAGGCGCTTTGTTTGGGTGATAATTACTGGTTCCAGCTGAATCAACTTGAATATTTAATTTTTCTAAATCCGCAAAGTGTTTCATTACCACTTCTGCTGTTGGGGAACGACAAATATTTCCTAAACATACACATAAAATTTTGTATGGCATTTTCGTCGTCATCTTCGCCTCAAAAATACATATACTTTCGCAGTGCATATGTTAAGTTATTTAAGGTGTGAATCCTATAGAACTGTAAAACAATAATCTTATTTAAAGCGCAAAAAGGATGTGTGATGAGCCAATTTCAATTTCAAACTGTCGGGAATATTATTTCTGGTTTAGGGAGTATTCAACAGCTTGGCTCAATTTTAAAACAACATCGATTTAATAAAGTTCTTCTCGTCACAGATCAAGGGATGATTGATCACCACCTCCACCAACCTATTCTTCACATTTTCAACGCTACTGGGACTGAATTCAGTATTTTTTCCGATGTCGTTGCAGACCCTCCAGAAGATGTCATCTTAAATGCAGTAGATGAAGCAAAACGTTTACAGATTGATGCAGTCATTGGTTTTGGCGGTGGTAGCTCCTTAGACGTGGCAAAAATTATTGCCGTACTTTCACACCCCAATCAAACCCAAACGATTTCTGAGTTATATGGCGTCAATCAAGCTCAATCGCCACGATTACCACTCATCTTAGTCCCTACAACTGCAGGTACGGGTTCTGAAGTTACACCAATCTCTATTGTCACTACAGGCAAAACAACAAAAACAGGAATTGTTTCACCCGTTCTGTATGCGGATACTGCCATTTTAGATGCAACTTTTACTCAAGGTCTTCCGGCTCACATCACTGCAGCAACAGGAATTGATGCAATGGTGCATGCAATTGAAGCCTACACCTCAAAACTAAAGAAAAATTTCTATTCTGATTTACTCGCTAAACAAGCATTGGATTTATTGAATCAAAATTTAAAACTTGTTCTAGAGCAACCCCAAAACCTAGAAGCGCGCCAAAAAATGCTCTTAGGTTCTATGTTGGCTGGACAAGCATTTGCAAATGCTCCTGTTGGAGCGGTTCATGCGCTTGCCTATCCTTTGGGCGGGCATTATCACTTATCGCATGGTCATACCAATGCAATCGTGCTTGTTGAAACACTGAAATTCAATGCACCTCAAGCGAAGAAATACTATGCTGAACTGATGCAATGGATTGACCCATATAGCAAAGGCAATACTGATGGCTTATGTGATTTATTTATAGATCATATGGAAAGGCTTGTTAGCCAGAGTGGGTTGAGCTTAAAACTCAATGAGCTAGGTGTACAAGAATCAGATTTAGAGATGTTAGCTAATGATGCGATGCAACAAACGCGCCTCTTACAAAACAATCCTAGAGCTCTAAGCTATGCTGATGCTTTAAGCATCTACCAAGCAATTTATCATTAAATGACTCGAAATCTTTAATCAACTTTCTGAATAAAATATGACAACTATTTCAAAAAAAACTAGAGCAGACTATAAATTCTTTTTTCCCATCCAAACCCGTTGGGCTGATAATGACGTGTATGGGCATGTCAATAACGTCACTTATTACAGCTACTTTGACACCGCCGCAAATGCGCTACTTATTCAACACGCACTATTTGACTTTAAAACTTCGCCTATCATTGGACTCGTTGTTGAATCAAAATGTACATATTTTTCTGAACTATCCTACCCCGAAGTAATTGATGTTGCTGTCGCTATCGAAAAGATTGGACGATCTTCAGTGACGTATAGCATTTCAATATTTAAGAAAAATCAATCAGAGCCTGCTGCTCAAGGTTATTTTGTGCATGTATTTGTCGACCGTGACTCTCGTAAAAGTATTGAATTACCAAACTCAATACGCGAAGCCTTAACTACGTTTATGACGAAATCAACTTAAGACTTAAGCTGAATATTATGTAGCTCACCGCCGAAAGTTTTTAACAAGTCTTCCACGACGGGTTCTTGATGAATCAATTCTTCAGCACGTCGATATGCCTTTTGCTTACGCTTTTCCTGCAGATCGAAAGGCGTCTCACCGTTTGGTTCGTTGTATTTTACGATTAATTGAGATTTTGAAAATGATTGCTTGAGTGCTGCTTCTAAACTCGGAATGAGTGAGTGCAATAAAGCTTCGTATTTTGCAGGGATATAGAATTCACATGTCCCATCAATTTGACCTTGCATAAGACCTTGTTGTGCTAATTCTTGTACCGCAGGTGTTAATGGACTATTTCTGAACCAATATTCCCACTTTTGAGTATCCCATTCACCTACCAATTCGACAGGCTCAAGCCTTAAAATATCTTGAGGCATTAAACCTTTTAAGCCAACATCTGTGACAACAATTTTATTCTCATCGGGTAGATCTAGACTTGGGAAATGAGAGCCATTCGATGTTCCTTCTTCTTGAACTGACAATTCAGCACTTTCAGCAGAAAGTTCATTTGGTTTAGGCTCTAAAAAGAAAATATTGTCTTGATCAACAATTGAAGATTCAACAGGCTCTGAATTAAAGCTTGCTCCAAATGAAGTCAGCTCAATCTCCCCACTGCCTACCACAGAGTTGGTTAAATTCTCTTGTTTCACTTCAACAGATACAGACTGATCGACATCATCCGCATGATTTAATTCTGTTGAATGCAAGCTTTCAGATTCAGATTTTTCAGGATGAACTGACTCCGTAGGAACAGCCTCATCATCTGATGCCATCATCTGTTGAAATAAGATTAGATCCGTATTTTCCTCATCATTTACATCACGACTACGCTGAATCGAACTCGTATTATTCTCAGGCGAACTGATTTTCGATCCTGCCTCTTGATGATCAGCCGATATAGATTCTGAATTCTCTGTCGAAATCTGATTGAAATTTTCAGCTTCTTTTAAGACATTTGATTGTTCTGGAGGTGCTTGAGTGGTCAGCTGCTCATTATTCGCCATCGGGCGGAATGCCAACAACCTGAGCACACACATTTCAAAGCCTTGCTCTTGAGTCACTGCAATTTGTAATTCAGCACGACCTTTACATGCAATTTGATAATACAATTGTAGATCTTGAGCAGAAATCATGCTCGAAAGCTGCATAATTTTCTGATTAATCTCAGCACTATATTTTAAACTCAAGTCTGGTAAGTATTGGAGTAAAGCCAACTCATGTAAAGTTGAAATGAGTTGATCCAACACCAAAGAAACATCAAGTGCTTGTTGACGGAATTGGAGTAATAAAGCACTGACTTTAGCACGTTGATTTTGATGTATCGCCAAAATAAGGTCGAAAATAATCGTGCGATCAATCAAACCCAGCATTTCTTTCACATCTTGGTGGTGAATCGCACCTTGCCCATATGCAATTGCTTGATCTGTTAGCGACAGTGCATCACGTAAAGAACCTTGTGCTGACTCAGCGATCTGCCAAATCGCATCAGCTTCCGCATTAATTGATTCTTTAGTTAAAATTTGTGTGAGATGTGAAGTGATTTCATCAACCGCCAATGGGCGTAAAGTAAATTGCAAACAACGTGAAATAACCGTAATTGGAAGTTTTTGAGGATCTGTCGTCGCAAATAAAAATTTGACATGTTCAGGCGGTTCTTCAAGTGTCTTGAGTAAAGCATTGAAAGAATGTGTGGACAGCATGTGTACTTCATCAATGAGATACACTTTAAAACGACCTTGCGTTGGTGCATAAGGTACGTTATCCAATAATTCTCGTGTATCCTCAACTTTGGTTCGGGATGCTGCGTCAATTTCAATTAAGTCTATAAATCGACCTTCATTGACTGCGGTACACGTTGGGCATACTTCACACGGTGTAGATGTTACACCTGTTTCACAGTTCAGACATTTAGCAAGAATCCTTGCAATCGTTGTTTTACCAACGCCACGCGTCCCCGTAAAAAGATAAGCATGATGCAGTCGACCACGCTCTAAAGCACTGGTTAATGCACGCGACACATGGTTTTGACCAACCAATTCTAAAAAATTACGTGGACGATATTTACGCGCAAGAACCTGATACATGAATGCTCCCTAATTACAGGACTAAGCATACTGTTTTTTTTGGCAAGAGTGAATGCGTTACAGATCATTCATACATTCAAAAAGCAATTTAAATCCAACTCTTTTTTCTTGGGAAAATTTAACCTGTTAAATTCAAACTAAAATCATCGAAATTTTCGTATTCCTCACCAGTCCCATCGATACGAATTTCGAGCATTTTGTTGACCAAATCGACAAGAATGATATTTCTGGTTGGGACACCGTTTAATTGAATCAAAGACTTTTCAGTATTAATGAATTTGAACTGACCTTTGATTTCTTCTGCTTGGTTATGACCGCTTAGACTTAATCGTGACAACACATACGTTTGGTCTGCGTTAAGTTGTAAATCAACAGCCATACCAGGACAATCCTCACAACGCGAAAAACACCCCATACATGGCGTAGTACCTTGATACAAACCAATATATTGAGGTGTTACTTGATTTTTTATTGAATCATTCTGTTTCAAGAGTTGATTTGATTGCGTGGACTGATCGCAAGAAGCCATATGAATCGACGAGATCAAAACGAATGGGATGACAGTACTACGGCGCATAATCACAAATCAATTTTAACAATTTTGTGAAAATTACCATATCTCAAGTCTGCAAATGAATCAATGCGTATGTTGGTGCACGTGAACCCCATCATCATGTAAAACTTGATCAGGGTAAGCGAGTCCAATCCCTTTAATTACTTCAGCAAAATATGACCCTTTATCTGTATAAACTTTAATAATTGCATATTGATCTTCAATACTTTGAGTAATCGTAAAATAGTTTAGATCAGCAGGATAATCCTCAAATTGCCCCTTGTATCGCACAATTCCATCCTCAACTTGTTCAATCTCAGTAATTTCAGCCACACGGTTGATACCAAATTGCAAAAGTTTCAAGGGAAATTTACTGCCCTCTTTCATGCTCGCCACTTGATCAGGACTAAACTTAAATACATAACCCGAGTCAGCCCGATGCTGAAAACTTTCTGGAAGAATCATATGCCGTTCAACATTTTGTTCTAGTACAGGCATAAGCTCAGGCATCAGATGAGAACTCGATGATTCATTCTTATTTTCAAGCCGTTCGTCATGAGCATTAACATTTTGACCCAGTTCATTTTCAACTTGATGCTGCTGTAAGCTTGCAGATGATTTGTCTTTTTCGGGTTTTAGATATAACGTAAATGTAGCAGTCACAAAAACTGCTACACCCAATAAAATATAAATTACTTTCATACGTTATTTGAATAGCGACACTGCTTTAGCATTTTTATTAATCATAGTGACAGCATCACGATCATTCGTACCCCCTAATTGGTATCCATACTTTGGATGGAATAAATCTGGGCTTGAGAAATAAGAGATACTATTACCTCCCATAATCGTACCACCCAATGGATGCTCCAAACCACGTGCTGGTCCAGCGGTATCATCATGATTCACCCCCATATTATGACCGAATTCATGACGTAAAACCGTGATTCCACAGTTAATACTTCCACTACCGATCATATAATTAGAGTTAGGGTTTTCAAGCAAGTAAGCTAAACCACAGCCTTCTTCATCACCTTCATAATATACAGCATCAGCTTTTAAGCGATTACGCTCATTCTGAATAACTTTGTCCACACGACCAATATCAAGGACATTGTTTAATGTTTTAGAACCTGGTGTTTTATATTGCAGATAACCAACGTTGCGCAGATAAAACTTGGCATTTGAATTCTCTGCAGACACATTGGTTAGATCAAAGCCTTCAATCAACCTCATTTTCGCTGCATTTGCACCTAATTTCTCTGCAACAGCAGTACTACTCACCAAAAGCATGTCAATGGTTGCACTATCAGCTTGCCATCCTTGAGATGTATAGACAAAACGTTGCGTTTCACCAGTTTGAATCGTTTGTCGTAAATTATTGGATGCCTGAATTGTGCTGCTCCACGCCGCTCCAGAACTTATGATTATCTTGTCATTGATTTGAGCGCGATCAGGTAAATTAATTACTGATTGCCAATTTCCATTTGCCAACTTAACACGTGTCACTGGTTGTTTAGGATCAGGAACTTTTTGATTATTTAAATCTTTCGCTTGTATCACACGTTCTGGTGCAGAAACTAAAATCCACTTCGCTAATTCTTTTACAAACATAAATTCATATCGTTCACCTCTATTTAGTTTTAAAGTTGCTGAGGTATTGATATTCTGATTTGAAATAGTAGCTTCCCATGTTGCAGTCGACTTCACGATCACACGATCACGGTCATATGCTGAACTTGGTAATGTGAATTGTGACACCCAGTTTCCATCACCAAAAATAATTTCAGTTAAAGGGCTATCGGTTTTATTTAACTGAGTACCCACTGAACTAACATTTAGTTGTCTCGGCTTGATATATTCAGGCACCCATTTTTTTAGATTTTGATTAAATACAAACCAATAGCGATCTCCTTTTTTTAAATTAAAATTACTCGAAAAAAGAAGATTTGTTGTATCAATTGATGAATCCCTGCCTGCATCAGATTCAATCAACATTACCGTATTGTTAGCAACATCGCTCGGCAATACTATTTTCTTTGTCCAAGCGCCATCTTTTAGATGAACTCGCTGTATTGTTTGTTGATTAGATATAATATTTTGTACACTTGAATTATCTAAAATGACACTGGGTGTACTGTTGATTCGCCATTTTTTTAAAGATTCACAATAAATAAAGTCGAATGTGTTTCCTTTATTGATTTGGATTGATTCAAGGGGAATATCAATATTGGAAGTATCTAGATATGCAGCATATCCCGCCGATGAGGAAATTCTAATCTTGTCATTATTTTTTGGATTGTTTGGCAGATAGATTTGTTTCGTCCAATTTCCATCACGCAATTTAAATTCTAATTCAGCATAACCGCTCGGAATCTGCCCGCTTTGCTGATTTTGGTTTGGTGTAAGTACTGTACTTGCCACAACACCACTCATCAAACAACCCATTAGTAAAAAGGTAATTTTTTTATTCATCATGTCACTATTTGTTTATTTTAGTTAAAGTTAGTATACATTATAAATACAAATTCTCCTTTGTAAATGTTAAAACCATCCCTTTTTACCATTATTAATGTGATCCACACACCTTAATGCCTCTTGCGATAAACTCCACAAACGATAATCCCCTGTAATTGACCCAACAGGATAATTATGGGTATAGGCAAAGCTTAATTTTCTTTCAGGATCACACCAAGCCCCTGATCCGTTGTAGCCCATATGACCAAATCCATTTTTTGCACTTTTACCCAGCGTGATAACTCTGTGATAACCCAAACGCCAATGCATAGGTATTGGCATCACCTTGTCTCGATCATAGCTTTGAATTTGCGAAAGTTGTTTGAATACAAGTGGCTTGATAAATTGTCTTGATTCGAACTGACCATAGTGCGCCATCATGGCATAGATTTTCGCTAAACTTCTGGCTGTAAAGACACCATTAGCAGCAGGAATGGGTTGAGTCAGAACACGATCATCAAAAAAGCTAAACCCCTTCATTCCCTTTGGAATCATTGCATCTATAAAATCATCAGGATTTTGACCAGAATATTGAATGATACGATCCGAAAATGAAAATTTCTGTTTTTTCTTCTTTTGTTGTGCAACTTGAGTAGTTGATGACTTTTTTTCAATATTTGTTTTTTCTAGAGGTTTGGCTATTCTTGAAAGTTGATCCTGAGGGACACCAAAATAGGCACCATCTAATTGAAGTGGTTCTACTAAATATTGATTCATCAGCTCAGAAAGATTTTGCTGAGTCGCTTTTTCAATCAGCCCTCCTAATAACCAGCCATACGTAAGTGCTTGATATGCATAATTTGAATTGGGTTTAAAACGTGGTGTCGCGCTAGCCATCACATTGAGCATGTGATCCCAGTCTGCCATTTCAGATGCTTGAGCAATGACATTTCTAACATCATATAAACCACTACGGTGACTTAATACGTCAGCCAAAGTAATCTTAGATTTTCCATGTTCAGCAAATTCTGGCCAATAATCAGCTATGGGTTGACGATAGTCTAATTTCCCTTCACTCACTAGAATATGCGACAAAGTCGCTAAGATCCCCTTTCCGGTGGAATAGCACATCGCCATCGTGTCTTCTGACCACTCTTCACTCGAAGACTTTTTTCCAACATAAATATCAACCACTTTTTCTTGACCATAATATACAGCCAATGATGCACCACCTTGTTCAGTACGAGAGTCTTGTAAACGACTAAATAAATGTGCCAAATCTGCAAACTGATGGTGAACGATACCCTTATAATTATGTGTGTCAGCGTAAATTAAATCTTTTAGAATTTTCATCTTCTATCCTTGATTTATAGTTATAAAAAAGCCTAACAAACATGTTAGGCCTAGAGCATCTATTAAAGTGGTTTCACAACACCAGAAACATGAGGTTTTTGTGATTTTGCATTACGAACTAACAAATATGTCGCTTGATCTCGCTCACCCGTTAAAAATTCAACCTCAGATGGTAAAAACATAGGCAACTTAAAATAAACATCAGCATCATAAGCATCCGGTAAACTAATACTTGCTAATGCTTTAGCTTTACTCCACATGCCATGCGCAATCGCTTGTTTAAAACCAAATGCTTTTGCTGTAACTGCATGAATATGAATGAGGTTAAAATCACCTGAAACGAGCGCATAGCGACGACCCGTGTTTTCAGCGACTTTCCAATTACCCTGTGATTTAAATTCAGGCAACTGATCTTCTTTCGCCTTTGAAGAGGATGAAGTATTTGTTTTTTCACGAGAAAGATAGGTTGTTAAACCCTCCATCACCACATCATTACCTACTTTCGCAGTGGTAATGAAGTCAAATTGCAAACCTTTGTCATGTGGTTTTAACTCACCAAATTTGCATGATAGCGTGATGGTTTCATTCACTCCAATTTTGCGATACTGCTTAACTTGATTACGAATATGAACTAAACCCAGCAAAGCAAATGGGAAAGGTTCTTGTGTCATCATTTGCATCTGCAAACTTTGAGAAATGACTGCCAAGTAAGTCGATGGTACATATCCATTATTCTTATAACCACAAATTTCGTTATAAGATTTTAAATGGTCATGATCAACACGATATTCATCAACGATGTAATCCACTTGTGGCAGTGTCTTTTCGCCTTTCGGTTTTTTAAAAATTAAACCTTTAATGACTTTAGGATAAGCTAAATAAGCTTTTGGCAATTGACTAAAGTGACGTGTTTTCATGTTAAAAATTCCCATTTATCTTTATAAAAAATTTAAAGTTTGCAGCTCAACAAAACGATCATAACAAATCATACGAGCAATAAAGAGAGCAATGCCTGAACATTACTCTCTTTCATTTAACAATCTATGACCACTAAAGCTTAAGCACCTAATAAACTTTGACCGCACACACGTACAATGTTTCCATTCAGCCCCGTTGAAGCAGATGAAGCAAATAATGCGATTGTTTCAGCCACATCAACTGGTTGACCACCTTGACTCATCGAATTCATACGGCGACCCGCTTCACGAATTGCGAATGGAATCGCTGCTGTCATTTGAGTTTCAATAAATCCAGGAGCAACAGCATTAATCGTTACACCATTTTTCAAAATTGGTGCTGTAAATTTCACTAAACCAATCACACCAGCTTTAGAAGCTGCGTAGTTCGTTTGACCGAGGTTACCCGCAATACCTGAAATCGAAGATACGCAAACGATGCGACCATTTTCATTGATGCCTTCATTAGACAACAAATAGTCATTCACACGCTCAATCGCAGATAAGTTAATGTTAATCACAAGATCCCAAAGCTCTGGCTTCATATTAGCAAGCGTTTTATCACGTGTAATACCGGCATTATGGACAATCACATCTAGCCCGCCTTGAGCAGCCGCTGCAGCTTTGATTTTTTCTCCAGCATCTGGTGCAGTGATATCAATCGCTAAAGTCGATCCACCAATTTCACTCGCAACACGATCAAGATCTGCTTGTTGTTGTGGTACATCTAAGCAAATGACATGAGCACCATCACGCGACAAAACATGCGCAATCGCTTCACCAATACCACGACTTGCACCTGTGACCACTGCAGTTTTGCCCGCAAGTGGTTTAGTCCAATCAACATCAACAACATTTGCTTTTGAAACACGAATGACTTGACCTGATACATACGCTGAGCGCGGAGAAAGTACAAAACGAAGTGTAGATTCAAGATTTAAAGCAGCATCTTGATCTACATAAACCAATTGTGCAGCAATACCTTTCTTAAATTCTTTACCTACAGATTTCACGAATCCTTCTAATGCACGTTGAGCAATCGCTTGTTTCACTGTAGGTGCTGATTCTGGTGTCAAGCCAACGACGACTACACGACCTGAAGTTTGAATTTGGCGAGCAATTGGATTAAAGAATTTATACAATTCAATTAACTGTTCAGAGTCCTGAATACCCGAAGCATCAAACACAACTGCTTTGAATTTCGACTCTTTATCGCCTTCATTAAACGCACCTAAGTTCAACCCTACTTTAGCTGCAGCTTGTTGTAACTCAGCATTGTTTCCCGCATAGCTGTTGGCATGAATATTACTCAGAACTTGCGCAATTTCACCATTAAAAAGACTTTTAGACGCAGAACCGAATAAAACAGCGCCTTGAACAACAGGCGTTGCTGATTCAAAGCGATCTAAGTGAATTGGAGATGGTAAACCTAAATTTTTGATGACAAATTTACCAATTGGAGATTTTGCAAAAGCTTGATATTGGTCAGTCATGAATATGATCTCTCGATAGAATAATTTTTTGAAGGATCTATGGTGTAGATGAAGTTCAGTTCAAACTCTGATACTTAGTAAATTAATCGATCCCTGCGTTTCAGTTAAATAATACTTGAGTTACTCTATGTATGTCTTGACCTGAAAGCATTGCTAAATGTCATTTTAGTCAATACGACCTCTTAGCGATTATGCTAATGTAGCACTCAAGAATATCCCAAATATGCTTGGAAAAGCCTTATGAGCAAAACAACTCAAGAAAATCCAACAACTGAGAATTCTGCGAAAGCGACTGTGTCAAATACATCAAAAGCTCGTTCAAATACGAGTAGTGGTAATGCAAACAGTGCCAACAACGCAAATACTCCAAAAGCGACTCGCCCTCGTACGTCGACGACTCGCAAAAAAACAGCAGCAACAAATAAAACTAAAGCTGAAAATCAAACTTCAGCAACTACGACTCAATCTTCCGCTGAACAGGAAAAAACTATGACTCAAAATACTGTACGCCGTGTTGCAATTATCGGTGGTAATCGTATTCCTTTCGCACGTTCTAATGGTGCTTATTTCACAGCTACAAATACGGATATGCTTACAGCAGCATTGAATGGTCTAGTTGAGCGTTTTAATCTTCAAGGTCAACGTCTGGGTGAAGTTGTTGCTGGTGCTGTACTGAAGCACAGCCGTGATTTCAATATGACGCGTGAATGTGTGTTAAGCACAGAGCTTGCACCTGAAACTCCAGCTTACGATATCCAACAAGCTTGTGGTACTGGGCTTCAAGCCGCTTTCCTCGTAGCGAACAAAATTGCACTTGGTCAAATTGAGGTGGGTATTGCAGGTGGTGTGGATACCACTTCAGATGCTCCTATCGCATTTGGTGATGGATTACGTAAAGCCCTCTTAGAACTCAACGTTGCAAAAACAGGTAAAGATCGTCTTAAAGCGTTAACTAAAATTAACGTAAAAGATTTGCTAGATGCTCCTAAAAATGGTGAACCTCGTACTGGCTTATCTATGGGCGATCACCAAGCGATCACAACACTTGAGTGGGGCATTTCTCGTGAAGCTCAAGATGAACTTGCTGCATCGTCTCATCAGAAAATGGCTGCAGCTTATGAAGCAGGATTCTTTGACGATTTAATGACGCCATTCCTTGGCCTTGAGCGCGACAACAACTTACGTCCTGATTCAACTGTAGAAAAGCTTGCAAAACTTAAGCCAGCGTTTGGTAAAGGTGATGCTCGTACAATGACTGCTGGTAACTCTACTCCACTTACCGATGGTGCTTCTTGTGTATTATTAGCATCAGAAGAATGGGCTAAAGCAAATGGTCACGAAATTTTAGCGTATTTAAGTTTCTCTGAAACTGCTGCTGTAGATTTCATTGGTAAAAAAGAAGGTTTGTTAATGGCTCCTGCTTACGCAGTTCCACGTATGCTCGAGCGTGCTAATTTAAAACTTCAAGATTTTGACTACTATGAAATTCATGAAGCATTTGCATCTCAAGTTCTTTCTACATTAAAAGCTTGGGAAGATCCTAAATTCTGTAAAGAACGTCTAGGCTTAGATGCGCCTTTAGGTTCAATTGATCGTGCGAAGTTAAACGTTAAAGGCTCTTCGTTGGCTGCGGGTCACCCATTTGCCGCAACGGGTGGTCGTATTATCGCAACTGCTGCAAAAATTTTAAATGAAAAAGGTTCAGGTCGTGTACTTGTGTCGATCTGTGCTGCAGGTGGTCAAGGTGTAACGGCAATTATTGAAAAATAATTTCTATAACAACAAAAAAGCATCTCAATAGAGATGCTTTTTTATTTTGAGTTTTAGTGATTTAAAGCCTCAGGTGCATAACCCAGTTTAGCTTCGATCCCATCATAGAACCATTGAAATATAAAGGTGTACACCAGAATACTAAGCGTCAAAGCTAAGTCGACGATAAAAGCTTGTATGAGCGTCATATCCATCATATATGCAACAATTGGAATGGTCACTAACATCAAGCCACCTTCAAATCCTAGCGCATGCAATATACGAACTTTTACAGTACGCTTCCACTGATTGCGCGCTTCAATTTTTTCGAAATAATGATTGAAAATCATATTCCAGATCACTGAAAGTACAGCCATAATCACACCTAATGAACCTGCAATTTCCAGTGGAACTTCAAAAATAAAACTCAAAGAAATTGCGATGATCACCAATAGAATGATTTCATAGCTTATTGCGTGAATAATTCTTCTCTTTGAAAAAAACATGCGTTCACTCATCAACATTGTTATTCATGAGCGCATTTTATTTTCATAATATTGAATGATCGAGTTAGAATCTATCATAATTTTTGAAATAATAAACATGAATATTAATCAAGAACAATTGGTCGTTTTTAAAACGGTGATGGAAACAGGTTCTTTTTCCGCAGCCGCACGTCAGTTAGGCAAGGTCCCCTCTGCTGTCAGTATGGCGATTTCCAATTTAGAGATTGATCTGAATCTTCAACTGTTTGAAAGAGTAGGACGTGAACCACAGCCAACACTTCAAGCCAAAGTTTTGTATGAACGTACTAATCATTTATTGATTGAAATGAATCAATGGAAACAACATGCATTTGGTTTGAGTAGCGGTATCGAAACCGAATTAAATATTGTGGTGGTATCTGAGTTACTGCATAGTAGATGGACTGATTATATTGTTTTATTAGTACAACAATTTCCTCAACTACAAATCAATATATTCAGCGCACCACAAGAAGATGCTCAACAAATGATTTTAACGGGTAAAGCACATTTAGCGTTGATGTTTGAGCGTGAACATATTGAGGCGAATGAACAATTTGTGGAATTAATGAAAGAAAGTTTAATTCCAGTTGCATCTGTTCATCATCCGCTGTGCCAAAATCAAAAAGTGAGCTATGAAGAAATTTTTCAAAGTCGTCAGATTGTAGTCGCTAGTCGCGATCGGAACATTAAGCCTGAATTACTCTTCTCCAAAGATGCATGGCGTACAGACAATCACCATTCTGCATGTAGACTAATTTCACAAGGACTTGGATGGGGAGTATTACCCACTGAAATGCTTATCGAACAACCAACATTAAAGAAAAAACTTAAAGTTCTACGATTTTCAGATTTCACCCCAAAATTTGATTATTTTATCGATCTGGTTTGGAGTAAAGAGCAACCATTGGGCAAAGCTGCTCAATTTTTAATTCATCACATCAGAAATAAAAGAAAAATGTAGGAAAATAACTTGATTTAAAACTTTTGTAGCATGTTTCAAAATAATCATGTGTTATAAAGATGGTATAAGTAATGAAACAAAGAATTAGATCGCAATGACTGAAACAGCTTTATCTCAATTAAAAAACTTCACTACAATTGTTGCAGACACAGGTGACTTAAACGCTATAAAAAAATTTAAGCCATTGGATGCTACCACTAACCCTTCACTCATCACGGCAGCAGCTTCATTCCCTGAAAACAAAGAACTGATTGAAGCTGCATTTGATCAAGCAAAGTCAGAGGGTTATCAGTCAGATGAGTTAATCGATAGAACAATTGATATCCTGACTGTCAAATTAGGTGTGGAAATTCTAAAAGTAGTTGAAGGTCGAGTATCAACAGAAGTTGATGCAGCACTTTCATACGATACAGCCGCGACAATTGCTAAAGCTAAAGAATTACTCGCTCTCTATGCGACTTATGGTGTTGATCAAAACCGAATTTTAATTAAAATCGCCTCAACATGGGAAGGTATTCAAGCTGCTAAGGTTCTTGAAGCAGAAGGCATTCATTGCAACTTAACTTTGTTGTTTGGCTTACATCAAGCAAAAGCATGTGCGGATGCTCAGGTCACATTAATTTCACCATTTGTAGGTCGTATTCTCGATTGGTATAAAAAAGCTGAAAATGTGGATCACTATCCAATTGAACAAGATCCTGGTGTGCAATCCGTTAAACAAATTTACGAGTTCTACAAACAAAATCAGGTGAAAACTGAAGTTATGGGCGCAAGCTTTCGTAGCATAGAACAGGTTCTCGGACTTGCTGGATGCGACCTCTTAACTGTATCACCGAATTTACTTGACGAATTGGCTCAAGATCATCGCCAAGTTGAAGTTCAGTTAAATGCAAATGCACACAGCTCAAATATCGAATCACTTAGTCCAATCACTGAAATAGATTTTAAAGCGCAAATTCAGAAAGATCTTATGGCATCGCAATTATTGCAAGGCGGTATAGATGGCTTTATTAAGGCAAGAGATCAACTCAGCTCTCTGTTAAAACAATCATTTGGCATAGATGCTGATATAAAAGCTTAATTGCACCTATCCATCATTCTTTCAATCGAGCTCTTAGGAGCTCGATTATTTTTTAAGAGATAAATGAGTGTTTGGTATAACTGATCTTCCAACCTATTTAATAGGTACATTACTTATTATTTTATTACCTGGACCTAACTCGCTCTATGTCATGTCTATTGCGACTCGCTTTGGCATAAAAGTGGGCTATCAAGGTGCTTTCGGTATTTTGTGTGGAGATAGCATCCTTATTTTGCTAACTGTCTTAGGTGCCGCAACATTATTGCATCAATTTCCCTGGATTTTTTTCGCCCTAAAAATTATTGGTGCTTTATATCTTAGTTATTTAGGTATCCGTTTAATATATGCAGCCTATTTAACTTGGAAACGTCCAAGTAAAGATCAAGCTAATGTTTCTATTGTACAAAAACAAGAAAAATTTCATCCTTTTCGTACCGCATTACTCATTAGTCTGATTAACCCAAAGGCAATACTGTTCTATTTATCGTTTTTTGTTCAATTTGTAGATCCAGCTTATCCTTATCCAGCCCAAAGCTTTTTAATGCTTGCTGTAATTTTACAATTAATGAGTATAGCCTACTTAAGTATGTTGATCTTCACAGGTATCAAAATTTCAAATTACTTCAACACGCATTATAAATTAGCAGCTGCTTCTGTTGCCGCTATTGGTATTTTATTTGGATTGTTTGGGATCAAACTTGCGACATCAACAATGTAATCTTAACTTCACAGAATCATTAGGGAAATAATATAAAAATGCTCATAGACGTGATAACAAGAATAAAAAAAGATTTAAGTCTACCTGCTGTTTTCGCTGGCTTTATTACATTTTTAATTGGCATTAGCGTTTCATCTGTACTGGTTATTCAAGCTGGACAAGTATTAGGTGCAAATCAAGCACAGATTAGCTCATGGTTTTGGGCACTGGGTTTGAGTATAGGATTATCAGGACTGATCTTAAGCTGGAAGTTTAAATATCCAGTTGCAACATCATGGTCAACAGCAGGACTAGCACTGATTATCGCTACAGGCTCAGGATACAATTTGAATGAGGCGATAGGGGCATTTTTAATATGCGGAATTATGACTGCTGTATTGGGCTTTTTTGGAATATTTCAAAGAATTCTTGAATTTTTACCGCAATCTCTTACAAGCGCCATGTTAGCTGGAGTGTTATTAAAATTTGGCATTTCATTATTTACGGTCATGCAAGACCAATTGATCTATGTTCTAATCTTGATCAGTACATATTTTATAAGTAAAAAAGCATTACCCCGTCACTCCATTGTCATTACATTGTTAGCTTGCATTATCGCCACACCTTTTTTCTTTGAATATACAGCAACCAAAATTCACTACGGAATGACGTATCCAGTATGGATTCAGCCTGAATTTCACTGGTCAAGTATTCTGGGTTTAGCTATTCCCCTCTTGATCATCAATATGGCTTCACAATATTTACCTGGTTTAGCAATGATCAGATCCTATGGTTACAAACCTCATGTCAACCAATTAGTAAGTTGGACAGGAATTGCTCAAGCAATATTCGCTCCGTTCGGGGCATTTTCAACCAATATCGCAGCAATTAGTGCAGCTGTGAGCCTTGATGAACAAGTTCATCAAGACCTTGCTAAACGCTATATTGCAGGTATGGCTTGTGGAGTGTTCTATATCTTTATGGGCATTTTTGCAGCGACACTAACGGGATTATTACTGTCATTCCCTAGAGAAATGATCACCACTTTGGCGGCGATCGCACTTTTTGCAACGATTGGACATAACATCAGTATCGCATTTAAAGAAGATTTAGATCGTGATGCTGCTTTAATCACTTTTTTAATGTCTGCATCTGGAGTTCAGTTTTTGGGCATTGGATCTGCTTTTTGGGGATTGGTTATTGGATTTATTATTTATCATTTGATGCGTATACAAATTAAAAAGCCTATTTAAAAAAATAGGCTTTTGGGAATTAAATTACAGGATATTCACCCGTACCTTCAGGCCAAGGTGTCAATAATTCATATCCTTCATCAGTCACAGCAACCATATGTTCCCATTGTGCAGACCAAGATTTATCTGCTGTAACTACTGTCCATCCGTCTTTTAATTCTTTAACTTTGGCTTTGCCTGCATTCACCATAGGCTCAATGGTAAACACCATTCCTTTTCTTAATACTAATCCCTGACCAGGCTGTCCGTAATGCAATACATTCGGTTGCTCATGGTAGGTTTTTCCAATACCGTGACCACAATATTCACGTACAATCGTAAAACCTTCGCGTTGCGCAACTTGTTGAATAGCATGACCCACGTCACCTAGCGTCGCGCCAGGTTTAACCGTTTTAATACCTGCAAGCATCGCTTCATAAGTCGTATCGACTAATTTTTTTGCTTCAGGTTTAATTGTACCTACATAGTACATTCGACTGGTATCACCAAAATAACCATCCTTGATGATTGCAACATCAATATTAATGATGTCTCCATCCTCTAAGATAATATTGGAAGCAGGGATACCATGACATACAACTTCATTTTTCGAAATACAGGTTGTTTTTGTATATCCGTAATAACCCACATTTGCTGGCGTCACCTTGAGTGTATTGACGATGTAATCATTACAGATATCATCAAGATACTCAGTACTCACACCTGGCTTCACATAATCACCAATCATTGCAAGCACTTGTGCCGCAAGCCGACCCGATATTCTTAGTTTTTCAATATCTTGTTCAGTTTTAATGGTGACAGCTGTTGCCTTCATGATGAACCCCTTTTTAATTCAGGATTCATTATAGGACTTTCATTTGTCGATCACAAACGCTATAGACTATCTGTAACTTAATCATTTTCGACTATTATTTAACCATTCAGTACATTATTTTATTTTGCGAATCAAGATCTAAGCTCTGCTTAATTTCAATTCAATAAATAAATTTATTTTATTAGTTTTATAAATACATAGACTTAATTTAACTCATAATTTCCCATCCAATAAAATTATTCGCTTCTTGCTTTTTTACTATTCCATTCGATGGATGACCGCCCTCCCTATTTACTGACATTTGCTCTAAAATCGCTTTCTTTTTTCTTGAACCGATCTCCCTTATGACCAATTTGCGTACACGGGACATTATTGCCTTAGGTTTTATGACCTTTGCACTATTTATCGGTGCAGGCAATATTATCTTCCCACCTATTGTTGCTCAACAAGCGGGTGAACATGTTTGGTTAGCTGCTTTTGGCTTCTTAATTACTGCTGTTGGCCTTCCTGTTATCACGATCATTGCGCTATCGCGTGTTGAAGGCTCTATTCAACTTTTAAGCTCTCCACTGGGTAAGATTGCAAGTTTAATCTTAACCGTAGCATGCTATCTTGCTGTTGGACCACTTTTCGCGACACCTCGGACAGCTACAGTTTCTTTTGAAATTGGTTTTTCGAGTTATTTTGGAACGTCTTCATCGACCTTGTTGATCTACAGTGCAATTTATTTTGCATTTGTAACGTTAATCTCACTTTATCCGAATAAAATTTTGGATACTGTCGGCTATGTTTTATCTCCACTCAAAATTCTCTCTTTGATCATTTTAGGTGGTAGTGCCTTTTTAGTTTCTGCAGATTATATCCCTGCACCTATTGGAAACTATATCAATAGTCCTGTTTCAGAAGGTTTTGTTAATGGTTATTTAACCATGGACACTTTAGGAGCTTTAGTATTTGGTATTGTCATTATTAATGCGATACGTTCACGTGATGTAAATGATCAAAAGTTAATTACCAAATATGCAGTGATCGCAAGTTTAATTTCAGGTATTGGCCTTACACTGGTTTACATTAGCCTATTTAAACTTGGACTGAGTAGTCACGAGGCTGCACCTAACGCTGCAAATGGTGCCATTATTCTCCATGGCTATGTTCAGCACGCCTTTGGTGACTTTGGCTCATATTTTCTAGGGGCGATGATTTTTATCGCATGCATGGTTACGGCAATTGGTTTGACTTGTGCATGTGCAGAATATTTCTCACAAATCACGAAGATTACTTACAAAAAATGGGTTTTCATTCTTGTTGGTTTCTCATTTGTCATTTCCAACTTAGGTTTAACCAAGTTAATCGCCTTCTCTGTACCTGTATTAAGTGCAATCTACCCACCAGCGATTGTGGTGATCATGATGGGATTTATGTGGAAGTTCTTTAATTCCGCTCCACGCGTCATTGCGCCTGTTACAGCGGTTGCTTTCATATTCGGTATTATTGATGGACTTAAGGTTGCAGAATTAGATCATTTCTTGCCAGCATTTATGAACAATCTACCATTGGCTGAACAAAATTTAGCATGGTTGATTCCTTCTTTAGTTGTATTTGTCATTGTCTACACACTGGATAGACTGAAGAAGTAAATTCAGGTGATTTATCAATAAATATTGTTTTACCCAAGCCGTATTTGTTCTGTAATCAATAATTGTCTCGTTTATCCAACAGACTATTATTGCTTACCCACCTTAACTTTGACCTCATCAGTCAGATTTGGAATGACTTTTGCTACTATTTATTTGTTTTGCAAGATGCTAAAAAGTAAATAGATTAAAGAATTACAAGAAACTCTATTCATCTCATCACGATTTATCGAAATAATTCTATCACTTAGCTCACGTAGTATCTTAATTTCAAATATTTCGACTTTTGTCATATTAATGTCATAATTTATTTACATAATAGAGTGTTAAAAACTTGCTTTATTCTTCAATCCCCTGTACAAGTATGTAAACAAAGTCGACTAAATCATTCAGATTTGTCATGAATTATCAGGAGGGATGGAGATGTTATCATTACATTTCAACAAGCAAGTCTTCATTAATACTCTTAAAGCGAACAACAATGCTGTCGTTTTTTTAAGCACAATGTTTGCTCTCATGCTGACACTTGTTGTGCAAGGTACAATTCAAGGCACGTTGAAGCTTGAATATTTTGCTTATGCACTTGCTGCGACGCTAGCATTTTACGTGTGGGCCTTTATTGACACGAAATATCGTACTCAAAAGCTTTCTGATCAAGAAGCACATTTAGACTAAGAGATGGATGCCAAAGCATCCATCTTAAAGTCAATGTCATCATTTAAAGCACTCTATCAAAATAACAAGTTTTTCAATTCTGCTCTACTTATTAGAATAACCCAACATATAAACCATAAAGCAAACCTAAGGTCGCCCCAACCTCACCTAAGACCAATAGTACCATCGCACCTCTCATGAGCAATTTTGGTAATTCAATACGCCCTAATTGATGTGGTTCTTTGAACTGATTTGTCGTATCTTTCAATAAGCCATGCAAAATATAACTTAAAATTGAAAATGCAAAAAAGAAAATATTAATCAAAATAAAGAGCAAATTTGTCGATTCATTCAACGCTGAAAAATATGCCATAACCGCTAGAATTAACGTTGCAGGTGCATATAGCAAACTACTCCTATGCGCAATATCAACATAATAATGTGCTCGAGCTTGTTTAGATAAGCTGATTTGCACATACTTCCAAACGCCAGTAAGCATACCGGTCAATAAAAAAATACCACTAAAAAAAATAGCAAGTCTTACCGATAATTCCATTTGATCGATCATGATCTGACATTCCTTCGCTATAAAACAGATTGCAATATGTTTAGCATCTTATCTCATATTTCATACTACGACTTCGCTAACTCCATACCTTATATAGAAATTTAAGCAAAAAAAAGCTCCAATAAGGAGCTTTTTTATTAGAGTTTAAAGCGTGATTTTAACGGTTTTAATTCGATTATCTTCCATTTCTAGAATTTCGAAATTAACCCCTTGGTGTTCAATCAACATACCAACTTCAACCGCCCCACTCGTTTTATCTAAAATCAGTCCTGCAACACTAAAGTAACCTGAGTCTTCTTGCACCAGATCTAAATCTAATATATCGAGCGCCAGCTCTAATTGATATAAATCTAACATACCAGACGCCTTCCAAGTGGTATCATCGATTTTAACCAATTCAAGCTGTTCATCAGCATCTGGGAATTCACCAGCAATTGCTTCAAAAACATCTAATGGTGAGATTAAGCCTTGAATATTGCCATATTCATTTGTAACAAGTACCAATGAACCTTTAGAAGTTCTTAATGTATTAATTGCATCAATCACTTTCATTTTTTCATAAATGAAAATAGGACGGACACGTTTCATCAAATCTTTTAGTTGATCTGGATCATCTAATGCATCAATCAATTCTTTTGCACGTACAATCGTGATGACTTTATCCAATTGTCCACGACAAACTGGGAAAAGACTATGAGGTACAGCTAATACCTGTTCACGAATTGCTTCGGCATCGTCCTCAATATTAACCCAAGAAATTTGATTTCGAGGTGTCATAATTGAAGCAACTGAACGTTCAGCAAGTGATAGCACACCACCAACCATATAACGCTCTTCATCACCAAAAGCTTGTTGAATTTCTTCAACTTCTTTGGATGTTGCAATATCGGCATCCAATTTACTGCCCATCAATTTCAAAATTGAATCTGCAGTTCGATGACGTAACGGGATCTTCGCTTGATTTTTTTCAAGATTACGATTCGAAAATTGATTGAATGCTTCAATTAGAATTGCAACACCAATACCTGAATAAATATAACCTTTAGGGATATGGAATCCAAAACCTTCAGCGATTAGACTTACACCGATCAATAACAAGAAACTTAAACAAAGGATAACTACCGTAGGATGACGGTTAACAAACGTAGTTAACGGTTTTGATGCAATTAACATGACAACCATAGCCACAATCATCGCAGCCATCATCACGTAAATATTATCCACCATACCAATCGCAGTGATCACTGAGTCGAGTGAAAATACCGCATCAAGCACAACGATCTGAGCCACAACTGCAGCAAAACCAGCGTATACGACATTGTTATTCGTTTTAATCTCGGGTTTACCCTCCATTTTTTCATGGAGTTCATTGACAGCCTTATACACAAGGAATAGACCACCAAACAGTAATATCAAATCCCGACCTGAGAATGTTTTTCCAAAAATTTCAATCAATGGTTGAGTTAAAGTCACTAACCACGAGATCGCAAAAAGTAGACCTAGACGCATTAATAATGCGAGGGATAAACCGATTACACGGGCTTTATCACGTTGTTCTGGAGGAAGTTTTTCTGCAAGTATCGCAATAAATACTAAGTTATCAATACCTAAAACGATTTCAAGAATGATAAGGGTAATTAACCCTATCCAAATGCCAGGATCCAATAAAAATTCCATATTAGATCTCCTGGTTCTTATTATTTAAGATAATGTAAGAAGCTAAATTAGGCCAACACGGCGACGGGTCCATATATAAAGTTACCTTTTCAGAAATGATGAAACTATTATGCATAAGAATTTTATTTTGTAATTACTTTTTTTATGTTCAAAACAATTTTTTATGTAAATTTAGATCATATCTTTAGTCGTAATTGCCATCCTTGAATAGTCTTTGACATTTTCGACACAAAAAAAAATATCAGTGCCAAGTTATAGTTCCTATATTTTTCAATAGAATTTGGTCAGCGTGGAATTGACATAAAGATATAATCATGAAGATCAGAATAGCTGTATTTTTCGAATCTTCTGTTTTGATACACATAAAGATATTTACAGATCATTGAAATATGTTTTATAAAACTGAAGTCAATAGGTGTCATACCTTTTGTCTGATTTAAGGTAAGCGCTTGAACATAAGTTGATTATTTGAACATAGTTCTTTTAATATAGGTTATGCTTCATGTAATATTTAAATTAATAAAAACAATTAAGTTACACTGACAAGGACGTAGCGATGTCAAAAAAATATGCAAAATTTTTACCTTCATCTGAAAATTTTGAACTCGAAAATTTTCCATTCTATTGGATCACTCAAGTCCATTCTCAGTATGTACTGAATGTTGACCATGTGCTCAAAAAGTATGGCGTTGATAATTCTCGTCGACGTTTGCTTGTCGCATTGTCTACTAAACCAGATGCAAGTGTTTCAGAACTCTCTGACATGATTGTGTCAAAAATGTCGACGACTACAAAAATCGTTTACCGTTTAAAAGATGAAGGAATGGTTGACACTTACTCGTGTGAAAACGATGCCCGTATTACGCGTGTGGTACTAACACCAAAAGGTTTAGAAATGACAAAAAAAATTAATGACCTGATGAGTGTGGTTCTTGAACAAACATTTGAGGGATTAACCCCACTTCAAATTGAAAAACTAATGGAAAGCTTAAAGCATATTTTCAAAAATTTAGCGCATTAATTTTCCTAAACTTTAGATTAAAGCCCATCATCAAACATATTGAGTTGGGCTGTATTGTTCTGCCGTGGTTTTGGACAATAAAAACATTCAAATTCCCCTACTGGAAAGCCTTCAACAAAGTTCTGAATGTCGGGGGATTTTAAACTCAACCACTGATCTAATTTATGGTGCGGAATAATAATTACTGACCGTTTAACATCTCCAGGCTCATGAAAATCCTTCATCATTTCGTGATGAATAGCATCCATGGTAATCATCGTTGCTGAACGATAAATAATTTGATCAATTTTCGTGATTTCATACAACGCTGCGATAAAAAATGCCTGACCATCTTTTCTTCTCACACCCCATCGTTGCGGTCGTCCATTAATATATTTTGCTTCATAAAACTCAGTGACTGGAATTACACCAAATTTACATTTTTCAAATGCTTCTTGAAAACTTCTTTTTTCGCTTAATGTTTCATTGCGTGCATTATAGGTTTTCTTCGCTATTTCTGTATCAGTTGCCCATTTTGGTATAAAACCAAAATTAACTAACCTCCACTCGTAGCTATGATCAGATTTAAATAATAACGGGGTTTCGTAGCTTGGATAAACCTCTTCCACATATTCAAATGAAATATGTGGAAGTTCTAATGCTTGGATTTGATGCGCTTGTATTGGCTTAAAGTTGGCACACATAGCATAATTTTCAATACTATAAAAAACTTAGGCTATTATAGCCGATCCAATTCAGTTCATTATGATGATATTGGTACTGTCATCCAGTGTGTACGCGTGAATTCATCCATAATCCAATGCCCATTAAAGCGCCCTAATCCAGAGTTCTTTTCTCCACCGAATGGTGCATTAGCATGGTCCGCGACACTTATATCATTAATATGTGTCATTCCAATATCGAGTTTTGAAGCGATTTCTACTCCGCGCTCAATATCAGATGCACATACAGCACCAGATAAACCAAACGGTGTGTCATTGGCGATTTTTATTGCATGTGCTTCATCATCTGCTCTGATGATCGGCAGAATTGGTCCGAAGCTTTCCTCTTGAGCAATTGCATATGTCGGCAATACATCGATAAACACATGAGGTGAAACCAAATTATTCTCAATACCCCCAGCATAGACCAACTTAGCACCTTCTATTTGAGCCTGATCAATGATTCGTTGATGCTGTTTCACTTGTGTATTATTAATAATAGGTCCTATAAGCGTCTCATCAAGATTAGGATCACCCACAGGAATATCTTTGACTTTGTTTAAAAGCTTTTCAACATATTCATTGTGAATCGATTGATCTACGATGACACGATTAGTGCTCATACAGATTTGACCTTGGTGAAGGAAGCGCCCCTTGATCGTCAAATCGACTGCCAAATCTAAATCTGCATCTTTAAGAATTAATAATGGCGCATTCCCCCCAAGCTCTAAAGCAAGTCGTTTGATTCTAGAGCTGGCCATCGCTTTAGCACCAACATTTTGTCCTACTTCTGTAGAGCCAGTGAATGAAATCATCTTCGGGATAGGATGCTCGACAAAATAATCCCCTATTTCACTACCACTACCCACAATGACATTCAGTACACCAGCGGGCACACCCGCCTCTTCAAACAATTTCCCTAATAATGTTCCACCTGTAACAGGTGTGTCACTCGCAGGTTTTAGTACCACTGTATTTCCACATGCGATTGCGCAAACAACCGATCGCATTGACAAATGAAATGGAAAATTCCAAGGGCTAATGACAGCAATAACACCCAACGCTTTGCGTTGATAAAAACTTTTTCTCGCAGGATCTTTACTTTCTAGCTGAACAGTTTGGATTTGATCAGGAAAAGTGAATGATTCTGAGATAATACCAAGCGCAGCACCTACTTCAATATTTGCCTTGAGACGCGTACTTCCAGACTCGGTAATCAGCCAATCTATAATTTCGTCTTTACGTAATTGTATGATGTCATGCAGCTTCTGAATGATTTTCTTGCGATCTATAGCAGAGGTAATTAAGCCAAGATCAAATGCTTGTTGTGCTGCAGAAAAAGCGAGATCAACATCAGACTGATTCGCCGCTTGAATTTGGTGTATTTCTTTTAAATCAAATGGATTAAAATTTTGTATGACACGCTCTGAAGAGCCTTTTAACCAAAAACCGTTAATATACTGTTGATTTAAATTTGAATATCGCGTCATTTTATGTCCCTCTACATGCCACTTTTTACCCAATGGTCAACTATTTTACACAATCGTAAAAAAAGCCTCCGGAGAGGCTTTTTTATTTTAATTAGTCACCAGTATAACCTTTAAGCTTCAAGCGGTAAGCATGAAGTAATGGTTCTGTATAACCTGATGGTTGTTCAGCACCTTTAAACACTAAATCATATGCTGCTTGGTAAGCATAACCGTCAAACCCAGGCGCCATTGGTGTGTACGCTGGATCGTTCGCATTTTGCTCATCTACAATTTTAGCCATACGTTGCATTACTTCTTCAACTTGCTCTTTAGTCACGATACCGTGACGTAACCAGTTAGCAACGTGTTGAGATGAAATACGTAAAGTTGCACGGTCTTCCATCAAACCAACGTTGTTGATGTCTGGAACTTTAGAACAACCAACACCCAAATCAACCCAACGAACAACATAACCAAGAATACCCTGAAGGTTATTTTCTAACTCTTTGGTTTTCTCTTCATCAGTCCAATTCGTATCAGTCGCTAATGGTGGAGTTAATAAATCATCTAAAGGTAATGCTTCAGTTTTTAACAACTCTTGTTGACGCGCTGAAACATTACATTGGTGATAGTGAATCGCATGAATTACAGCACCAGATGGTGATGGAACCCAAGCACAGCTCGCACCAGCTTCAGGATGCTCAATTTTGGTTTTATACATATCTAAAAGCATATCTGGTTTAGGCCACATGCCTTTACCAATTTGTGCTTTGCCACGTAAGCCTGCTTGTAAACCAACCATCACGTTACGGTTTTCATATGCAGGGAACCAAATTTGAGATTTAACTTCACCCTTACGAACGAATGGACCTGCTTCCATAAAGGTATGGATTTCGTCACCTGTACGGTCCATGAATCCTGTGTTAATGAAGATGGTACGATCTTTCGCTTGAGCAATACAGTTTTTCAAGTTTACAGAAGTACGGCGCTCTTCATCCATGATCCCGATTTTAAGCGTTTTTGCTGGCAAACCTAGAGCTTGTTCTGCACGCTCAAATAGTTCAACTGCAAATGCAACTTCTTCAGGGCCATGCATCTTAGGTTTAACGATATACATAGAACCTTTACGAGAGTTCTTGATTTCATTTTGACCTTTGATGTCAGCAAACGTTAATAACGGTGTGATCAATGCATCCATGATACCTTCATAGATTTCTTGACCATCCACTAGGATCGCCGGGTTCGTCATCAAATGACCAACGTTACGAAGAAGCATCAATGAACGACCGTGTAAAGTTGTTTCGCCACCGATCAGATTTTTGTGGGTACGGTCTTTGTTTAAAGCACGAGTAATGGTTTTACCATTTTTCTCGATTTTCTCTTCCAAAGTACCCTTCATCAAACCTAACCAGTTACGGTAGCCTTCAACTTTTTCTTCAGCATCAACCGCAGCAATTGAGTCTTCCAAATCTTGGATCGTTGTTACCGCAGATTCTAAAACAAGATCTTTTACGCCAGCAGCATCCGTTTGACCAATTGGGCTTGTCGCATCGATTTCAATGATGACATGCAAACCATTATTTAATAAAACGATTTCTGTCGGCGCAGACTCTTCACCATTAAAACCTACAAATTGAGCTTCTTTAGCCAAATTCGTTGTGCTGCCATCTTTAAGCGTTACCACTAATTTTTTTGCTTCAACAGCGTATTTCGTAGCATCCGCATGTGATCCATTTGCTAAAGGGAAAGTTTCATTTAAGAAATTTTTAGCAAAAGCGATAACTTTTTCGCCACGAACAGGGTTATACCCCTTACCTTTTTCTGCACCGCCTTCTTCCGAGATGACATCGAAACCATACAATGCGTCATATAAAGAGCCCCAACGAGCATTTGCAGCGTTCAAGCAGTAACGTGCATTACGTACAGGCACAACCAATTGTGCACCCGCCAATAGTGCGATTTCTTCATCTACATTTTCAGTTGTAATTTGAAAATCTTCTACTTCTGGTAATAAGTAGCCAATTTCTGTCAGGAAAGCTTTGTAAGCTCCTAATTCAAATTTATTATTGCGGTGCCATTCATCAATTTTCGCTTGAATGTCATCACGCTTAGCCAAGAGTGCTTTATTTTTTGGGCTAAGATCAACAACGACTTGTTCAAAGTTTTTCCAGTAAGTTTCACTGTCTAAACCAGAACCTGGTAGTGCTTCATTTTCGATGAAATCGTAGAGTTCTTTAGCAATCGCTAACTTGCCTTTCTGAATACGTGCAGTCATTGTCTTTCCTGATATTGCTACTTTTTATACAAGAGAATCTAGTATACCCATTTATAAATTGCTGAATAGTAATATCACATTGCTAAATAGTGATCATTTATTATAGACACCAATCAGATGAGACTTTTGATCTATTACTTATTGAGTCGTTTTAATTCAACAATCTAATTACAGTGTATAAAGTTTTATAAAGGTAGAAATTAGACTTAAGTGCCAATTTCCATCAAATCTGATTTAATTTAAACCAATATGTCTATTTTCTCTACGCTTTTAAGCGACGATTTCAAATTTATTCCACTCCAAATAAAAAAACCCAAACATCATCTGTTTGGGTTCGTTTTTGAATTTTCACATTTATTCTGCAGGCATATCAATTTGTCGATGCGCAGATTGTAAATAGTCATCTGATTGCATTTCGAGTAAGCGTGAACGTGTGCGTTCGATTTCAAACGCTAATTTTTCGCCACTATATATATCAATGATACTGGCATGTGAGGTTAGTAATAATTTAACACCACGATCATAGAACTCATCGACTAAATAAATGAATCGGCGTGTTCCTTCTGATAAATAATCATTCAGATCGGGAACATTACTGACTAGGACAGTGTTATAAGTGTTCGCAATTTCGATAAAGTCCGCAGGACTTCGTGGCTTCATACAGAGTTCAGAAAACTCACACCATAATACATCTTCAGTATGACCAATTGTATCGACATTACGTCCATTAATGATGATCGGTTCTTCACTCACATTTTGAGCACTGGTTAATGCTGAAAAACGTTGTGCCATCCATACCTGATTATCATGGCTTAAAGGTGATTTGAACAACTGCGCTTGTTTCAGTACACGCAAACGATAGTCAACACCTGCATCCACATTCAAAATGACACAATTCTTTTTTACCATTTCAATCGTTGGAATAAAGCGGTCGCGATGAATACCGTTCTTGTATAAACCATCTGGTGCAATGTTTGATGTCGCAACAAGTGTAATTCCACGAACAAATAGCTTTTGGAATAAATCACTTAAAATCATCGCATCCGTGACATTTGATACAAAGAATTCATCAAAACAGATCACAACCGCATCTTTGTAAATTTGATCAGCAACGATGTCGAGTGGATTTTGCTGTCCTGAATTTTTATTTAACTCTTTATGCACATATTGCATAAAATGATGGAAATGCATACGCGTCTTACGACGGAATGGTATCGCATCATAAAACTGGTCCATCAACCAAGTTTTTCCACGCCCAACACCACCCCACATATAAACACCCTTCGGGGCTGTTTGACGGCGAAAACGTCGAAACGCTTTTTTAGAAGCTTTATATCGTAAGATCAGTTCTTCCCAAACACGATTAAGTTCATGTACAGCTTGAGCTTGAGCATCATCAGGCATAAATTGTCCTGACGAAATTGCGTGAGCATAACGTTCTGCAGGTGATTGCGGAGTGTGACTTAAACTATTTTGCGAAGAATGAGAATGGAACATAGATATTGATTACTTTTTTAGGCCGTCGGAAGTATAACGAATATTTAAAAAAATGATAAATAACACTTTGGCATATACCATTTGAGCATACATGCTGAGGTCATTTCCCATACTGTCGTGGACTTTGTCCAAACCATCTTTTAAAAGCATGGTTAAATGCTGCAGGTTCTGAATATCCAAGCATTTCAGCTATTACTTCGATTGAATACTCTTTGTACTCAATTAATCGAAGCGCTTTCTCTCGAATGAGTTGCTCCCGTATTTGCTTATAGCTTGTATCCAGTTGGTTAAGCTGATGTCGCAAAGTACGCTCTGGAATATTCAATGCTTGAGCAGTTTCTGCCATTGTTGGAATCTGCCCCGTTTGTAAATCCAAATAATCGTGAATTCTTTGAATCAAATGGTGTTGATTCAATTGTTGTGCATTCAATCTTTCGATTTCAGCATTACATCTTTGTTGATGGACATTAAATGTGATTTGATCAGCTGAAGGCAACTTCAATTCTAAAATTTCTGCATCAAAAATCAGTCGAAATTTATCATGTTCAAACCGAACTTGCGCACCGAAATAATCCAAATACTTGTTTAAAAAGATGGATTCTTTGGGTCGTGAAAACGGCAATTCAATCTGCACTTCAGGAAAAGGCAATCCTATCATTTTGTAGATGTCTTGCACGAATTTAACCGTACCTGAAATTTCACATTGAGCCCTGAACTCATCAACTTCATTTTGTAAATTGAGAGGTTCATAACATAAAGCCGCATAGACACTCGTCTGCTCTAATGTAAGTCTACCCGATAAATGGGTAAGCGCTTGATAGCGTATTCCATTTGTGAGAGCCGCACCGACATTCGGGCTTGTGACCAACAGCATAAGAAGCGGACCATAGCCTGCGAGCGCATAATGTTGACCGACATCCAAACCAAGCAGCGGGTTAACCCCTTTAGCAATAATTCTTTGAATGATTTGTTCTAATTCAGGTTGAATCGTTGAACTCGGATCTAAGGCATCCGCCTTTAAACCGACAGCTTCCAATCTTTCGTCTACATTTATTCCGACCTGTCGCATACCCTGTATGAGATACAACAAACCGAGAATCGACCTTTTCATAAAACAGAATTTTAAAATTAAAGTTGCATATGTTTTACCCTAAAAAAAAGGGAAAGGATATTGCCGAAAATATCAATATTAAATGTCAATGAAATCATGTCAGTTTCAATCCAGACTGCTTATGATAGCTTCAAATAATATGAACGAGTATTAAAATGGAAGTTAGATCAGATCAGCTAGATACAAATTCAGTCGACTTGACTGAAACGCAATTCATCAAGAAAAATACTAAAATTGCGATTATCGGCGCCGGATTTGGAGGATTAGCCACAGCGATTCAACTTCTTAAACGCGGTATCAAAGATTTTGTTATTCTTGAAAAAGCTACAGATGTAGGTGGTACTTGGCGCGAAAATCAATATCCGGGTGCTGCATGTGATGTTCAGTCTCATATGTATTCGTTATCTTTTGCCCCCAAATCTGATTGGACAAAACGATATGCTGAAGCACCTGAAATTTTCCAATATATTCAAGATCTTATTCAAGAATATGATTTAAAAAAATTTATTCAATTTGATACCGAAGTCATTTCGACACGCTTCGATAAGCAAGCTCATGCGTGGGAAATATCCATCAAGAATCAAAGTGCTCTACACAGTCAATTCCTTATTTTTGCCTCTGGTCCATTGCATATTCCTCAAATTCCAAAGATTAAAGGTATCGAAAAATTTAAAGGCGAAGTATTCCACTCATCATCTTGGAATCATGCTTATGACCTGAATGGTAAACGTGTAGCCAGTATCGGCACAGGTGGAAGTGCAATTCAATATATTCCTGAGATTGCACCAAAAACCAAACAGTTATACGTGTTTCAAAGAACTGCTGCATGGGTAATACCGCGCGATGAACGTGCTTATAATGCTTTAGACAAAAAACTGTTTGCCCAATACGACTGGTTTAGAAAATTGCATCGAGCGCGCTTGTATTGGTCAAATGAATCACGCGTAGTTCCGATTGTAAAACCTCAAATGATGCGACTGGGTCAAAAACTTGCAGAAGCTTTTATTCGCTTCCAAGTCAAAGATAAAGAAATAGCAAAAAAATTGACACCAGATTACACCATGGGGTGTAAAAGAATTTTGGTATCAAATCGATATTTCCCAACATTTAATCGCAAGAATGTAGAGCTCGTGACGGACAGCATCCAAGAAATTACTGAAAATGCGATTGTTACCAAAGATGGGCAAGTACGAGAAATAGATTGCTTAATTTACGGTACTGGTTTTATTACTGATCCACGAATTTATTTAAAAGATTTTAAATGTTATGGTGAAAATGGTATTGAGTTGAAAGAAGCATGGAAAGAGGGTGCTGAAAGCTACTATGGAATTTCTACCAAAGGATTTCCAAATCTCTTTCAACTTTTAGGCCCGAATACTGTTTTAGGTCATAACTCTGTAATTTTTATGATCGAATCTCAAGTGAATTACATTCTACAACTGATTGAAGCTGTAGAAAAATCCAAAACCAAAGCAATCGTGGTCAAAGATGTAGTCCAAGAAGAATTCAACCGTAAAATCCAAGAAAAATTTGCAGGCACAGTTTGGCAATCTGGCTGTGTGAGTTGGTATCAGCAAGAAGGCGGAAAGAATTTTTCACTTTGGCCGAGTTATACATGGAAGTATTGGCTAGAAACCAAAAATGCAAATCTAGCCGATTACCGTTTCTTGAATTAAATGAATAAAAAAAATCAGCTCAATTGAGCTGATTTTTTTTACTGAGCCAGCGCTTTTTGAATATCATCTTCAATGCTTTCTGGTTTAGTTGTAGGTGCATATCGATTAAGCACTTTGCCATCTTTTCCAATCAAAAATTTGGTAAAGTTCCACTTAATTCCACTTCCTAAAATGCCTTTGCTGTTGTTGGTGAGATACCGAAAAATCACATGGGCTTCAGGACCTTTTACATCCACTTTAGCGAACATCGGAAAGGATACACCGTAATTTCTCTGGCAAAAACTACCAATTTCTTCGTGCGTACCCGGATCTTGCCCACCAAATTGATTACACGGAAATCCTAATACCTCAAAACCTTGATCTTTATACTTTTCATACAGCGCTTCCAACCCTGCAAATTGTGGCGTAAATCCACATTTGCTGGCTGTGTTGACTATCAATAGCACTTTACCTTCATAGTCCGAAAATTGCTTATTTTCCCCTTCTAGCAATTCTGCCTCAAATTGATAAATATTGGTCATGGATAGGTTTCCTCATCATTTTTTTCTTGGGTTTTTAATTCTAATGAAGCTGAGTTTACACAATAGCGAAGACCTGTAGGTTCAGGTCCATCCTCAAAAACATGACCTAGATGTGCGTCACAATGATGACAAACAATCTCAGTACGAATCATGCCATGTGAGTGATCGTCATGTTCTTCAATGACTGTTTGGTTGATTGGACGATAAAAACTAGGCCATCCACAACCACTGTCATATTTGGTTTCTGAAGTAAATAAAGGTTCGCCACAGCAACGACAAACATAAGTTCCTTCTTGTTTGGTATTCCAATATCGCCCTGTGAAAGCAGGCTCAGTTCCCTTTTGACGGGTAATGCGATACTCCTCTGGTGATAACTCTCTTTGCCATTCTCGGTCTGTTTTATTGAGTTTTCCCATGATTAACTCCTTTAAATCTTTGACATTCAATGTCATGCTTCAGTACCTTCATATTTACGCTAGAGCTTGAAAAATTTCTAGCTAAATTTCTACATAGATTGTGATATTTAGTAATCTATTTTTATTCACTCAAAAATAATTGGATGGGAATATGTCCGTTTTAGGTAACACTACTCCACGCGAAATTAAGAAATCGTCTAAGCTCGAGCATGTATGCTATGACATTCGTGGACCTGTGTTACGCGCCGCCAACGAAATGGAAGAAGCCGGACATAAGATAATTAAACTCAATATCGGCAACCCAGCGCCCTTCGGTTTTGAAGCACCTCAAGAAATTATCAATGATGTTGCGTTGAACTTACCAAATGCAATTGGCTATACAGACTCAAAAGGGATTTTCCCTGCCCGCAAAGCGGTTTGTCAGTACTATCAACAAAAAGGTATTTTCAATATGCATGTCAATGACGTTTATATTGGGAATGGTGTTTCTGAGCTGATTGTAATGGCTATGCAAGGCCTGTTAGATGACGGCGATGAAATGCTGGTGCCAATGCCAGATTATCCATTATGGACTGCTGCCGTTAATCTTTCTGGTGGTACTGCAATCCATTATAAATGTGATGAAGAAAACAATTGGTATCCTGATATTCAGGATATGGAAAACAAAATTACGCCTAATACTCGTGGGATCGTGATTATCAATCCGAACAACCCAACGGGTGCTGTTTATCCACGTCATGTCTTAGAAAAAATTGTCGCTCTTGCAAAAAAATATGACCTGATTTTATTTGCTGATGAGATCTACGATAAGATCGTTTACGATGGAATCGAACATGTATCGGTCGCTGCCCTTGCGGGTAATCAACTGTGTATTTCATTTAACGGATTATCTAAATCCTATCGAATTGCTGGATACCGTTCAGGCTGGATGGCAATTACGGGGGATAAGACACGTGCAGCAGATTATATTGAAGGTCTAGACATGCTCGCGTCAATGCGCCTGTGTGCTAACCATCAAGCTCAATATGCTATTCAAACTGCATTGGGTGGCTACCAGTCTATCAACGATTTAATTCGTCCAGGTGGTCGTTTGTATGAGCAACGCAATATTGCTTGGCAAATGTTGAATGAAATCCCAGGTGTAAGCTGTGTTAAACCTGAAGGTGCAATGTATTGTTTCCCTAAACTTGATCCTGAAATTTATCCGATTCAGGATGATGAACAGTTTATGCTTGACTTCCTCAAAGCAGAAAAAGTGTTATTGGTTCAAGGTACAGGATTCAACTGGCCTACCCCTGATCATTTCCGTGTGGTGTTCTTGCCTGCTGAAAATGAACTTCGTGAAGCGATTAACCGTCTAGGAAGATTCTTGGCGAAAATGCGTTAATTCAGTCGTTTTATGTGAATGATGTATTTAAAACCCCCAGATTTCAATGTGGGGGTTTTATATTTAATATTTTGATTATTTCATGATATTAATTTCATTTTGATTATATACAAGCACCCTTCTTTTCCTTTATCGTGATTAAGCATTATCCATGCACAATACTATAAAAAACATTTAGGAAAAAAGATGAAAAAGACGCTAACCGCACTGACTCTATCGATTGGCTTGTTATTACCCCTAACGAGCTTTGCTAAAAATAACGTTGTCGTCGTTGCAACTGGGGGAACGATTGCGGGTGCTGGTGCAAGCTCAACCAACAGCGCCACTTACACTGCCGCAAAAGTTCCAGTGGATGACTTACTGAATGCCGTTCCTCAAATTAAAGATTTAGCCAATGTGAGCGGCGTACAAGCAATGCAGGTTGCTTCTGAAAGCATTACAGACAAAGAATTACTTTCCCTTGCCCGCCAAGTCAATGATTTGGTTAAAAAGTCAGATGTAAATGGCGTTGTCATTACACATGGCACAGATACTTTAGAAGAAACCGCTTTTTTTCTTAATCTAGTCGTACAAACGGAAAAACCTATTGTTGTTGTCGGCTCAATGCGCCCATCGACGGCTTTATCTGCGGATGGCCCACTAAATTTATATAGTGCAGTTGCTCTGGCAGCAGACCCGAGTGCAAAAAATAAGGGGGTGTTCGTCCTTATGAACGATAGTATTTTTGCAGCTCGAGATGTGACTAAAGGCATTAATATTCATACTAATGCCTTTTTAAGCCAATGGGGAGCTTTAGGGACGTTGGTAGAATCTAAACCTTATTGGTTCCGAAGTTCTGTTAAGCGATTTAATCAGCGGTCAGAATTTAATATCGAGAATATTAAGGGTGATACACTCCCATTAGTTCAAATTGTCTATGGCTCTGGCAACATGATTCCTGATGCTTATCAAGCGTATGCCAAGGCTGGGGTTAAAGCCATTGTCCATGCAGGTACAGGAAACGGCTCAGTCGCGAAAAATATTGTTCCCACGCTGAATCAACTTCAGCAAAGTGGTATACAAATTGTACGTTCTTCACGAGTGCCACAAGGATTCGTTCTCCGTAATGCCGAACAGCCAGATGACAAATATGGTTGGGTAGTTGCACATGACTTCAACCCTCAAAAAGCTAAAATTTTAACCGCGCTTGCTTTAACCAAAACCAAAGATGCAAAAGAAATACAACGCATGTTCTGGGAATATTAAGCCCAATTTTCATGTTATAAAAAAGTGCCGAATGGCACTTTTTTTGATTGATATAAAATCGCCTTTATTCAAATCGAAGATAATTTGTGCGAATCATATAAAATATCGTGGATTCTCAGCTCTAAATCACTTTGCATGATAAAATACGCTCTGCTCTTGTAAAGGACTCATCTATGCAGTTTGTTCATCTCGGTGTTCATACAGAATTTTCTATTACTGAATCAATCGTACGTATACCTGATCTAATGAAGTCTGCTGTACAGGATTCTATGCCTGCACTCGCGATGACAGATTTATCGAACTTACATGCAGCAGTGAAGTTTTATACCTCGTGTCTTAAAAAAGGGATTAAACCTATTTTAGGAAGTGTGATTCGTTTGAATGATGAATCACATCGTATGACTTTACTGGCGATGAATAATGAGGGTTGGCGTAGTTTAACTGAAGTAGTATCGCGCGGCTTTATTGAAGGACAACAACTCAGTATCCCGTGTGTAAAAAAAGAATGGGTGTTAGAACAAGCGCCGGGCATGATTGCACTTTTAGGGATTAAAAGTGATGTTGGAGAAATGCTGTGTTCAAGTAGCCCTGAAAAAGCTGAACCCTTACTTGAAGCTTGGATCGAAAAATTTGGCAATCGTGTCTATTTAGCACTCACGCGCACCAATCGCCCACAAGAAGAAGATTTTATTATTGAAGCTGTTAAATTAGCCGCAAAATATCAAATCGGTGTTGTCGCTCATAATGATGTTCATTTTATTAGAGAAGAAGACTTTGAAGCCCATGAAGCGCGCGTCTGCATCGCAGATGGCTATGTTTTAGGTGATAATCGTCGTCCACGTACTTACAGCCCTGAGCAATATTTCAAAACAACAGCGCAAATGGTGGAGTTATTTGCTGATATCCCCAGTGCTATTCAAAATACAGTTGAAATTGCTAAACGCTGTAATGTGACACTTCGCTTAGGTAAATACTTTTTACCTGACTATCCAATTCCTGAAGGTCATACAATTGATACCTTCTTTGCCCATTTGTCTAAAGAAGGATTAGAAGAACGTCTTAATCACCTTTATCCTGTGGAGAAACGTGGAGAAGACTGGCCTGAAATTCGCAAAGAATATGACGATCGATTAGATTTCGAAATCAAGATCATTAACTCGATGGGATTCCCAGGTTACTTCTTGATTGTCATGGACTTCATTCAGTGGTCCAAGAACAATGGCGTACCTGTAGGCCCGGGCCGTGGTTCAGGTGCAGGCTCATTAGTTGCATACAGTTTAAAAATTACAGATTTAGATCCACTACCATACGGACTTCTTTTCGAACGTTTCTTAAACCCTGAACGTGTTTCGATGCCAGACTTTGACGTGGATTTTTGTATCGCAGGTCGTGATCGTGTAATTGATTATGTAGCACGAACTTATGGGCGTGACGCTGTATCTCAAATTGCAACCTTTGGTACGATGGCAGCGAAAGGTGCAATTCGAGATGTTGCACGAGTTTTAGGTAAGTCTTACGGCTTAGCAGATCGTATTTCTAAAATGATCCCGACTAAACCTTTGGGTTTAAGTTTAGAAGAATCTTTAGAAGCCGAACCACAACTTAAAGATATTGTAACCAACCCATCCAACCCAGATTATGAAGATGCATCAGAAATCTGGGAAATGGCGCTTAAACTTGAAGGAATAACGCGTAACACTGGTAAGCACGCAGGTGGTGTTGTAATCGCACCGACCAAGATTACGGACTTCTCAGCTGTACTGTGTGACGAAGATGGTACCGGTCGTGTCGCTCAATTTGATAAAGACGATGTTGAGGCGGCAGGACTTGTTAAATTTGACTTCTTGGGATTGCGAAATCTTACTGTAATTGAAGATGCTATTCAGCACATTAACCAACGATTGAAGTTTGATATACCTCTAAAGATTGAGAATATTCCGCTAAATGACAAAGCTGCATATTCGATATTTGCCGAAGCAAATACCACTGCGGTATTCCAATTTGAATCCGTGGGCATGAAAAAAATGCTCAAGGAAGCACGCCCAAGTAAATTTGAAGAAATTATTGCTTTCGTGTCATTGTACCGCCCGGGCCCAATGGATCTAATTCCAGACTTTATTCATCGTATGCATGGTGGAGAGTTCGAATACTTACATCCCCTATTAGAAGGTGTCTTAGAACCTACCTATGGGATTATGGTATATCAAGAACAGGTTATGCAAGCAGCTCAGTATTGTGCCGGATATAGTCTAGGTGGTGCGGACTTACTTCGTCGTGCGATGGGTAAAAAGAAACCTGAAGAGATGGTTAAACAACGCCAAATCTTTATTGAAGGTGCTGCAAAAAAAGATATCGATGAGCAAACGGCGAACCATATCTTCGACTATATGGAAAAATTTGCAGGCTATGGTTTCAACAAATCACATGCTGCAGCCTATGCATTAGTGGCTTATCAGACGGCTTGGTTAAAAGCACACTATCCTTCTGAGTTTATGTCCGCTGTACTGACTTCGGAAATGCAAAACACGGATAGTATCGTATTCTTGATTGATGACTGTCGTAACAATGGTCTCGACGTGTTACCACCTTCCGTCAATATGTCGATTTATCAATTCCATGCAATTGATGAAAAAACCATTGTATATGGTCTAGGTGCAATCAAGGGTGTTGGTGAAGCAGCTATGCAATCCGTCATTGATTCACGTAAGCAACTTGGACCTTATAAAGATTTATTTGATTTCTGCCATCGCATTGATCTGAAGAAAATCAATAAACGTACACTTGAAGCTTTGATTCGCTCAGGAGCCTTAGATTGTCTCGGACTTGAACGCGCGACTTTAATGGCTCAATTGCCTGAAGCTGTACAAGCTGCCGAACAAGCTCGTTCAAATCGCGAAACTGGCATTATGGATTTATTTGGTGAAGTTGAAGAAGTTCAACGTAAACCTACTAAACCTGTAAAACCTTGGTCTGATGAAGTCCGTTTAAAAGGTGAAAAAGACACCTTAGGTTTATACTTAACGGGACACCCGATTGATGTGTATCGCCCCGAGTTAAAAGCATTTATTTCTAACAAAATTAATGAGCTGACTCCAACACGTCGTGGCGTGACTACAGTATTTGCCGGCTTGGTTGTGGATGTCGCAAATTTCCCTAACCGCATGATGATCACACTCGATGATGGTACTGCTCGAATTGAAGTCTCAGCAAATCATGAACGCTTCCAACGTTTTAAAGACATTATTGTGAATGAAAGAGTGATCGTGATTGAAGGTGAAATTTATGAACGTGAAGGCTTCGACCGTCCGATGGGACGTCTTACAAAAGCGTTTACATTAAATGAAATTCGTCAAAAACGTGCGAATCACATCCTCATCAAATTACAACCTGAGCATATTCAGCCAAATCTTGGTCAAGAGCTTTCGCAGATCATTCAACCATTTTGTAATGTAGATATGTGTCAGCATGTGCCATTACAAGTACAACTCGACTTTCCATATGCAACGGCTGATTTTCATTTACCACCGCAATGGAATGTCGCACCACTCGATGACTTATTGTTCAAACTGCGCGACTATTTTGGTAAAGAGGCCTTACATGTGGAGTATCATGTCAAGTCAAAAGCTGCACGTTCCCACGCCGTGGAACCAAAATCAGAACCAGTCATCACATCACATGCCTCTCCACCTGACCAGATCAGTATGGATGAAGCAATGGATCAATACATGACGGAAGTCAGTCAATACTCTTAATTTTGGAAGATTTATGAATTTAATTGATAATGCTGCTGTCTCAGCGCATTTGTCTCATGTGCGTATTGTCATGGTGAATACTACCCTGCCTGCGAATATCGGTAGCGCACTTCGAGCAATGAAAACCATGGGGCTTTCAAAATTGGTTTTAGTAGCACCTAAAACTTATCCTCATCCTGATATTGATGCACTTGCAGCAGGTGCAACCGATTTAATTGATCAAATTCAGATTGTAGAAACGCTTGATGAAGCCATCGCAGATTGTCATTTAGTCTTTGGTACAAGTGCTCGTAGCCGAACTATTCCATGGCCTTTATTAGATGCTCGGCCTGCTGCTGATAAATCGATGCAAGCGGTGATCAAAGAACAACAAGAAATTGCCGTAATATTTGGGCGTGAAGATCGCGGATTAACAAATGAAGAGTTGGCCTTGGCGAATTACCATGTGACCATCCCTGTGAATACAGACTATGGGGTACTCAATGTCGCTCAAGCCATTCAAATTATTTGCTATGAAATGCGAATGGCGACCACGGCTCTCATGGAACAAGTTGAAGATCCTCAAGCAGTTATGAAAGTGACTGATGAAGATTCTATGCATTGGGATGAGCCGTTGGTAACACATCAACAGATGGAACAATTTTATCCTCATTTTGAAAAAATGTTGCACGAAATCGAGTTTTTAGACCCAGAAAACCCACGATTATTGCCTTTACGCTTGCGTCGCTTATTCGGACGTATACAATTAGATCGTATGGAGTACCATCTTCTTAGAGGTATTTTCAGTCGTGTTCAGGCATTGAACAATGGCACATGGAAAAAGTCAGATTCTAAAGAGAAATCAAAAGATGCTTAAACAGCTTAAAGAAGATATTCAAGCTGTGTTTGCCCGCGATCCTGCGGCGCGCAACACATTTGAAGTTTTAACCACTTATCCAGGAATTCACGCACTGATTATGCATCGTGTTGCGCATGAGCTTTGGAAAAAAGAGTGTAAAACTTCAGCCCGCATGCTGTCTTCTTTTAGTCGTTTTGCAACTGGTATCGAAATTCACCCAGGTGCCAAAATTGGCAAACGTTTTTTTATTGATCACGGTATGGGTGTGGTCATTGGGGAAACAGCTGAAATTGGTGATGATGTGACGCTCTATCATGGCGTGACATTAGGTGGCACCACTTGGAATAAAGGCAAACGTCACCCAACTTTAGAAGATGGTGTAGTCGTTGGCGCAGGTGCGAAAATTTTAGGACCATTTACCGTGCATAAGAATGCGAAGGTGGGTTCGAATGCTGTGGTCACTAAAGAAGTCCCTGAAGGTGCTACTGCCGTAGGTAACCCAGCGCGATTTATTATTAAAAATCAGCAAAAAGATTTGGACAAAGAATCCGAACGACGCAATTATGCAGAAAGCATCGGTTTTCAGCCTTATGCGACAACCCAAGATCAATCAGATCCTATGTTAGAAGGTATGCGAGTATTATTGGATCGTATACAGCACAATGAAAAGCGCATGAACACTCTATGTCAGCGACTTTCATTACTTGATCCAACATTTAATAACGCTCAAAGTAATGGACAACCATTTAGTGCTGAAGAGTTAAAAATCATTGACGAAGTTCGTCGTGAGTGCGAAGCTCAAACTGCACAATCAAAAGCTTAATGTATAAGTTTGACTAAGTTAGGTGAATCTGAGTTGCATGTTGTTTCGACTTTTCATAGACTCAGATACAACCTGAACTAGAATTTAAAAACATAATATTGGAAGAAAATATGACGATTAAGCCCCTTATTGCCACCATGATCGCTGTTTCATTATTGAGTGCTTGTAGCTCTCCAGCAGTTAAAAAACAATCTAAAACAAACGATCCAATCGTCTTTTCTGAGCCTGATTTAAGTGCGCCATTTTATGCATTAAATCCTTTTAATTATAGCCAACCTCCAGTATTCGAGCTTGAACTAAAAAAAGCTGCTGCTGCACCACTTCAAAAACTTGAGGTGACTGATCCAAATAATCCAAACAGAAAGATGATCCTCGACCAAAACAAATTAATCGTACCGACTGTGAATAGTTCACAACGTGCGATGAAATACACGGTTTTAGCGGGTCAAAATGAAATCGATATTACAGAAATTGATGACTTCCTCCAGATGGTTGAAGGTAAAGCACGTCACTATCCTCCTCGCTTTACAGATCGTCAAGAACGTCGTGGTTTTGAAGCTAAATTACGTGAAGTTTCAGCTCAACTAGATACTTTAGCAGCCAAAGATAACGCGTCATTCGATATTTTAATTCGTGCATTTAAAGCAAGTATATTGGGTCGTAACCTTGATCTTGGTTCTGCTTATACCACTAAATCATTAAAATATGCACAACAAATCCTTAAGATCAACAAAGAAGACGCTGAAGCTAACTTCTGGTTTGGTTTCTCTTTGTCTGAAGGTGGTGGTCAAAAAGAAGCTATTCCATATATCGATAAGGCCATCAAAGCGGGTGTTCAAGAAGCTTATCTCGTAGCTGTTAATAACTACCTCGCATTGAGCCAAAAGAAAAATGCAATCACAACTTTAAAAAATTACAAAGTGAAATATCCTGAAGAAACTGAAGTTGCTGACCGCTTGATTCAAGAAATTGAGAAACAAGGTCGTTACAATGTTTGGCAAATTTTAAACAATCCAGCGAAATCATAATCTTATTAAAAAAAAAATAGACTGATCATTCAGTCTATTTTTTTTAGCACTTATTTTTATCTCCCTAAAAATAACGTATGCTCAGCGTTAATGATTCATGCTGACAGTTAAAAATATGTTTATGATGAACAATAAATACATCGGCGTCCTACTGCTCGCAACACCACTATTTATGACAGGTTGCCAAGTCGTCAGTGTAAAAAATCAAGCGCTTAATGTTTCGATCGCGAATGAACGAGATAGCATATTAACGCGTAAAAAAATGAGTGAAGCGAGTCTGAATGTCCTCTCCATGACAGGCAGTGAGGCTGAAAGTTGTTCTAATGATCCAGATAAATGCGTATCTGATCTAAAAAAAATAAAACAAATTCAAGATGAACAACTTTATTCAACTGCAAGTGAAGCATATTTGACACGGGCATTAACCCTCAGTAATTCTTCTGATTGTAATACCAGTTTAATTAATAAATATCAGTCAGAAGAAAAGCAAAAACTTCATCAAGAAAACTATAGTCAATGTCTCGACCAACAGTTAGCAATGCTTGATAAAAGTATTCGTTATAGTTATGCCTATCTATTCAAGACAAAACGCCAACCAAGCGACCGTATTTTCGATAATAGACAAGTTCAAATACGAGATTTCTACAATCAAGCCTTGGCGAAAATGGTGATGACCTATGGTATGCGCTATACGGGTGAAAAAGTTCCCAAACAAATAAAAATTAGTGAAAGCATTTATACCATCAACTATGACCATTACCCTCAGATTGCTAATCAAAAATTAGATAGCCTGCTTTCAAGCTACAATCTCAATTTTAGTGGCCTGCGTTCGATTAACCGTCGGGATGGTTTCGGTGCGGAATTTGTGGCAACGCTGCCAGCGCCAGAGCGAAATAGTGATTCAGGTAAATATATTGTAGATCCATTAAATCACGCTTATAAAAATGGTCGTAATCCTAACATTCATCCACCACGTTATCTTTCAGTCACGATGACCGCTGAGCCTGCGCGTCAGAGTAATGTAGAGGATATTCTGAATGACCCGCATTTCACCCTGAATATTTATGATCCTTATGGATTAGATCAATTAAAAGTAGGTGGAAAAGTTTATCCCTTAGCTGCGAATTACTCTGCACCTTATGGTTTGTGGCTTGCCGAAAATAACTTAGGTGCTGCTGCATATTTGAGTTTGATTGATCGTGACAATACAATCACAATGCCTCATCTCTTTATGCTCGAACCCTATAATCCAAACAAAAAAATTATTGTTTTGGTGCATGGACTTGCAAGCAGTCCAGAAGCTTGGATTGCATTAACCAATGACATTATGGGAGATAATGTTCTAAGAGAGCATTATCAAGTTTGGCAAGTATTTTACTCAACCAATATGCCAATTTTAGAAAGTCGCTTTCAGGTGAATGCGATCATTCAACAAGCATTTAATTCACTTGATCAATCTACAGCATCAGCTAAAGATGCAGTTCTGATTGGACATAGTATGGGTGGTATTATTTCAAGATTATTAGTGAGCCAAGCTGATTTAACACAACCTGCATTGTCTCAATTAAAAAATTCTCAAATTAGCCGCTTTAAGAATGAACCTTTATTTAAAGCTCGTTTACAAATCAAACCTGTGCCACAGTTCAATCGTGCTATTTTCTTAGCAGCACCTCATCGAGGTACAGATTATGCTGATCGTTGGTTTACACGAGCTGCGCGTAAAGTGATCAAGTTGCCAGGTGCATTTTTGGGTGCATTTGCTGAATCGCTCTCAGATAAAGATATTAATATTAAACATTTTGTCAAAGACTTAGGTCATGGATTGATTCAAAATGGTCCGAGTGATCTGAGTCACAACTCTCCTTTCACCAAATTAACCTCACCTGTGACGCCAATTAAAGGATTTAAATTTCACTCCATCATGGGGAATGTGACTGAGAGTAAAGATCCTACTGTTATGTCAGATGGGATCGTGCCTTATCAGAGTGCGCATCTTAAAGGGGCACAATCTGAGATTATTATCAAAGGTGGTCACTCAATTCAGGAAACGCCTGAAGCTGTTTTGGAATTAAGACGAATCCTAAGACTTCATTTGACAGAGCTTGGAATTGCCAAATAACGATTTCCTTTAGCTTCTATCAGCCGATGTATCAAAGATGCATCGGCTTTTTGTTTTTATAGTCCCAAAGGACGACTTTTGAATCCCACTCATATTTTTAACTACCTTCTCCATAAAATATTTGAGAAAAAATGGATAACGATTAGAACAAACTGGATAGCCTGACTCCGTTAATCACTGTTCAATAGATTCAAAGATAAATGAAATCAAGTGATATAAGGAGTTAGACCATGGGATCTCGTAGCAGCATCGAATGGCATGATTTTATTGAAGGATGTATCGATTTTCGACCAGAGGATGGCGTCTATCGTATCGCACGTGACATGTTTACTGAACCAGAACTTTTTGATCTAGAAATGGAAATGATCTTTGAAAAGGTGTGGATCTACGCGTGTCATGAAAGTGAAATTCCAAAACCAAATGACTTTGTCACTGTTCAAATTGGTCGCCAACCGCTCATCATTAACCGTGATGGTCAAGGTAATTTAAATGCAATGGTCAATGCCTGCGAGCACCGTGGTGCTACATTGACCCGAGTTGCTAAAGGTAATCAATCCACATTTACCTGCCCGTTCCATGCTTGGTGTTACAAATCGGATGGTCGCCTCGTAAAAGTTAAAGCTCCTGGTGAGTATTGTGATGACTTTGATAAATCATCACGAGGTCTAAAAAAAGCACGTATTGCAAGTTATAAAGGATTTGTCTTCGTTAGCTTAGATACAACAGCTACAGACACCTTAGAAGATTATTTAGGTGATACACGTGTTTTCCTTGATCTTATGGTTGAACAATCACCTACAGGTGAATTAGAAGTTTTACCGGGTAAATCAGCATATACCTTTGCTGGAAACTGGAAGCTACAAAATGAAAATGGTGTAGATGGCTACCACGTAAGTACTGTTCACTATAACTATGTCTCTACAGTTCAATATCGTCAGCAACTGAATGCACAAAAAGGGACAGGACCAAAGGACACACTTGATTACAGTAAATTAGGTGCTGGTGATGACACAACTGATGATGGTTGGTTCTCATTTAAAAATGGTCATAACGTTTTGTTTAGTGACATGCCTAACCCAACTGTACGTCCTGGTTACGCAACTGTGATGCCATATCTGGTTGAAAAATATGGTCAAAAACGTGCTGAATGGGCAATGCATCGTCTCAGAAACTTGAACTTATACCCAAGCCTTTTCTTTATGGATCAAATCAGTTCGCAACTTCGTATTATTCGTCCAGTTGCGTGGAATAAAACTGAAGTCATTAGCCAGTGTATTGGTGTTAAAGGTGAGTCGGCTGAAGCACGTCGTAACCGTATTCGTCAATTCGAAGATTTCTTCAACGTATCGGGCTTAGGCACACCTGACGATTTAGTCGAATTCCGTGAACAACAGCGTGGTTTCCAAGCTCGTTTAGAACGCTGGAGTGACATTTCGCGCGGTTATCACAAGTGGAATTATGGCGACAGCCCGAATGCTCAAACATTAGGGATCAAACCAGTCATCACGGGTACTGAAATCACTCAAGAAGGTTTATATGTCAATCAACACCAAGTTTGGCGCGATCTCATGTTAAAAGGCTTAAAAAATAAAGCACTTAAACTCACTGAAGATACTTCTGAACCACACGAATGCCCTGCATCACAAGCGACAACTGAGGAGGCTTAATCATGACACAAGCTCTTGTACATCAAGTTTCTCAATTTTTATATGAAAAATCTGCGCTTTGTGACAACTATGAATGGGACGCATATCTAGAACTCTATGACGAAGACAGCGAATACCACATTCCACAATGGATTAGTGACCATGAATACGTCACTGATCCAAACCAAGGGCTTTCATATATCTATTATGAAAACCGTGCTGGCCTTGAAGATCGCGTATTCCGTATAGGAACTGGTAAAGCTGCATCAGCTACGCCCCTTCCGCGTCTCATGCATGCGATTCACAACATCCGTGTAAAAACACTTGAAGACGGATTATTAGAAGTTAAAGCGGGTTGGTCGACATTCTATAACCGCCAAGGTTTAGAAGGCTATTTTTACGGGCATGTCACTTATATCCTTCGTCAACATGAAGACACTTTCCGCATTCGTAAACAGCACACCATTTTGTTGAATGACAAAATTGATTCTGTGCTCGACTTCTATCACGTTTAAGGAGTAAAAGAATGAGTCATTCTGTTGCACTCAACTTTGCAGATGGTAAAACGTTCTTTATCTCTGTGAATAATGATGAGCTTTTACTTGATGCTGCGTTCCGTCAAGGTATCACATTGCCTTTAGACTGCCGTGAAGGCGTTTGCGCAACCTGTCAAGGGCAATGTGAAAGTGGCAATTACACTCAAGATTATGTCGATGAAGAAGCATTAACCGAACGTGATCTGGCAGAGCGTAAAATTTTAGCTTGTCAAACACGAGTGCAATCGAATGCTGCATTCTATTTCGATCATGACTCAAGTTTCTGTAATGCTGGTGAAACACTTCAACTCGAAACCAAAGTGACTCACGTAGAATTAGTCTCTGAAACTACGGCAATCATTCATGTAGATGCCAGTCAACATACGCAGAAAATTGATTATTTACCGGGTCAATATGCTCGATTAAAAATTCCTGGTGCAAATGATTGGCGTTCTTATTCCTTTGCCAATTTACCCAATGAAGGTAATCAATTACAGTTTTTAATTCGCTTACTCCCGCAAGGTCTCATGAGTGACTATCTGCGAGATCGAGCAAAAGTTGGGGATACAATTTTACTCGAAGCACCTTTAGGAAGTTTTTATCTTCGCGAAGTGGAAAAAGAAAAGCCATTAGTCTTTGTCGCAGGAGGTACTGGATTGTCAGCATTTTTAGGAATGCTAGATCAAATTGTGAAACAACCTCAAATTCCACCAGTACATCTATATTATGGTGTAAACAAAGAGCAAGATTTGTGTGAACAAGAAAGGTTAAAAGCATACTCAGCCAAGATTCCACACTTTGAGTATCATCCCGTAATCGGACAACCTTCTAATGATTGGACTGGAAAAAAAGGATTTATCCACGAACATTTAGATCAATCGCAATTAAGCGAATCAGCATTCGATATGTATTTGTGTGGTCCGCCACCAATGATCGATGCTGTCAAAAATTGGTTAGCTGATCACCAGATAGACAACGGACGTGTTTACAGTGAGAAGTTTATTCAAAGTCATAGCTCAAGATAATTAAATGAGCTGATGACAATCACTAAGGACTATCGTTAATATTCTTTGCAAACGATAGTCCTTTTTTGTTCTAACGTTTGAATATATGGAAATTTTAAATGCAAAAAATAATTGTAAATGACGTTATTGATCGGGAAAAAATGTCCCCTTTACAATGGACAGTTTTCTTTCTGGGGTTTTTGGTTTTTTTCTGTGATGGATTAGACACTGGCATCTTAGGCTTTATTGCACCAGCATTGTTAGATGATTGGGGGATTTCAAAACCAGATCTAGCACCTGTGCTCAGTGCGGCCTTAGTAGGCATGTCGATCGGCGCCATTATCTCAGGACCATTATCAGATAAATTTGGACGCAAGGGTGTCATCGTAATGACGACTTTGTTGTTTTCAATTTTCACCATCATGTGTGGATTTGCTTCTAACACACAAGAACTTATGATCTATCGTTTTATTACAGGGGTCGGACTTGGTGCGGCTATGCCGAATATCAGCACAATGGTATCCGAATACATGCCTCTAAAACGTAAAGCATTCCTGACCGGATTAGCAGGTTGCGGATTTATGTTAGGGATCTCAAGTGGCGGTGTCTTATCTGCGTTCTTATTAGAGAATCAAGGGTGGGCAAATGTCATTATTATTGGCGGTGTAATCCCACTCATTGTATTGGTATTTTTGATTACCAAGTTACCTGAATCACCTCAATACCTCATCAAACAAAATCGTCAAGAAAAAGCAAAACCAATTCTTGAGAAGATTCACGGTCAAACATTTGATCAAAGTACTGTATTTGTTCTACCTGAAGCAGAAGTATTAGATCCTAAACAAAGCCCTGTTAAAATTTTGTTTAGCAAATACTTTTGGGGTTCGGCAATGCTTTGGCTGTGTTGCTTTACCAGCCTAATGGTGTTTTATCTGTTAACCAGCTGGATGCCAACTATTCTTAAAACCGCTGGATTTACAACAGAGCAGTTTAGTTTAATTGCAGCGATTTTCCCATTCGGCGGTGTAATAGGTGCATGCTTTATGGGGTGGTATATGGATAAAGTTAATCCAAATACTGTGATTAAATATTCTTATCTCGCAGCATTTGTATTGTTCTTCGTTGCAGCATTCGTAAGCCAAAGTATTGTTTTACTCGGTATTGCAATTTTCTTAATTGGCGCATTATTAGTGGGTGCTCAATCATCACTACTTCCATTAACAGCACTGTTCTACCCTTCAGTGTGCCGCGGTGTAGGTGTTTCATGGATGCATGGTATTGGTCGTATCGGTGCGATCTTAGGTGCGTTCTACGGATCACTGATTTTTACTTTTGAATTATCTCTTGCAGGTATTTTCTATGTCCTAGCAATTCCGACATTTATTTCGTTTATTGCGCTCGCATTAAAAGGACTAAAACAACCTGAATCAGCCAATACTGCAACTGCAGAGGTAACGCAGTAATCTCAACTCAGTCATTAAAAAGCCCCAATCAAGGGGCTTTTTTTTAAACCATTATTTTAAGTGTTTCACTCGGGAGAACCCCATATTTGGCTTTGTATTCTTGAGAAAATCGTCCTAAATGTCTGAATCCCCAGTCATAAGCCAATCTCGAAATGGAAATATTTGCATTGTTCTGCAGCAAAGCATGATGAATCTGTTCAAGTCTATAGTTTTTTAAATAATCCATAGGACTCATATGCAGCGCTTGTTGAAACTCACGGTATAAAGTCGATTTTGAAGTTCCCGATATCATGACTAAATCTGATGCATCCAACTCTTGATCAGCAAAACGATGGATAAACTCTCTGACCAACATGACTGGCTTCGGAAGCTGATACTCTTGCAGCGATCTTAATTCATTGGAATAATTATTGTGCTGGGTTAAAAGCAAAGCCTTAATCAAAAAACTTTCATAATCTTGAGAAAGCAGATTTAAACCATCAAAACGAGAATAATCTTGCCTGAGCGATAAACATTGTTGAATATTATTCCACCACAATCTTAGGAAGTTATCTTCACTAAATGGCATATCTGGCTCAAAAATCACCCGCTCTTTAACAGGTTTAGAAAGCAAATTGGAAAGTACAGATTTGACACTTTCTTCAGGAATCACCACTTGAAATTTTTTACAATTACGGTGAATAATGAGTTCTTGCTGATCCTGACTAGAAACAATGATTCCATTATTACTGTGTGATAAATGAGTTTCTCCATTCATACGCAATGTTTGCTGTCCATGAATAGGCAAACTGATACTGTATGCACCTAGCTGCTGAATTTGAATAGACACATCTGTGCCATAACTGATACAGCCAATTGCCATTTTTTTACTCGGCAAGCGTATACCTGAATAATGAAAATCAAGCTGATCTTTACGAGCAGTTTCTAATTGATGTGAACCACAAATAAGGCTCATTAATCGTTGAGCAACATTCAATTCACGCGATGCGTGACTAAGATCCTTATGTTGGCTGAGTGTGATCATCCTGTTCACCTAGCTATTTTGAATCATGATAAATACTATAAAACATTTTTAATAATAATGTCGAAATAAAGTCTCTTTGCTTCGACTAAATATTTAGATATATTTTTGAACACAGATTAGTAAATTAAAAAATACTAATTTGGTATCTTATATTACTTAATAGGTATTTTTATTTTTTATAATATTTTCATTAACTTATATTAAAATCATAATGATAAAAAATTCGGTTTTATTTGACATTCAGCGATTATAGAGATAGATTTTTAAATAACGTCCTAAGGATAGGACTGATATAAATAAATGTAATTTTTTCAATTACCACTATAGCTATTAAATTTTAAAATTATTATTTCTGGTCTGAATATTGCTTCATTTATTTATATCGTAAATCTCATTCCATGATATCAATTTAACACTACTGTCATGGTACGGACTACTAATGAGCCAAAAGGATTCACAATGAACCAGCTTCATTCCTCTCAGCTAACTGGGCAAAATTTTAGTAATGAATCAATTTTCAACAGTCAAAACTTGGTCTTCAATCAAGCAGATTTGAGCGAAACTTGTAAAAATGTAGGGCAAATTTTTAAGCCTCATGCTCTAAAAGTGTTAAAATCAGCTAAAAATTTTAGTGCAAGCATGCATCATGTTCAAACTGGGGCTCTTTCTATCAGCCGCTTGGAATATGGCGCAGATGTATTGATCGAACCAGATCAACTTGAAAAGTTTTATCTTATTCAGATTCCTACTCGAGGCTATGCAGAAATTGAATTTGGTCAAGATAAATTTATTTCATACTCAGAAGTAGCGTCAATTATCTCACCTGACCAATCACTCAGAATGCGCTGGCGTGCTCACTCCCCTCAACTCATTCTCAAAATTTCAAAAGATGATTTTGCACATCATTGTCAGCAACATATCGTGAAATCTGAACAAAAAAATGTAATTTTTAATCCTCGACTTGATTTTACCACCCAATCTGGTGGTTATTTTCTGCAACTTTTGAGAACCATGATGGATGCACTTAAATGTGAGCATCATCCTCTCCACCACCCACTTGCATTTAAGCAGTTTGAATCAAATCTATTTAATGCGCTTATTTATGGACAACCAAATAATGCTTTTTTTAAAGCAAATTCTCATCATGAGAAAAAATTAGCGCCATACTTTATCAAACGTGCTGAAGCATACATTCACCACCACTTACATGAACCACTCAACATAGAAGTCTTGGCTGAACAATCAGGTGTAAGTGCACGAACACTCTTTGCAGGATTCAAAAACCATTTTGGCATTACCCCTATGGCATATTTACGTGAGCTTCGTTTTGAACAAGCTCATCTTGAACTGATGAATAATGAACATGCCACGGTCACTGATGTTGCATTTAAGTGGGGCTTTACTCATTTAGGTCGTTTTTCACAAGAGTACAAACGTCGTTATGGCGAGCTGCCATCATCAACGCGTAAGATTACACAAAATTCACTCTTCTCTTGATTTTATGTCTGTCAATAAAAATGCCTGTGAAATCACAGGCTTTTTTGATTAGAAATGATGAATGTATCGAATTTGAAATCGATCGCCTTCAGTTCTATTTTTTGCATCATGCTCAAAATATGCATTTGCGATGACATGATTTTTTGGCGAGTGGCTATACATAAGTCCAGGTCCAACTGCCCACACACTTTCTTTGCGACCATCGACTTTTACACCATCAACTTTAGTATCGGTAAGCTGTTTTAAGTAGTATCCACTTAGACCCAACCGAATCTGATCATGTACAGCATATTCAGATGCTAGGTTAATGTGTACTGCTTGCCCCGCTTGGATGTCATCAGCAGCACCAAAACCATAAGTTGGATCATCGTTTTTAAAATTATACAAATAATGAGCGCGTGTCGAAGCTGTCCATTTCGGATTAAACCAATACGTTGCAGCCCAATATGGATTTAAGGAAAATGCATTATTACCCGGATTAATATCACGGTTTTGCTGATATTCCCCTGTCGGCAGATTTAGCTGTAATTCAATTCGATGGACAAATTTTGGTCCCTGTTCACCCATGACTGGATCAAACTGGATAAATGGACCAATCATCAAATCTCCAAATCCACTTTTAGCTTTTAAAGCTTGATTATTTAAACCATCGTCAACACTGATTTTACTTAAATAAGGGATAAGTAAATTCAGACCTAGACTTGAATGAGCAGTCGGTTTATAGGTCGACATGTAACTTAATTGCTCGACAATCACTTGATAATTTAAATCTGTTTTGGGCAATGGAAGCTTTTGACCACTCGCATCTCTCAACTTGTCACTGTCATAATGTTGAAAATACGTTTGCGAATACCAACCAGGTCCAGCTGGTAGTCCACCATCTAGAAAGCTGGTCATACCCAAATTCACAGTCGGTAAATCATAAGCAAAAACATGTGATGAATTTGCTGTAGTAAACAAGGTTAAAGTACTTAATATAATTTTATTTTTCATGTGTATTTCCCATAAAAAACCACGATTGTTCATCGTGGTTTTTAAAGCAATGATTAAAGGTCTGGATGGCTCGCTGCAATTTGGTAACGACCAGCATGAAACACTAAGGGCTCACCAGCAGTTTGTTGATATTTTTGAATTTCACCGATAAAAATCAAGTGATCGCCACCTTCGTATTGCTGTACATTTTTACAGACAAGTGTAGCAAGTGCTTCGTTCAGTAATGGAACACCTGTATCACATTCACCATGATCAACTGTGGCAAACTTATCTTGTGCACCACGGGCAAAATGGGTAGAAAGCTGATGCTGCTCCTTCGTTAACATATGAATTGCAAAGTGCTTAGCTGCAACAAAATCGGGCAAACTTGGTGCTGTTTTCGACAAGCTCCACAATACCAGCGGTGGATCTAATGACAACGAAGAAAATGAATTGGCTGTCATACCCACTTTTCGGCCATCCGTTCCACGTGTGGTGATTACAGTAACACCTGTGGCAAACTGACCAAGAAGATTACGAATCTCGCGAGGATTACTGATGTCAATCTCTTGCAGATTAATTTTATCTAATACATCCATTTTTAACACCTCAGTTCCATCAAGCCACTTGAGAAACTTGATCTGTTTCTAATAATTCTTTCGCTGCGTTTTCGTCAAACCACCACGGTGAAAAGTTACGTGGATCATCAAAATTATTAACGATCTGAGAAGCTAAATTGTGATTCTGAGAGGCTGCACCTAGTAGCTCAACAACATGAGGTTGAGGTGGAACCAATAAACTATTTGTCCAGCTCACGACTTTTTCAGCATATGACCAATATTTCTCAAACGTTGACTCCATCCAATCTTGAGTAAACGCTTGATTACCGTGTGCTAAAATCGCATCGAAATAAACCTTGCTACATTTAGCTGCATTATTTGATCCTTGACCTGTGATTGGATCATTCACCACCAATGCATCTGCCATACCAAATATTTTTTTACCAGAAGCCAATGTCATGACAGGTTTACGTACCGTTGGCGGGAAACGTCCTGCTAAATATCCGCCATTATCCGTAAGCGTTACGTCTTGACAACGCTCATACTCCCACGGCAAATGTTCTTTCAGAATTTCTAAGCTTTTATTTAAATGCTCTTCTGGTGTTTTAACTTCAGCCCAGCAATCCATAGGACCATCGGGAATTCCTTCAAAAACCATAATGTCACATGGACCATTTACTGTAAGCGCAGGAAAACAAAAATACTCACCCACCCCAGGAATAATATTAAAGCTCACTCTCGAGTATGGTGAAATTGGCTTCATTCCATTCACATAAGTCAAAGCCAATGCACGCTGAGGTTTGTCAAAAGTACTACGTTCTGCGTCACGTACAAACTCTTTAACAACTTCACCTTTACCCGCAGCCAATAGCACTAATTCATACTCGTCAGCCAAATGTTCTAATTCATTTAGACCGACATCTTGGAGAACAAACTTGCCTCCACGGCGCTGAAACTCTTCAAGCCAATAAGGCATCTTGACACGTTGATCAACAGATTGAGCATAACGCTCTAATCGCGCACTCCATTTAAATGCTCTTTCACCACTTGCTGGATCAACCAAAGCAAAACTAATACCTTCTACCGCTGGACAATGCTCTTCCCAAAAATTTAATCCTAAATCACGCTCAGTCTGTAACGCAGTATGGAACATACATTGACTAGACATGACTTTACCTTGACGAATCTCATCAGGAGTTTTATTCGACAAAATCGTGATGTCATATCCCTTATCAAGCAGTCCTAATCCAAGTTGAAGTCCTGACTGACCTGCACCAACAATTGCAATTTTTCTCATCTTTATTCTCCAATATTTAATTTATTCTGCTAAACGTGGTATTGCGGGTTGATTCGTTTCAGGCCCCATGACTGAATACCCACCATCTACCGCATAATCTGCGCCAGTCACAAAACTTGCAGCATCCGACAATAAGAATGTCACTACATTTGCCACTTCTGCCGGATTACCCAAACGTCCCAAGAGATGATAATCACTTGCTACAGCATCAGCTTTCGCACGATTTTGTCCACTCACTTCAGAAATCACTCTCGACCAAGTCCAACCTGGTGAAACTGAATTGACACGGATACCATCTGGCGCAAAATCCATTGCCATTGATTTGGTCAGTTGTAAAATTGCTGCTTTAGACACTGGATATAACCAACGCCCCGTTTGAGCACATTGCGCTGAAATCGAGGTGAAATTCACCACTGACCCTTTATTTTTTTGCAAATCTTCATATACGGCACGCGTTAGCTCAACAATAGACACCAAATTGATATCTAATGCTTTTAACCAATCTGATCGTGGTGATTTGAAACCATCATCAAGATAGGTACATGCCAAGTTCACCAAATAACTGACTTCACCTAGATGATTTCTAATGCTGTTCACCGCTTCCTTAATTGCGATGTCTGACGTTAGATCAGTTTGTATAAACATCACTTCATAAGGATGTTGCGCAGCTATGGTTTTTCCGTAGTCATCAATGTCTAAAATGGCAACTTTAGCCCCTAAATTCACGAGACTTTGAACCACAGCCTGTCCAATCAACGTTGATCCACCACTGACAATGGCAACTTTATCTTTAATATTTAATTCCATTTTTTGCCCCATATATTTTGATTATTCGATTGGCTTACCAACACTCGACTCCCAACTTGGCATCAAGCCATTTGAAGGAATATCTTCATCTAAAAGTTTTTTCGCTGTTTCTACACCTGCAACAGGCAATCCTTCTGGATTAAGTAATCCGATTTGGACAAGTACAGAAGCTTGATCCCAATAAATATGTTCGTGACAAAGTTTTGGACCTCTAAACTGAATGACCCCCAACATTGGAATTTCGACATATTTTCCAGTCGGTTTTACACCTGGTAATAACCAATCAATTTCAGTGTCGTGAGTGAAACTCATGATGAATTCATCCACAACCTGAGTAGATCCCACAGTTCTAGAAATTGAGGTGATTTTCATATCTTGAGGGTTTTGATGTACAAAATGATATCGATAGAATCGCGCTAACTGGCTATATCCCACACCACCTGTCAATGTTGGAATGTGATTCACATATGGTTGAGCGACCATCGTTGCCATGGTTGCTGGTACATCGCGCGTGTCGAACTCATGTCTGATATGCTCTTCCCACAATGCAACTAAGTCATAGTGAGGGCCAACCGTTTCATGTAATGCTGTTACGGTACGTTCATGGGCAAATCGCGCCGATGGTTTGTGATAATGATCGCTGTTCGGTCGTGCAAATGCGTGATCAACACCTTCATAAACATAAGCATGAATATGTTTAAATTGTGCGCATGCTTCAGTAATTTGATTTCGCGCTTCAGCTGGACAGAATTGATCAAGTTCAGCCATGTGTAGCACAAGCTTACCCTTCACATTCGAGAGTTCATCGAGCGCTTTTTCAATGCCTACACCGTAGTAAGCAACCGAACACGCTAAGTTATCAATACGGCATGCAGCCAAATATGCAAGTTTTCCACCAAGACAATATCCAACCACTGACTGACCCGTAGTCGTGTCACACGCATCTAAAGTCGTTAAAAAATCTAAACTTTCACGAATATCATTTACACCCTGATCTTCATCATATTGCTGATAAAGTTGAAAAGCTTTTTCAAAATCCTCAGGTGTATAACCTAAATCAATGTTTGGTGCAGTACGCCAAAATAGATCAGGGACTAAAACGGTATAGCCTTCCTCTGCGAGAAAGTCAGCTTTTGCTCGCATCGCTGCATTGATACCAAATATTTCATGACACAATACAATCCCAGGACCTTTCTTTGCTTCTGGGACTGCCAAATACCCTGAATAGCGATTCCCCGATTTGGTAGTGATCTCAATCGTTTGACCTGTCATTTTTTCTTCCCTAAGACATCGAATATGATCTGATCATGAAATGAAATGCGATAACAAACTGTCCAAAAGATGCGGAGACTATCCAGAGACTGCTGATTCTTTACACAAAGAATTTGCATAAATGGATATCGAATTTAATTATTCAATGAACGAAATTGAGTCGTTGGTTATAATATTGGTTCGACTCATTTATCTTTTGCTAAAAATAGATCTTATAATCGATTTACGCATTTTTTCTCATGCTAAGCTTGAGCAGTACTTCTTCGTTTCAAAATTTAACTACAGGTTTTTTTCAAAGATGACTTTAGATCAATCCAATATCGATCTTTCAACATTGACGCCAATGATGCAGCAATATATGACGGTGAAATTACAGCACCCGCATTCGTTAATGTTCTATCGTATGGGTGATTTCTACGAGTTATTTTTTGACGATGCGCATAAAGCCGCCAAAATTTTAGGGATTACGTTAACCCACCGTGGTAAAGCGAATGGACAACCGATACCAATGGCTGGAGTTCCGTATCATGCAGCAGAAGGATACTTAGCGCGTTTAGTTAAAAAAGGTGAAACCGTTGTTATTTGTGAACAACTTGGGGAAGTCACTGGTAAAGGACCTGTTGAACGTGGTGTAGTCAGAATTATTACACCGGGTACATTGACAGACGACGCATTGCTGAATGCCCATCAGAGTTCAAATTTAGTATCCATCTGTATTAAATCTGATGAAATTGGTATCGCCCTATTAGATCTCAGTGCAGGTATTTTTAAAGTCCAACAACAAAGTTTTCAAGCTGAACAACTTCCTCTGGAACTTGCGCGTCTTATGCCAAGTGAACTTTTGATTGATGAGGATTTCAAGCATCCAGAAGTGGTTGAACAGATTAAGCAAATTCTTGATTGTCCCGTTACAAAACGCCCAAACGTAGACTTCAATCTGAATAATGCGCAAAAAACTTTATGTGATCAATTCGCCGTAAGTACTTTATCTGGTTTCGGAATTGAACATCTTGAGTTGGCGAAAGCAGCTGCGGCAGCTTTAATTCATTATGCCAAAGATACCCAAAAGACGGCATTGCCACATATTCGTTCAATTCGACTTGAACAAAGCTCCGACTTTATTGCACTTGATCCTGTGACGCGACGAAATCTAGAGATTATTGATCCTTTGTTTGAGCATGGCACTTCATTATTTGATTTAACCAACCAATGCCAAACGGCTATGGGTAGCCGACTGCTTAGTCGAACGTTAATGCAACCGATTCGTGATACTGCGTTGTTGGATCAGCGTCTAGATGCGATACAAACCATATTATCTGGCTATCATGAAGCTCCAATTCGTCTGGTATTAAAAGAAATCAGTGATATCGAACGCGTACTCAGCCGTGTGGCATTAGGAAGTGCGCGACCACGTGATTTAGTGCAACTACGTCAAGCATGTGCTCAGATCCCGTATTTACGCCATGCATTAGCACCAATGACCTCAACACCGCAATCCGCTTTAATCAATCAACTGAATGAGGAATTGGGTGACTTTAATGGTTTACATCATCGCCTCATGTCAGCCATTGTGGAAAACCCACCTGTTCTACTCAGAGATGGTAATGTCATTGCAAATGGTTTTGATCATGAATTGGATGAACTTCGTCAAATACGCGATCATGCAGGACAATTTTTAATTGATTTAGAAATCAAAGAAAGAGAAACAACAGGTATAAACACACTAAAAATCGGTTATAACCGAGTGAGTGGCTACTATATTGAATTAACCAGAGTGCAAGCAGAACAAGCTCCTGCCCATTATATTCGTCGTCAAACATTAAAAAATGCTGAACGTTATATCACCCCTGAATTGAAGTCTTTCGAAGATAAAGTGCTTTCAAGCGAATCACGTGCATTGGCTCGTGAAAAACTTTTGTTTGAAATGTTATTGGATGAATTACGTCAAGATATCGCCAATCTTCAAATGATGGCGAGCGCTATTGCTCAACTGGATGTTCTTACAAACTTCGCACATCTATCAAGATTATATAATTGGAATCGTCCGGAATTTAGCCCTGAAATTGGAATACACATTCAAGCAGGACGCCATCCCGTTGTTGAATCACTGATTAAAACGCCTTACACCCCAAATGATACTTATCTAGATGTGCAGCATCGTATGTCGATTATCACAGGCCCAAATATGGGTGGTAAATCTACATTCATGCGTCAGACGGCGTTAATTACGCTATTGGCATATTGCGGTAGTTTCGTTCCAGCGAAATCTGCAAAATTGGGACCTATTGATCGGATCTTTACGCGTATCGGTTCAGCAGACGATCTTTCTTCTGGCAAATCTACATTTATGGTGGAAATGACGGAAACTTCTCAAATTTTACATCATGCCACTCAACAATCTTTGGTATTGATGGACGAAGTAGGTCGTGGCACAAGCACTTATGATGGTTTGTCATTAGCTTGGGCGTGTGTTCTTGATTTGACGCATCGCATTAAATGTTTATGTCTTTTTGCAACGCACTATTTTGAATTAACAGAATTAGGCATGGATCCGTGTATTGATAATTATCATGTCACTGCGCAAGAAGTGAATGGTCATCTCATCTTATTGCATAAGGTTCAAAAAGGTCCTGCAAGTCAGAGTCATGGTTTACAGGTCGCTAAACTAGCAGGTATTCCTCAAAACGTGATTAAAGAGGCTCAAGCTAAACTTAAAAAACTGGAGAAACTCCAACTGCAAACTCAACCTGTGCAAAAAGATCTGTTCTCTCAAGATTTATTTTCAAATAGTGAACCTGTAGAAAAAATTATTGAAGTTGAAAATGTGGTTGAAATTCATCAACCTTCTCAAGTTGAACAACTTCTTTCAGAAATTATTGTAGATGACTTAAGTCCAAGACAGGCTTTAGACCAACTCTACCAACTCAAACAATTACTCCAAAAATCTTAGTTCAAGCACACTCAATCAATAAGCCAGCGATCTGCTGGCTTTTTTTAATCACGATTTTTGAAATCAGAGGCAGAATGCCTGAGAATTTGCAAATTAGTACGATCTCATCATAAATATTACTGATTTAGTAGCATCCCCTATATTAAATATCAAGAAAAGGAATTGTTAGTTTCGTTCAATTTGCCTAAAATACAGCATTCGTTATTAGAACCATATTTTTTAGGTAGCTGACGCCATGACCTTTGTTGTCACTGAAAATTGTATTAAATGTAAGTATCAAGACTGCGTAGAAGTTTGCCCAGTTGACTGTTTCTATGAAGGTCCAAACTTTCTAGTCATTAATCCAGATGAATGTATTGACTGCGCGTTATGTGAGCCTGAATGCCCTGCAAATGCCATTTTCTCGGAAGATGAACTGCCTGAAGGTCAAGAAGTCTTTATCGAACTCAATGCTGAACTTGCAGAAAAATGGCCAAATATTACTCAGATTGGTGATCAGCCAGCTGACCGTGAAGAATGGAATGGCAAACCAAACAAATTGCAATATTTAGAAAAATAATCCAATGAGAGATCAGCTTCGGCTGATCTTTTTTATACCCAATTGGTACATTTATTTGCAATTTATACGCATTCTTGATAATCAATTAGCATAAAATAGAAACTTATTTGCTTTAGTAAAATTTATTTATAATGAAATTAATTTTGAAGGGCTTGTGCTCAATCAGTGCAATATCGTTGATATTGATTGGATGTACGTCCTCCCCTCAAAAAGGACGAACAATCGTCACCAATGATGGTCAACGCATATATATTCCACAAGAAAAAATAACCTATGAACGTCCAGCGCGACCAAAAGTCATGCCGAATTCTTATCGTGTTTGGCTGATGCAAGGTAATAACCAAGCTCAAGCACGAGAATATGAACAATACTTAGAACGTAATAATGTTGGCAATATTATCCCAAGTTTTGAATTATTTAAATCAGCACGTGCTTGGCAGAAATGTGGTAGATCTGAATATATGGTTCCAAACCGTGAGCTATGGTCGAATCAGTTACCAACACTGAAAGTATTTAAATATCTCGTTGCAGCAAGGATTCTAACTGATTTTGAGGTTACATCTGTATATCGTGACCTTCCATTAAATCAGTGTGCTGGTGGCGCAGGTTCGTCTCGACACTTGTATAACTCAGCCATTGATTTCAGAATCGGTCCTGAATTTCCTCAGGCTGAAGATTATGCATTCATCGAAAATTCTAAATTTAAATTGTGCCAATTTTGGCAAAATTATGGTCAAAGCTTAAATATGGGCTTAGGTTTGTATGCGACTGGTCAAATACATATTGATACTCAAGGTTACCGAACTTGGGGACCCGATCTGACTCGAAATACATCTTTATGCCATTACTAATTTTAGATGATCACATTTAATTAAGAGGTCTTTGACCTCTTTTTTTTTGACTGATTTTTCAGCATCAAAGCATCAGAAATTTGCACATTCACTCGAAACGATTACAATGCACTGAACTCCCTACAGGTACTCAGTTATGCAACAACAATGGTCAGATATTGATGCTTATATTGAATCTCATCTGATGCCAGAAGATCCAATTTTAACTCAGACTCTACAAAATACAGCTGATAAGGGTTTTCCTGACCATCTAGCAGTTGCTGCTAACCAAGGCATGTTATTACAAATGTTGATTCAAATGAATCAGTGTAAGCGTGTGTTAGAGCTTGGAACCTTTGCGGCTTATAGCACCATGTGGCTAGCAAGAGCTCTTCCTCAGGATGGATATATTCTTACGATCGAGGGTCGTGATACACATGCAGCACTCGGTCAAGAAAATATCGACAATGCGAAATTAAAGCAAACGGTTGAATTAAAAGTCGGTCGCGCTGCGGATATTCTCAAATCTTTACCTGAAAATTTTGAGCCATTTGACTTTATATTTATTGATGCTGATAAACAAAGTTACCCAGAGTATTTAGAACTATCACTTAAATTTTCACGCTCAGGTACCATTATTTTTTTAGATAATGTGATTCGCGCTGGTGATATTTTGGATGAAAAAAATGTCAAACCAAGCATCGAAGGTATTCGTGAAATGTACCGCCTTATGCAGAATCATCCTCGACTACTGTCGAGTACAGCCTTACAAACCGTCGGCAGTAAAGGACATGATGGTTTTGCACTGGCGATTGTCAAATAAATCTTAATACTAGTCATTAGTATCACCTAAAGGAGTATTCATCAATTTGAATACTCCTTTTTCTTGCACTAAAGCCCTGAAAAAGTTATCCCCGATTCCTGTTTGTATTCCTGTGGATAAAAATAAAATATTATGGCAAACACCTGATTTTCATACGTTTTAATAAAAAGATTATAAAATAATCAAACCATAAAACCCTATTATTCTAAAAATTTATCCACCTTCTACCAGTTAAGTTGACCGAATATTTATCAAGTAAAATTAATCAAAATTTATTGATCATTTAGCAACCAACAATGGAACGACTGAATTTCTAAATATATTGGTCGTAATACTGCCCAAGAAAAATTGTTTTACTTTACTGCGACTATAAGCGCCTAGCACAATTAATTGAATTTGATGTTGTTGCTGATAATCTAAAATATTCTCAGCGACATCTCCAAAACGATATTCAACAACCACATCCAATCCAGCTTCACGTAAATACTGAGCTGGGATATCAAGAATTTCAGGATGATCACCCACATAAAGCAAATGACACTGAAGTGTTCTTAATAAATCACTTTTAGCAACACGATGCATCATTTCTTTACAAGTCTGAGAATCTTCATAGGCAAAAATAAAACGTGTTGGTGGCTTAAAGGTTTCACCAACAGTTAGAACCGTACAACGGGCACCACGAATAAAATTCTCTACATTACTCCCTAAACTTTTGTGTTTTTCTGCGGAGCGCTCACCCACTCGACCAATAATCGCAATATCATTTTCATTTAAAACATTGAAACTCTGTTCGAGGAAATCGCCTTTTTCTTGAATTTTTATCGGCGTAATACCATATTTTTCTTCGATCACTTCTGAAATATGTGAAAGAAGATTATTACTATAATCTAAAGCTAATTCACTTTGTTTTTGTTCTAATTCCGCGAGTTCTTTTAAGAGCATCGCATTACTTTCAAATCCAATCACACCACTAATTTCACCCAGATGATAACTTGCAGGATAGTAATCTAAAACCTGTAAAAGGACTAACTCACGTTTAGTTCGATCCGCAATCCAGGCTGCTGCTTCAGCTAAGGCATGAATACATGGGGATGAATCAATACACGCAATTACACGGTTCATGATTGCCTCACTTTGACATGATGTCTGATTGTTCTTTTCTTTAAACTATCATAGCTTTCGGGCAAATGAACATGGTTTATGTAATTTAATTCAATCTTTCGCGTTACGAATTATTCACGCATTCGTATAAATTGAGCTGGATTCCCTGCAACAACTTCTCTTGCCTGAATATCCTTAGTAACCATACTATTCATACCTACAATCACCTGTTCATGTATGGTCACGCCATCTTTAATGCCCACATGCGCCCCTAACCAAACATCACGATGAATCTCAATGCCTTTTGAGCGTACTGCTTGCTGGTAAATAGGTTGATCTAAACTCATGCCATGGTCAAATGCATAAAGATGACAATAAGCTGCGATCCGTACTTGGTCATGAATCTTAATCCCAACGCGTCCACCATCTAAAATACAATGATGATTAACGGCGACTTCAGACCCAATTTCTAAAGGACCATGCAAGGTACAATCCGCGGCAATAAAAGTATTATCTCCAATAATGATCTTCCGACCACGCTCAGCAAAAATATGGGCTAAAGGGGAAATGAAACAATTTTCTCCAATTTCAACAGTCTCCATGTCCATTAAATAGGCTTGATAATCTTTTTGCCAAGCTTCAGCCCATTCACGATGCTTTGCCTTGAGTGACCAATATAACCAAGGCATGTAATTCAAACGATGTTTATGCTGTTCTCGGTACTTGAGTAAAGGATCATGTTCCGTCACGTTCGACATCCTCTATATTCAATTGCTCACGTCCACGAGTCACATCTTGGATTTTCAGTTTAAACGGCTCAATTTCATGAATTTGCATACGTGCAGTAATCAACACCCCAGAGTCAACATATTCCTCAATATATTCAATTTTTTGTTGATTTAACTCATATTGAAAAATCGACCACTCATTAAATTGGCATTTAAAATTTACAGTTTTCTTTTCGATGAGTTCAATTTTTTCGACCTGTAATAAGCATTGCCCTGCTACACCTCCGTATGCTCGTACCAAGCCTCCAGTTCCGAGTTTGATACCACCATACCAGCGGTTTACCAATACAATAATATTAGTGAGCTCATTCCCTTCAATCGTTGCAAGTATGGGTCTTCCAGCTGTTCCTGAAGGTTCTCCATCATCATTAAAACGGACTTGCTGCCCAATTTTCCATGCCCAGCATTGATGGGTCGTCGAGGCATCAAAATACTGGTTTAAAAACTCTTTTACATCCTGTTCATTTTCCACAGGTGCGGTGATCGCCTGAAAACGGCTTTTCTTAATATCTTCTTCATAGATATAAGTCTGAGCAAGAGTAAATGGCATGGTAAATTACAACAATTGAACTCAAATACATTATGCGTGATTCAATCATATTAAAAAACCCAATCAAAAGATCATTGATTGGGTTTTAAACAGACTGAAAAATAAAGATTATCGTTCGCGTAACGCTTCCTTCGCCTTATTGAATGGTTTCAACAGGTATTCAAGAATCGTTTTTTGACCTGTCTTAATATCAACCGTTGATACCATACCCGGCGTGATTGGGAAAGCTTGCCCAGCTTTGTTATAAAGCTTGTCTGAATCAGTACGAATATACACACGATAATAAAACTGATCTTGTTTAACTTCATCACGTAGCGTATCAGGAGAAATGACTGTTACCTCTCCTTTTAAGCCACCGTAAATTGAATAATCGTACGCAGTGATTTTAACTAAAGCTTCCTGTCCAGGATGAATAAATGCAATATCACGCGGTGAAATTCGCGCCTCAATTAAAAGTTGTTCATCCAATGGAACAATGGTCATCAACTTACCATTCTGAGGAATAACTCCACCCAAAGTCATCACATCAATTTCTTTCACTACACCGCGGACTGGTGCTTTAAAGATTGTACGATTCAGACTATCCGATTTACCTTTGATCACTTGTTGTTGAGTTTCGACATCCGTGCTCGCCTTAGATAATTCTTCACGTGCCTGAACATAGTACTGGTTACGAATATCGTTAATTTGGTTGGTCAATTCATTTGCTTGACGTTTTAAACGTAAAACTTCAACTTCACTCGCAGCACCTTTGGCAACAAGCGGTTCTGTCATTCTCAATTCTTGCTGAACTAACGTAAGTGCTTGCGTTAAGCCAGCAATGGATTCTTCCATATTGGCACGTCTAGAACGATAAAGCTGAGTTTCCTCAGCAACCAATTTTGGAATCTTTTGAACTGATTCTGGAAATACCAGTGGACCACCATTCACTTCCGCACGTAAACGCGCAGCTGTTGCTTGCGATGACAGTAGTAACGATTCTGATTCACCGACATTTGAAGCAAATCGTGTCGGATCAAGTTGAGCAAGGGTTTGCCCTTTTTCAACAATATCACCTTCTTTAACTTCAAGTTTGGTTAGAATCCCGCCCTCTAAAGATTGAATCACTTGTTCCTTAGAAGTTGGAACCACTTTACCTGTACCATTAGAAACTTCTTCAAGTTTGAAAATAGCTGCCCAAATAATGAGTGCAAGCAAACCCAGACCAATAATCCAAATCGTAATACTGACCTTCGGTAATGGTGGCTCTAACTGAGACACTTTTAATGAACGTTGTTGTTTTAATTCTTCGCTCATGATTTAGCCCCTGAATTTGCTTGTTGCTGGCCAGAATTATTTAAAATTTGATCACGTGGGCCATCCATAACGATACGACCATCATTCACCACAATAATACGATCCACTAACTCTAATACTGCACGGCGGTGGGTTGCCACAACCAATGTGCGATGTCCAAGCCAGTTCTTCATATGATCAATTAATTGTTTTTCAGATACATCATCAATCGCAGCTGTAGGTTCATCTAACAACAGAATATTTGGCTGACAAATGAGGAGTCTTGACAATAAAAGTGCCTGACGTTGTCCACCTGAGAAGCCTACACCACCTTCTAAAATAATATGATCCAATCCTTCTTTCTTTTCTTGAATGAAGTTAAGTGCACCGGTTACAGCAAGTGCTTTTAATAAATCATCATCGGTAGCTAAGGGTGCACCTAACGTTAAATTTTCTCTGACTGTACCAAAGAATAGGTGCGCATTTTGATTCAACAAACCTACGTCACGACGAACGTCCGATGGATCTAACAAGGTAATATCAATATTATCTAATTGAACCTTACCTTGAACTGCAGTTTGCATACCTGAAAGTAATTGAAGAATGGTCGATTTACCTGCACCGTTACGCCCAAGAATCGCAATTTTTTCACCTGGTTTAATTTCAAGTTTAGGAATAACGACACTTGGTTTAGGATCTTCTTCGCCGTATTTAAAGACCACACCATTTAATTCATAATGACCATCAAGTACTGATCGCTGAATCAATTGTGAACGCTCAGGATGGTCAACCTGTTTACTCATTAATTCATCAAGACTTTCTTTCGCTGTTTTAGCTTGCTGATAACGACCAAGAACACCTGTAACCTGTGCAATTGGCGCTAACATACGTGATGATAGAATCGAACATGCCACCAACGCACCGGTGGTCATTTCTCCATCCATTACCGCAAAACAACCCACCAATACTACAATTGCAAAGGTCAATCCCTGTAATTTTTGTGTCCAAAGATTCAATACGCCTACAATTTTACGTTGTTTCATGCTGATAGAAGCTGAAACATCATTCATGTGATTCCACTGATTTTGAAAGCGAGACTCTGCACGTAGCAGTTTAATATCTTCAATACCTTGAACAGCTTCAACGAGAATCGCATTTCGTATTGATGACTCACGCATACCCTCTTTAGCCAATTGCGCTAATTTTTTTTGCGCCAAAAGCCCTGGAATAATCATCAGCGGTACAACCACCAAAATTACCCAGAAAAGATTGCCACCAATAAGCCAAAAAATACCAAGAAACAGGAAAAAGAATGGTAAATCAGCAAAGGCGGTAATTGTTGTAGATGTTACAAGCTCACGCACACCTTCTAATTCACGAATTTGTGAAATAAACGTTCCCGTGGATTTAGATCGTTCACTATTTTTAATACGTAAAGCATGACCAAAGACCCGATCTGAGACTCTTAAATCCGCACGCTTACCAATCATATCTGAAAGAATTAATCGTGAGTATTTCAATGCGAATTCAAAGATTGCAGCAAGTAATACACCACCTGCCAGTACCCACAAGGTTGGAATAGATTGTGCTGGAATAACGCGGTCATACACATTCATCGAGAATACGATTGTCGCGAGTGCTAATACGTTTGCAAGCAATGATGCAAACATAATATCGATATAGCGTTTCCAATCGCGTAATACAATTTCCCAAAACCAATTTTTTTCGTACGGTTTAATGTATTCGTCAATACGCGCATCAGGTACTGAGGTTTCTGGTCTTAAAATATAGACTGAGTCGATGACATCTAACAATGTATCTACTGAAAATGTCTGTGCTAACCCTTCATCACCGCTCAGTTGAACACTTGCGTTACCTTGTGCATCTGCACGATCAATGACCCCAACTTGCCCATCTTTAAATCCGACCAATACCGGTAAACGCCACGGATTTAAAATATCGGGGCTAAAATCCACTTTACGGACATGCAAACCTACTTGGCGTGTCATAATTGCCAAGATGTCATCGACTGACTGGTTCTGATTCCAGTTTAGTTCTAAGCGAATACGTTCAGCAGAGGTTTCAATTCGATAATGACGTGCAACCGTCAGGACACCTTGTAACCATGGTTGATAATTTATTCTTGTATTCATGGTTTCAATTCTACCCCTTGAATGGTCAAATTATTAAGTTGATATACATCGCGGCTCTTACCAGAAGCGGCAATATATTGAACTAAGTTTTCATAAATATCATAACGTGCCGTTTCAATATCTGAATTTGAACGGTGAATCGCTTGTTCAGCATTTAAAAGATCAACAGCTGTACGAGTGCCAAGTTTATATTGTTCTTGATATAACTCTTTTGTTCTGACTGATGTCGCTTGTTGATCAATTAATACTTTCATTTGTCGCTGTTTATTTTCAACTTGTTCTTGAGCACGACGAATTTCATCAATTGTTTCTAAATAAACTGCATTTACTTTTGCTTTAGCAGCTTCTTCTGCAAACGATGCCGCACGACTGCGTGAACTAATTGCACCACCTTGGAAGAAAGTACTATTTGCTTCAAGCATAATAGAACTATCTGTTCCATCGTCTTGATTGTTATTCGGATTACGTCCGTTGACTGCTTGACTCAATGTACCTTTAACATTTAACGTAGGATAACGACTCAATTGAGTTTGTTTTTTTTCCAATTCTGCAACATCAACTTCAGCTTTGGCAGCCATCATTTTCGGAATTTCGTTAAACTTTGGCTCTGAATAAATATCTGAAGCCTTAATTAAACTCTCAGGTATCTCCCAGTTATATTTTGATATATCTGTTCCCATCAAAGTTCTAAGACGTTGTTTAAATACATTGAGCTGTGTTTCTTGCAGAATTAAATTTGATTGTGCAGATTCATAATATGATTGCGCTTGGATTGGATCGGCCTGACTGCTGATACCTGCCTCTGCACGTAAATTAGCAATTTCTCGGATTCGTGATATACCAGCAATTTGCTCACGTGCAATACGTGTAATTTCTTCATATCGCTTAATATTCACGATGGCAGAAGCCACTTCAAGAGCAATTTGGTCAATTGTGACAAGAACTTGAGCTTGGCTAAACTGCAACTTGGCTTCTTCTGTACTAACTAGTGATTTTTGTTTACCAAAGTCAAAAAGTAGTTGTGTCGCATTGACATTAAATAATTGACGCCCTCTTTCTCCTGAAGTCATATCTCCAGTTGAAACACCTGCACTCAACTGTGGGTAATAACCGGCTTTAGCAACATCAATAAATGCATTTTGTGATGCGAGTGAAGAAACACTTTGTGTCACTTCAGGATGTCTAGCTACTGCAATCTTAATCGCATCGTATAAGCTTAACGTTTGTTTATCAGCCGTACCATTCACAAGTGGCATCAAAGATACTGGAGCACTAGGCGAAGCTTGTGTCGTTATCACAGGCAATTGTTCGACCTGTTTAGGATCAAAGCTAAAATCACTCAGTTCATTTAACTTAACTTGTCTAAAGTCATCATCAGCTTTAGGTTTAAAAAACTGATCCATATTTGATTTTAATGCAGTTAAACTGAATTTTTTCTTTGCTTGAGGTTCAGCATTCACCGTATTGTATTTTTGTTCAGAGACGACTTGATCAGCTTTAGGCTTAATATTTACAACTGGCTTAATCGACTGCGATTGTTCAGATATTTTCGCTTTCTGCTCTATTGGTTTTGAATAAACAATTGTAGGTTTATTTACAGCCAAAGCACTAGTCGGTTGCTGAACGATCAAGTTTGGACGCTCAATTACATTCTGTGTTTCTAACTTATTATGAGAACCTGATTTAAAAGGCCAAAAAGCTTTGGCTTTAGATACAAGACTTTGACGATGTTCAACTTTCGCTACAGTTGAAGGTGGAGCTTGTAGCAAGTTGTTTTGGCTGTTGATTTGTTGATCATTAACAATCTTCGGTTTTGGTGTACTAGACACTTTCAATGAAGATTCACTCACCGATTTTTGTAAAGTAGGTGTCAAAACTTTTGTATTTGAAACATTGCCAGTAGCTTGGTGATGACCCTTATCCAACTTAGTTTTATCTTTGCCTATATTCCCAATAAATGTAAAGAGTTTACTTTTTGGTTTTTCTGTTTTGTCTTCTGAAACCGATGTTTCATTTTCTAGTAATTTTGCGTGTTGCGCGTCAATTAAAGATTCTGTTAGTTGATTTTGGATCTTTGGTTTAAGCGGTTTTAAAACCTGACGAGTGTCTTTAGTAGCGGGTTGTACAGTAGATGAAATAGTAGGTTTTAGAACATTTGGAGCTGAAGCCTCTTCAATATCCTGCTTTACCTTTGGCAGCAATACTTTTGGTTCAGATGCCGCTTTTTCACGCTTAACAAATGCAAAGAAAGATTTCTTTTGAGTCTTTTCCTTCGACTCATTCTGAGACTGCGAATTAGATAAAGGTATAGTGTTAACTTGAGCAATTTCATTTTCGACTATGTCGTCTAAATCAGGAACTTGTTCAATAACTTTAGGAACAAGAACCTGTTCTTTCACTTGCTCTTTCGAGATTTTGGATTTCGATTGGAATAATTTAAAACGTGGCTTTTCAAGCTGTTCAGGTATATCTTCAACAGTCTTTTTTTCCAAACTAAAATTGATTTTGGGTTTTTGTAATTCTGCTGATAGTGCACGTTGGGTATCGTCAATTGCTAGAGGAGCGATTGCATCTTCAGCATGTACTTGTGTCGCACATAAACTGATCGCAAACAGCGTGATATACCCCATATCCTTCTGACTTAATTGATGTTTAGCCACTTGTAATCTCTATTAAAAAGTGTGAACTACGTCACATAAAATCAATCGTATTCTACAATGATTTTTATATTATTTCTGCGTCAATTGTAAACTTACGATTTGTTTGAGTTAATTTACAGTCTAAATATCTATAAAACAACATTATTTTATAGATATCACACTATTTTTTTAAACTGTGAAATCATCACCTAAATAAACTTTACGGACAGTTTCATCCATAAGTACTTGATCTGGGGTCCCTTCTGCAATGACGGATCCTTCACTAACTATATAAGCATGCTCACAAATCGCGAGCGTTTCGCGAACGTTATGATCTGTAATAAGCACACCTATTCCTCGTTCTTTTAAATTGCGAATGATATCTTTGATATCACCTACAGAAATTGGATCTACCCCAGCAAAAGGCTCATCAAGGAGCATAAACTTAGGATCGGCGGCTAATGCTCGAGCGATTTCAGCACGGCGACGTTCCCCCCCTGACACACTCATCCCCAAAGAATCTTTAATATGTGTAATTTTAAAGTCTTCTAATAACTCTTGAAGTCTCTCTTTACGTTGTTGCTTATTAAGATCCTTCCGCGTTTCAAGAATCGCCATAATATTATCTGAAATACTCAATTTACGAAAAATTGAAGCCTCTTGTGGCAAATAACCAATTCCATGACGAGCACGCTCATGCATTGCAAGGTCCGAAAGATCAAGATTATCTAAGTGAATTTCACCTTTATCCATTCGAACCAGTCCGACTACCATGTAAAAGCTTGTCGTTTTTCCGGCCCCGTTCGGTCCAAGCAAACCAACAATTTGACCACTCTGCATGCTAAATGAAACATCTTTCACCACCCAGCGTTTACTATAAACTTTGGCAAGATGTTTAATTTTTAATGTTTGGATTGGTGATTCATCGACACTCATTAATCACGTACTCCAGAGAATGATTTTGAGGCAGAAGGAGGAATTATAATTTGTACGCGACCTTTTGAACTACCCGTTTCACTACTGCCACCGCCTACAACTTCGATATCACCCTTATTCATACTATAACGCAAAGTATTCCCACGAATACTTGCGCCATCTTGATACAAATATGCATTACCCGACAAAGTAATAATGCCTGTATCAGCGTTATATACAATTTTAGAGGCTTCACCACGTGCAATGCCACGTTTAGACTCTAATTGCTGTTGGAACTTTGCAGGAGAACCTGACGCATTTACTGAGCTAATTTGGCGATTGGCATTGAGATTAGCAACTATAGAGGCTGCATTTAACTTGAAAGTACCTTGTTCAACAGAAACATTCCCAATATAGGTCGTTATACCTGTTTTGTCATTATAGGTCGCACGATCAGCTAAAAGCATGATAGGTTGATTACGATCACTGGGCAATGCAAATGCCATAACAGAAATAGAACTGAGTGCCACCATTGCTATTGCTTTAAGCATTTTCGAACCTGATAAATAAGAAGGTTTAGTTTGGTGCATACTTTCCTCGAATATTTTTAAAATCGTACTGACCTTCATTCAAATCTGCTTCTAAGCCTTGGCTGACAAAATCTGCTTTTGGTGTTTGTACAGTAACTTGCTCAGATGTTTCAAGCTTTCTTGTTTTTGGATATCCTGTAAGCGCATCGGTTCGAAAAACCATTTTGCCCATTTCTCCTTGCTTGGTTGCAACAACATCTCCAGATAACACAATCTTCTCATTGTCATTGTAACCATGCGCTTGTTTAGCATAAAACGTAGCGTCTTCTACATTATCAGTAAACATGCTGGCATTTAAATTCTGCAAGCTTGATGTTTTCTGTTTCATATCTTGGTTCAGCTCATCCACTGTAGCCTTAACATAAAGCATGCCTTTTTCATCAGTTTGCAAAAGATTAATATTCTTTGCCGAATATGTCATCGATTGAGCGGATGAACCCTCTAATTTTTTCCCTTTACCGCTGTAATAATAATAGCCACCACTTATAGCAGCGACAATAACAGCAGTAATGTATAAAACTTTAGTATCCATAAATCATCAACTATATTCAGCGTTCATATCAACTGCATATTAATGCGTTACAGCCAAATATTTTTCAAGAAGTTCATGGTAAACCCCTTTTGACAACAATAACATGTCACAAATTTCACGCACAGCGCCACGACCACCATAAGCTTGGGTTACAAGGTCTGCACGACGACGAACTTCAACATGACCATTTGGCACTGTTACTTTCATTCCCGCAATCGCAAAAGCTGATAAATCTGGCCAATCATCCCCCATATACAAGCAATCTTCTGGTTTTAAACCCAGTTGCGTACAAGCTTGCTGTAAGGCAGTCCCTTTGTCTTCACGCCCCTGATAAACTAAGTCTACACCTAGATCATTCATACGCTTTGCCACAATATTGCTTTGGCGACCGGTAATAATGACAACTTTAATTCCAGCTTGCTGAACAAGTTTCATCCCAAGTCCATCACGAATATCAAATGACTTAATTTCATCACCTGAGTTCGTCAACGTTACAAAACCATCACTTAGAATACCATCCACATCCAAAACCAACGCTTCGATATGTCGTGCTTGTTCTAACAATACATAAGATGCCATGAATTAATTTACCCCAGCTTGAATTAAATCGTGCATGCTAATCACACCAATCACTTGTTTGGCATCATTGACTACTACAAATTGATTGATTTTTTTTGCATTCATTTGCTCTAGCGCTTCAACCGCTCTTGCTTCTTGTGAAATGGTTAGAGGATTTTCAATCATAACCTTTGATACAGCAAGATTAACATCAAAACCTTGTTGCTTATCAATGAGACGTCGCAAGTCACCATCCGTAAATATACCTAACAGAACATCATTTTCATCCACAATTGTGGTTAATCCGAGACGTTTGTTTGATATTTCGTATAAAACTTTATTCATTGGTGTATCTGGTGAAACTTTTGGTAGAGAGTCACCCACGTGCATCAGATGTTTAACATGCAACAGTAATCGCTTACCGAGTGCACCAGCTGGATGCGACATGGCAAAATCATTTGCAGTAAATCCACGCGCTTCAAGTAAAGCAACAGCCAAAGCATCACCTAAAGCTAAAGTCGCTGTCGTGCTTGAAGTTGGTGCCAAACCTAATGGGCATGCCTCTTGAATATGACCAAGTGTAAGCGCAACATCAGCGTTCTGTGGCATTGGTCCACGGTCATCACCTGAAATTGTTATCAATGGCACACCCAAATGTTTGATGAGTGGCATTAACATCATGATTTCATCACTTTTACCAGAGTTCGAAATCGCGATCAGCACATCTCCACGCACTAACATCCCGAGATCACCATGGCCAGCTTCACCTGGATGCATGAAGAAAGACGGCGTTCCTGTTGATGCAAATGTTGCGGCCATTTTTCTACCGATATGACCAGATTTCCCCATACCAGTGACCACTAAACGACCTTGACACTGTAGGATAATTTGACATGCTTGGGAAAAACGATCATCAATCTGACTGGATAGTACCGATAAAGCTTGACGCTCAATCTCTAAGGTTTCTTTTGCAACCTTTTGAAAATCAATTGGATATGTAGTATTTTCAGAATTCAAATCTGGGCACCTTGAGGCTGGATTCAGCCACAATTTCAATCATTAAATTATTCTTCATATATTAACATAAGCATGCAAGTATCTTTTTCTTAAATGTATAAATTTCATTTGCATAGATTTTTTACGCATAAAACTTTGTGAAAGATAAGCCTTAGGTTAAGATGAACCACCATTTTTTTAGCTTTTTGAAGACCTATGCAACCATTTGTTCTATATAACTCAGAGCAACGAAAAAAAGTTGAGTTTGTACCACGCAAAGAAGGGCATATTGATATGTATGTCTGTGGGATGACAGTTTACGACTACTGTCATATCGGTCATGCTCGGGTTATGGTTGCATTTGACTATATTATTCGTTTTCTTCGTAGCCAAGGTTGGAAAGTTAAATATATTCGCAATATTACTGACATTGATGACAAAATCATTGCACGTGCAAATGAAAATGGTGAAAGCATTACAGCACTCACTGATCGCTTTATTCAGGCAATGAATGAAGATGCTGCTAATTTAGGATGCTTGGCACCTGATGAAGCACCTCGTGCGACAGAGTACATCGATCAAATGCAAAATATGATTGGTACTTTGGTCAATAATGGCACTGCATATCCTGCGTCAAACGGTGATGTGTACTTCGAAGTTGAAAAATTTAAAAAATACGGGCGTCTATCTGGTCGTAAACTCGAAGACATGCAAGCAGGTGCTTCCGAACGAGTCGATGTTGAAGTTGAAAAGAAACATCCTTTCGATTTTGTGCTATGGAAGCATGCAAAAGAAAATGAACCTTCTTGGAAATCTCCTTGGGGGAATGGTCGTCCAGGTTGGCATATTGAATGTTCAGCAATGTCTACATGTTGCCTTGGTAATCATTTTGATATTCATGGTGGTGGGTCTGACTTGACCTTCCCCCATCACGAAAATGAAATCGCGCAAAGTGAAGCTGCAACTGGCGAACAATATGTAAACTATTGGATGCACGTAGGCTTTATCAATGTCGATGGTGAAAAAATGTCTAAATCTTTAGGCAATTTTTTCACGATTCGCGATGTCATGGAAAAATTCCATCCTGAAGTTATTCGTTACTTTATCGTTTCATCACACTATCGTAGCCCTGTGAATTTTTCTGATACTGCACTTAAAGAAGCTAAAAATACATTAAGTCGTTTTTATCATTCATTTAAAGCATATCAACAGATATATGGTGCCGAAATTAATTCGCAATACGATGAAGCACTCGTTGAAAAGTTTAATGCAGCAATGCGGGATGATTTCAACACATCAGAAGCGATTGCCGTACTGTTTGAAATCAATAAAGAATTAAATCGTGCCGTAAAAGACGAACTTGCTGAACAGGCGGCCATATATTATGCCACCTTGCGCCATCTGACCAATATCTTAGGTCTTGTTCAACATAATGTTGATGAATTCCTAAAATCAGATATTGGTCAAGAAAGCTTATCTTTGAGTAATTATGAAATTGAAAATCTCATTCAACAACGCAAAGATGCCAAGAAAGAGAAAAACTTTGCACGTGCAGATGAGATTCGCCAAAATCTTCTTGATCAAGGCATTGTACTTGAAGATACGCGTCAAGGAACTTTATGGCGACGTGCTGATTAATTCATCAATTAAGTTTTGGAAGTGTTGACAGGGTGTGCAAAATCACTATAATTCACACCATATTGCGGGAATAGCTCAGTTGGTAGAGCACAACCTTGCCAAGGTTGGGGTCGCGAGTTCGAGTCTCGTTTCCCGCTCCAAAATTTTAAAAGCCTCAGTCAAAAGATTGAGGCTTTTTTTATTGACTTAGATTCTCAAATAAAGTCGACCTAGATTAAATTATTCGAAAGAGAAAAGAGACGCTAGCCGACCAAAGTCAAAGTTGCTCACACCCAATCACTCTCGAACTTGAACAGGTTTTCATCTTAAATTCACGCTTTTTTTGATAAAATTAATCACTTTAATGCATTTTTAGGCTAAAAGCATGAGATTAAATGCTGACTTCTCTCAACCTGTAATGATTACTCCAGAGGATTATCAATGGATTCAATCCCCAAGAGGCGAAGTTAAACGAATGATGTTTGATCGTGTTGGCTTAGAACAAGCAAGAGCAACTAGCCTAGTTGAGTTCCCTTCAAATTCTCAGTTCCCAGAGCATCAACACCCCTTCGGTGAAGAAGTTCTAGTGTTAAAAGGGACTTTTACTGAAGATGATCATCAGCACTATCCATCTGGATGGTATATGCGAAATCCTCACCTTTCTAAACATATTGTCTCGAGCTTAGCTGGATGTCTGATCCTGGTGAAACTCATGCAAATGTCTGAAGAAGAAAAATTAGCTACACGAATTGATACTCGTGACGAGCGAAACTGGACCTATTTTAACAACAGAAAGATTTGCCAACTATTTCAATCTGAGTATGAAGACACCTTTCTCGAAAAACTCGAAAGCCAACAGGTTTTAGAATAAAAACATCATAACGGTATTGAAATTTTCATTATCAAAGGTAAATTGGTGATGAATGAACGAAATTATTCAGCCGGTTCGTGGATGAGGTTTCCGATTCAACATCGTATTGAAATCAAAGCAGGTGGTTCTGGCGCTTTGATTTATGTAAAAAAAGATCATTTAAAAAATATATAAACCCCAAAAAACCCAATACATTATTGGGTTTTTAAGCTAGTGCATTGATTAAGACTCATCATATGCGCTTTTTTTCCAGACACCCATATCAATAAGCTTCTGAATTTGCTTATCAATCACTTCCACTTTATATTCGTCGTGATGTCCCTGTTTTTGCTGCAAATACAAATTTTTAGGATATATATTATTTTTATAAATTAATTGTGCGCATTCTGCACGTATATCTTTCATCCAATTGGTCACCTGAGCGTGTGTACGATGATAACGAAGTGCCTCTATATCAACTACACCAGTCACATAGGTAGATCCATTGGTATCATGCTGTTTACCCACTATTTTACCTTTATGGTCCACAATCATAGAAAGACCACCACCACAATCGATCGGTGCTAATGTATTTTCATCAAGATACATCCCCCCAATATTAGGTGCTACTACGTACATATTATTTTCTAAAGCACGAGCACGATTGGAGATTTCAAATACATCATTTTCAGTAAATGAAGCTGGTAAAGATGCACGATAGACGACTTCAGCACCATTCATCGCTAGGCCTCGACCATTTTCTGGAAAATTACCTTCCATTGCCATCATGATGCCCAATCGACCAATTTCCGTATCAACTACTGGCCAAAATGATTGAAGCTCTTCACCATATTTTTTTACCCACTCATCATACAAATCATGAGGTGATGCTGAACGCTCGCATGGCAATAAAGCAGACATTTTGTGGTGTTTTAAAATAATTTCGCCTTGAGGATTTATAATAAATCCGACATTAAACATAATGCCTGGCCAATCCTCATTTTTAGCTTTGGCTTGCGCCATGATAAAAACATTATGTTTTTTAGCTAACTCACCTAAACGATCTGTTTCAGGGCCTGGTATATCGATCGCACCATCATCCAAGAATTCTTGAATATCAACATCGAGTGCTTCATCGTTGAAGCCCTGTAATGCCCCCTCTGGGAGAACCAACAGTCTTACTGGAATATCTAAAGAACTCAACCATAATGCACCGGATGTAAGTTCCTCTAAATGAGAGATATTTTTCATAATATCTGCTCTACAACTTGTGCCCCATATTGTTGGAACTAATCCTACTACACCATAAGGTTTGATCATTTTATTTTCCTCTAAATCCATTCAGTTTTTTTAATGCACTTAAAAATTATCAGCGTACTGATAATTATGCAAGTTCAAAAACCAAATAATTTAGAAAATTATTCTTCATTAATTTTTTTCATCCAATTCCTGACGATTCTTATTTCACTTTCACTAAAACCATCGACTAGAGAATCTTCTAAACGATCAATAGCATCACCACAATCTTCCATAAGTTTTTTCCCTAAATCTGATATCTCAATTAATTGAATTTTCTTATTCGTAGAATGAGAAGTTTTATAGAGAATATTTTGTTTTTCTAATTTTGAGATCATCAAATTTACTGTTTGCGGTGTTAATGAAGCAAAACGTGCTATTTCCGCATTTGTGAAACCTGGGTAAGTCAAAATAATTTTCAAAATTGTGAACTGTGGTGGAGTGATTGAATATTCAGCAAGTACACGCTCCATTTTTAAACGATATACATGGGATGTCTTTCTTAATAAAAATCCAAGGTAACCCGATTCATTATCAAATATTTCAGGTGAATTCGTATTTTTTTTAAACATACCTATTGCCCTTTTATAAAATCATAAATATTATCAGTATGCTGATAAAAAAGTATTTGAGTTTAACTTTGCATTATATATGACTAATGCTGCTTAAGTTTGAATACCTAGTCACAGTTTAGCTAAAAAAATAATGGAATAAAAATCAAACCCTTAAGGATATAGGATACGAAAATGCAGAATACTCTAAATGCTGAAGAACCCGCTTCGGTCAAAAAAAATACGAGATACGCTTGGTACGTAGTCACACTATGTATGTTGGCTTATATATTTTCTTATATTGATCGACAAATTTTAGTCTTGATGATTGAACCGATCAAAGCAGATTTAAATTTAACTGATACTCAGTTTAGTCTATTGCACGGTTTAGCTTTTTCCCTATTTTACGCATTTATGGGATTGCCTATCGCTTATTTAGCAGACCGATTTTCCCGACCAAAAATTATTGCAATTGGCATTATTTTTTGGAGCTTAGCAACAGCGGCTTGTGGTCTAAGTAAAAACTTCATTCAACTTTTTCTTTCAAGAATGGGGATTGGCATTGGTGAAGCAGCATTATCACCCGCAGCATATTCCATGTTTAGTGATATGTTCAGTAAAGACAAATTAGGTAAAGCCGTTGGTATTTACTCCATTGGTTCTTTTATCGGTGGAGGGATGGCTTTTCTCGTTGGAGGCTATGTGATCAGCTTATTAAAAGATGCAACGTTTATTGATGTTCCTCTACTCGGCATGATAAAGGCTTGGCAAGTTGCCTTTATTCTTGTTGGATTGCCAGGCGTTTTTATTGGTCTTTTATTTATTTTAACAGTAAGAAATCCGCAACGAACAGGACAAAAACTCGATGCCTCAGGTAATGTCGTAAAAGTTAAATTTACGGATTCGTTTAAATTCTTAAAAAAGCATAGTAAGACATTTACTTGTCACTACATGGGCTTCACATTCTATGCAATGGCATTGTTTTGTGTCATGAGCTGGTCACCTGCATTTTATATGCGTAACTTTGGTCTAAGTCCTGTTGAAACAGGTTATATGTTAGGAACGATTCTACTTATCGCAAACACATCTGGCGTTTTCTTTGCAGGCTGGTTAACTGACTATCTGACAAGTAAAGGTCGACGTGATGCTGCAATGTATGCTGGTTATTTAGGTGGTTTAGGAATTATCTTACCGATTATTAGCTATACATTAGTAGACTCACTGTGGTTATCTGTTGCTATTTTTACAGTGGCTATGTTCTTTGCATCTTTCCCAATGCCAACCTCAACAGCAGCTATGCAAATTTTAGCTCCAAATCAATTACGAGCTCAAATTTCTGCAATTTTCTTGTTAATCAGTAGCTTAATTGGTTTAGGTATTGGAACAACTTTAGTCGCATTAATTACCGATAAAGTATTCGGGGATACCAACATGGTGGGTTATTCAATTTCAATCGTAGGTGGATTCTCAGCGTTATTGACTATTATTTTACTTAAAACAGGATGTAAACATTTTGTGAAAAGTCTAGATGTAGAAAAAGATGAAATGGTCAGATAAGAAGTGATTTGTGCAAAATTACATAAAGCATTTTCTAAAATCTAAGCTCATATTTAGTTTATTTTAGAAAAAGAACTCGAACATCTGTTCGAGTTCTTTTTTCTCAACTGAGAATCAATAATGATTAAACTAATCAAAGGTAGAAAAAAATAATCAAAGTCTACTTGTTGCAAGCCAAAGCCGCATTATGATGAATACCCATGTCCGATGCCCGATTAAATAAAGATAAACGAAGTATTCCCTGTCAGGTCTAGGCTTTCAACATTTTTCGTTTGAAGAGCAGATTATTCTCCCTACTTGAATAGAAATCACTCTCAAATTTACTAAAATGCGTTCAGGACTGCTGAATGAGGAAAACTCACTTCCAGAAGCTGATTTAACTTAACTCATTCAAAGTGTGAATATTGTTAGACGATATAATGCCGAACCATATAGCGCGTTAACAAAAAAAGAATATTATTTAGGTGATCAATCAGATGAGTGCGTAATTATTATTTATACTCATCTCTAAATCAGATTCAGTGTTACAACTTTTGAGTAATCGCAAAAAAAAGACTCGGACTTAAAAGTCCGAGTCAGGTTGTAGTCAAATATTGAGCATTTTTTAAGAAAGATTTACTTTTTGAATACCATTTCTACCTGGGAAATCCTTGGCTAAAGATCGGGCATTAGGCATTTTTAACCATAATCTTAATAATTTTCTTCGCTTTGAGATGTCTTCATCATCTATAAATGACGATCGTGAATGCATTACACAATAGTTATTACAGAACTGCATATCACCCGGTTCAAGCATCATATCTAGTCTGAGATCAGGATCTTGTATGTACTGATCGAAAATATCAAGCGCATCGACTTGAACTCTGGATAAAGGTATTCCTTTTCGCTCATGTCCTAGTTCAATATATGCTCTTAAGTATCGGCAACTTAATTTATTGTCATAAAAGCTAAATATAGGCGTGAGTGTTGGTTCTGAGTCACCAAGATGATCACAATAAGTCGGATGATAATAATAACCTAGATATTCAGGATAATTTTCTAAAATTCTATTGTAGACTGTGGCAGCACTGACGAGACTACTCAATCCTCCACTCATTGCTTTTCTAATTGATAGCAATCCAACTACGTCAGATAAGTCAGTGTGGTAAGGGAGATATGCGTTTGTTTCATAAACTCGCGTTGATTTGTTGTTAAGATCACCAACGTTTTCTACTTTACCCAATAAATCGCCTTTAGGATTTTGGGTAACGGGTTGACCCATATACATGCCTATTAAATAGTAAATAATCGCCAATTGGCGTTCACTAAATTTAGAGACATCCAAACCTTTTAATAGAAAGAAACCATATCCATTCTCAAGCTCATCGGCATATTTTTTAAATTCAGATAAAACTTGTGAATTATTAATCGTTAAATGCGTGTTATTCAATTGATCAATTTCTAGATCTTGTTGTTCTATCAATTGCAAATTTTGGCTTAATTCATGAAGCATTTCTGCGCTTAAATAATAAATCCAATCTGTCTGATTTTTTAGGTCTTTGCCCACCCATGCCGACTTATGACTGATTTTCTCTTTTAATATCGTATTCATCGCAATTTATCCCTGAACTAGTGTTTGTTTTCCTGCATTTTTCGAACCATCGCATTAAAAAACTTATCTGCGAAAGCACTTTCTTGAATTAACATTTGAGTTAAGTCTGCACACTTCTGTTTTACGATATGATCTAATTCAACATCGTCACCACGCATTGAATCCGCTTGGCATTGTATTTCTGCCGCTCGTTGAACTGTCCAGAGTAGGAAAAAAGCTTTTTCAATCGTACTCTCTCCCACAGCTACACCATGATTTCTAAGTACCAGAATGTGATGATCACCTAAACTTTTGATCATTCTTTGTTTTTCTTCTTCGAATAGGGTAATGCCTTCAAAGGCATGATAGCCTACCCGACCATATAACTGCGCACCATAAAAATTGTCATTTTTAAAGCCATCTTTCTTTTGTGCAATGGCACTGATTGGTGTGGTATGTGTATGTATTAAACATCGAATATCATCACGAGCACCATGAACAGCACTATGTAAAGCAAATCCTGCAGGATTGGCATCATATTCAGAATGAATCACTTTATTACCGTTTAAATCAACTTTTAATAAATTTTCGGGTGTGATTTCCGTATAGTTCAAGCCGAAAGGATTTACTAAATAATAGTGTTCAGCTCCTGGTAAGCGCGCTGAGACATGATTAAAAATTGTTTCCGTCCAACCAAAATAATCAATAAGGTGATAACAATTCGCTAATTTAACTCTGAGCGCCCATTCAGCTTCAGACACATTCAATACATTATTTTTCATCTTCATTATTCCTTGTTCTGGCTTGTTCGCTTAAATAGACCGTTAATTCATATATAAGTTTGGATGTCGGCATCGGACATTCATAAGCATCTGCCAATTCAAATACAGCTTCTGCAATGGGTGCTAACTCTAAAGGGCGATGATTTTTGTAGTCATGCCACATTGATGTATATGTTTCCCCCATCTCTGAACCCAATTTTAAAAATGTGTTTGGGTCGATATTGATACGAGCGCCATAGCAAGCCGCAACAGCTCGAACTTCATATAAAATTTGTTGCGTAATTCGAGTTAAATTGTGATCAGAATAAATTTTACTTAGCGGAGCATCAGCCACAACCGATAATGGATTGGAGCTCAAGTTAGCCATAACCTTGGTCCAAATTTGATCTCGGATGTTCTCTACGGGTCGTGCTTCGATACTTGTATTTTCAAACAATTCAACAAGCGCATGTAATCGTTCAGTCATTTGATGACTCGGCTCACCAAAGATCAACAAATATGGATTGTCTGATTTGACCTCATTTCCATTGACACTTTGCGCTGTAATAAATACGACAGCGCCAATTAAATGTTCTAATGGAAAATGGTCATTTAAAACGCCCTGTTGATCTAAACAATTTATGCTTGAATGTTCAGAGTTATTCTCTAAACCGTAAAAATACCAAAAGGGTATTCCATTCATTAACGGCACGATGATTGTCGCGTTATGCATATAACGCTTCAGCTGAGTTGAAATTTCATATAAAGCGTTAAACTTGGTTGCTATAAATATAAAATCCTGTTTTTCAATGCATTCTTCAGTATCCACAATTCGAGATGGATGTACTTGAAATTCACCCAGTACATCTTTTAAATGAATCCCTTTTTGCTTTAGCGTTTCGACTTTTTCCCCTCGCGCTAGAACAGTGACTTGGTGTCCTGCTAGCGTTAATCTAGCAGCAACTACACAGCCTATGGCTCCAGCACCATATACCAAAATTTTTTTTGACATGCATTCAAATCCCTGAAAAGCGTATGAGTAGTTATGTTCTATATAGCTAATACGTCTTGATGCTTACTATTAATTCCTAAGTAACTTTCGATGATTCTTGGATCTTCAACTAAATCAGAGCCCCTTCCTTCCATTGATAGTTCTCCCATTTCAAGGACATAAGCATAATCTGCAAGTTTTAAAGCAGCTCTGGCATTCTGCTCAACTAACAAGATAGACACGCCATGTCCTCTTAATTGGTCAATGACCTTAAAAATTTCTCGGGTGATGAGTGGCGCTAATCCCAAACTCGGCTCATCAAGCATCAACAATTTAGGTTTAGCCATGAGTGCACGACCCACTGCAAGCATTTGTCGTTCACCACCAGAAAGTGTTCCTGCTTGCTGAGATCGTCTTTCTTTCAAACGAGGAAAAATGTCATACACTTCATCTAAAGTGCTGAAAATTTCTTTGTCTCTTTGGCGATAGCGTTGAAAAGCGCCAAGCATAAGATTGTCTTCAATAGACATTGTTCCAAATAACTCTCGTTTTTCAGGCACTAATCCGAGCCCACGAATGACCATTTGCTCAACCTGTGGACATTGCTCCACATGCCCATCGAAATCGACGTTTCCTTTAGAACCCAGCACCCCCATTATTGCAGACAATAAAGTTGTTTTACCCGCACCATTTGGACCAACAACAGAAACAATTTGGCCTTGATTAACACGCATATTAAAATTTGAAAGCGCTTCGACTTTTCCGTAAGCAACACTCAAATTATTTACTTCTAGCAGAGGCGTGCCCTCTTGATTTCCAAGCATTGTGATCATGCAGCACCTCCTAAATAAGCTTCCAATACAGCTTCATTTTTTTGAATTTCTTCTGGTAATCCTTCAGCAATTTTTTGACCGAACTCCATGACCACAATTCGGTCTGCGAGATTCATGACAAAGTCCATATCATGCTCGACCAAGAGAATTGCCATACCTTCAGCACGTAATTTAGATAGAAGTTCAGCTAAGGCTTGTTTCTCTTTAAATCTTAATCCTGCTGCGGGCTCATCAAGTAGTAATAAGCTTGGGTTCGCACATAAAGCACGTGCAATTTCTAAAATACGTTGCTGACCGAGTGCTAAACTGCCAGCTTCGACATACAAATATTCTCCAAGCCCTACACGTTCTAGTTGATATTTAGCCTCATTGAGAAGTTCATTTTCTTCAACTCGATCAAGAAGTAACATGGATGAGATGACACTTTTTTCTCCGCGCAAATGTGCACCTATGGCTGTATTTTCTAATACAGTCATTTCAGGCAAGATTTTTACGTGTTGGAATGTGCGACTTAATCCTAATTTGGCAATTTCTCTGGATGGTATGCCATTTATTTTTTTACCTTTAAATAAAACTTCACCACTTGTTGGAACATCTACACCTGATATTTGATTGAACATGGTACTTTTACCAGCACCATTCGGACCAATTAAAGCGAGAACCTCTCCAGCGTGAATTTTCAGATTCATTTCATTGTTCGCAACTAAGCCCCCAAATTTTTTCGTGATGTTCTTCGCATCTAATATCAATTCACCCTTGTTGATTTGATTTTCTACTTTGTCCATTTGAGGAATGGGGTGGATTGAAGGATATAAATCTACAGGCTTATATTTATTTGGGATCAACTTAGTAATAAATGACCAAATCCCTGATGGTGCTTTTTGCATCAATACAACAATGATTAATCCAAATACGATTGTTTCATAATGACCTTGTCCGCCAAAAATAATAGGCAAAGCATCTTGCAACCATTGGCGTACCATGGTGAATATGCCTGCACCTAATATTGCACCCCAAATACTACCGACACCGCCTAACAACGCCATAAACAAGTAGTCGATACCCATTTGGAGTCCAAAAGGTGTCGGGTTAATAAAAGTTTGCGTGTGTGCATAAAGCCACCCTGAAATTGATGCAAAAATTGCAGCAATCACAAAGATAATCATTTTTGCTCTAAACGTATTTACTCCCATAGACTCAGCCATTACTTGTCCGCCTTTCAAAGCGCGGATTGCTCGACCCTCTCGAGAATTTAAAAGATTTTTTGTCAAAATAATGGCAATAAATACAATGAGCCATATGAGGTAGAACATTTTATTGCCATTATCAAAGGCAAATCCTGCGATAGAGATAGAGGGAATATTCGAAATTCCAGAATGCCCACCTAAAGTTTCAATGGTCGAAAAGAAATAATAAAGTGAAATGCCCCAAGCGATCGTACCTAAAGGCAGATAATGCCCTGAAAGTTTTAGTGTTAAGCCACCCACCAAAATCGCAGATGCGACTGTAATGACTATTCCGAGCAGAAGTCCAAACCAAGGATTGCCACCTGTCCATGCGAGGAAACTTGGTAATTGTTCAGTCACAGTTAAGTAAGCAGTTGCGTATGCGCCAATTCCTACTAAGGCTGCTTGACCAAATGTAGTCATGCCTCCAACGCCTGTCACCAATACAAGACCTAACACGACTAATGCATTTAGACCAATATAGTTCAATAAAGTGACTTGATAGGTCGGTAAAAAAAATGGGCTGATGAATACAATTAGCGCAAATATAAAGAAATAAGTTTTTGATTTCATTCTTCATCCTCCTCAACATGACGAGTTGTGAGTGATTTCCAAAGTAAGAAAGGAATAATTAATGTAAAGACGATGATTTCTTTGTAATCACTTGCCCAAAACATGGAGAAAGACTCAATAACACCAACAATCACGGCACCAATTGCTGCGACTGGGAAGCTGATTAGTCCTCCAATGATTGCCCCTACAAATCCCTTCAGACTTAAAATAAATCCTGAGTCGTAATACAGGGTTGTGATCGGTGCAATTAAAATGCCTGATAAGGTTCCGATAAATGTAGCTAAAACAAAAGTCAGTTTGCCCGCAAAAATTGGAGAAATACCCATGAGCTGTGCACCGACTCGATTGACAGCGGTTGCATGCAATGCCTTACCATAGAGTGTTTTTTCAAAGAAATACCAAAGCACTAAAATCATCACAAAGAATGAAACGATAATGATCAAAGTTTGACTGCTTAAAACAAGAGTCCCAATTTCAAAGCTTTTATCACTAAATGGTTGTGTTTGAGCACCATTTGGACCGAATATCACGAGTCCTAAACCGACTAATGCCACATGAACCGCTATCGACACGATCAATAAAACTAAAGGTTTGGCTGCGACTAAAGGTTGAAAAAAAGTGCGATACATTTGAGGACCAAGCGGTGTAATCACAGCCAAAGTCAATAAAACTTGAATTGGCATTGGAAGCGTCGCTAAAGGTAGTGTGTACATCGCGATAACGATCAAAGAAATATAAATCAATGACGCAATAAAAATTTTGATATTAAATATTTGATTTTTAAAAAATTTAGCGTATAAATCCAGACTTGTATTGACAATAAAAAACGCAACTACCAGCCAAACTATTAAGCTTGGAATACCTGCTTGAATGGATGCCAAAGTCAATGCACCAAATACAGCAAATTCACCCAATGGAATAAGTAATATCCGAGTGACAGTAAAAACTAAAATGATACATAGCGCTAATAATGCATAAATAGCACCACTGGTAATACCATCCTGCCCCAAAATTAACGCGATATTTAAATCCATAACATCTTCCTACCCTTTTTTGAGGATGAATTTACCTAGAGCGATATATGCATATCGCTCTGAGTTTATTTATGATGAAAAGCTAAATTTACTTCAGTAGTTTCCACTGACCATTTTTAACAATGATCATTTCACGCCCACGCTTGTCAAATCCACTATGATCAGATGGGCTCATGTTATACACGCCTTGAGTTCCTGCGACTTCTTTTGTAGATTCCAATGCATCACGTAGAGCTTCACGGAATTGCACGGTGCCAGGCTTTGCTTTTTTCAAAGCAGTCGGTACAGCTTTTTCAAGCAAAATACCTGCGTCATACACATTTGCCCCGAAAGTTGCAGGTGTTTGTTTATATTTTGCTTTATAATCATTGATATATTTAGTAGCAATTTTCTTAGAAGGATGTGTATTAGATACTTCATTTAAAACAAGCATTAAACTGGCAGCTAAAATCGTATTTTCTACTTTCTTGCCACCCATTTTTAAATATTGATCTAAAGCCGCACCATGCGTTTGATAAATTTGCCCTCGATAGCCTCGATCATATAAAGCAGTTTGTGGAGGCACTGCTGAACTGCCTGGTGCTGCAACTAGAATTGCCTGTGGTTTTTTACTTATGAGTTTTAACGCTTGACCAGTTAGAGAGGTGTCTTGACGTTGAAATGATTCTTGAGCAACGATTTTAATCCCATTTTTCTTTGCTAAATTCGCTAAGACTTTTCCCCAGTTTTCTCCGTACGGATCAGCAGTACCGATAAATCCTAGAGTTGTAATTTTTCGCTTCACCATATCTTGCACAAGCGCTTCTGCGATGATTTCATCATTCTGAGTGGTCTTAAACACCCATTTTTTTTGATCCGTCATTGGCATGACTATCGTAGAAGTTCCAACCGGTGCAAGAAGAGGTACTTTCGCTTTAGCAATCGTCCCAATCACAGCAGAAGCATTTGGTGAACCAGAAGGACCAATGATTGCATCAACTTTGTTTTCTTTAATTAGTTTCTCGACAGCTTTGACAGATGCTGTAGGATCACTCGCATCATCAAGAGAAATATATCGAACGTTCTCATTACCAATTTTTTTAGGTAATAAAGCAACTGTATTTTTTTGTGGTATACCTACCATTGCTACAGGTCCGGATGATGATGTCACAACTCCAATCGTGATATCAGCTTGAGCATAAGTGGCAATTGCGATTAAGCTTGTTGATAATAATAATTTTTTAAACATCATATAATCTCCAGTTTGTCCATTAACTGTTTATGTAATTAGAATTTATAGCTATATGTAGTAATGATTCGATTTTCAACAAAATCATTACCATTGGTTGTTCCTGCACCATATTTAGTAGTCGTGTCGATATACCTCCATTCTATACCCAACCCTTTAAAAGACCCTTCTGGAACGGTGTAGCCGACAATGAAATTAGCTTCAGTTTCTTTATTATCTGGTAGGCCATTACGCTCTATGTTCGTACCATATAAATAACGCAAAGTCGTTCTTAAACCCGGCAAACCAACATTTTTAAAGTCATAAGAATAAAGTGCATGATAAGTAAGTTCTTCAGGTTTGATGAAACCTAAAGTTGACCAAGTATGTAGGAAAGGTTGAGGAGCGAATCCATCAAATGTTGGAAAATTGGTATCCCCGGAATTTTTTTGAACACCTGCAGCAAAACTATGTGAGCCATTTTGAATGTTGGCCTGAACGCCAAATGTTTTGCTATCTATGTTTCCATAGTATTTGTCACCAGCTTCACTGTTATGGAAATAACGTGCATCTAATTTGATTTTAGAGTCGCCAATTTGAGTGTTATATGCTGCATTTAAATAATGTTGGTTATAAATATCTTCCAGCTGACCAAACCAGTAAGAGCCTGAAATTTTAGGGCTAAAATTATAGTCTAAACCAACATAACTTAAACCATTACTTTCTATTCTTGCTTTACCTGGTGCAAACAAGCTTAGTTTTTCAAACTCATCATCATTACGCGCATTAATATGCGTGATTCGTCCAGCAGACAGTTTTAAATCTTGAATGGCTTTGGTTTCAAATGCCGCACCAGCATATGTTGTCACCAACTGACGTGAATCATCAATAAATGCAACAGGTGTTTTTGGCGAAAGTTCCCCAACTAATAGCTCAGAATCTTTATATTTCAGCTTTAAGGTTGCACCAAATTTATTATAACTACGTTCTTGCTCATTTTTTATGGGATCAAATGGTAAGATCGAATCAGACCTTTCAGCATTATGATTTGATAATCTTAGTGCGTAACTTGAAGTCACGTCAAAACCCACCTGAATGGGTGTATTGGTATAACCTGAACTAAACTTTAGACCTAATGCTTGTGACCAACTACCAACATCAGGCTGTGTTGTGTTATTTCGATCAATAAAGAAATTTCTTAAATTTATTGTCGTTTGACTATCTTTTACCAAGTCCGCATAAACTGCTGTATTACAGCAAATTGCTAGTATTGCAAATGTAGGTAACTTTTTCACTCAACTTCCCCTTAGTTTTTTACTGATTTTCTCACTCAACCCTGTTTAATTTTTTCTATTCAGCTATATGAAATTTCATATATTCAACCCAATTCTTTTCCAATTCCATAGAAAATTCAATTTTCTTTTAAGTATATTTATATACCTTAATTAATAATTAAATCCCTTTTAAATCTTCATAGATTGAAAAAAAGGCCAAATGATCTAACATTTAGCCCAATTTGATTTAATGAATACCCGCAATATCTTTTAGAATGGTGATAAAGGTATTCTTTTCTTGGTCACTGTATTTTGCAAATACTTCATTTTGATGCTCATCAGCTATATCAAATAAATAATGTGCGGTTTTTTTACCTTTATCCGTTAATTGGTAGAATTCTTCTGTTTCGACTAGTAGCTCATCCTTCTTAAGGATTTCCGCTGCTCTTTCTATTTCTCGCATAGGCATTGCTATATCACGTGGTAAATCATCTTTGCATGAACTTGCACCACTGCCTAGCACTAAAAGCATTCGAGCTTCACTCGTTCTAAAACCTGTGACTAATTGCTTTGGGATGTAATCATTTTGATAAAACTTGAATGCTCGACTCATGAGATAGGCAACATTATTATATAAGTTACCTTGATATAGTTGACCCAAATCATCAGTTTGGACTGGATTTGAATCTTTAATTCTTAACATTGGGTGTGGTGTTACTGCTGAGTACGCACCCTGGTGATATACTAATGGACTACGACCTTCATCTTGAAAATTAACGACCTTTCCAATAATAATCCAGTGATCCCCGCCTTCTACAATTTGAAATAATTCACATTCAAAAACAGCAGAGCAATTTTCCAGAACTGGAGCATTACCTACACCCAAACGGTAGTTTGCTCCTTCGAATTTATCAATATTGCGTTTAGCAAATTTATTCGATACCTCGATTTGAGATCCAGATAAAATATTGACTGCAAAATGACTAGAGTTTTTAAAAACTTCAAAACTGGTCGATTTTTTATCAATACTCCACAAGATTAAAGGTGGGTCTAATGAAACTGAGTTAAAACTATTGGCAGTTACACCCACTTTTTCACCTTGCGCATTTTGCGCTGTAATAATGGTAACCCCAGTTGCAAAATTACCGAGTGCTCTGCGGAATTTCATCGGATCAATAGCTTGTTCTTCCGATTTTTGATAACTATTCATTCCCTTCTCCTGAATCCCAAAATGACCTTCCATGATGGCAATTCAACTATTAAATATCTAAAACTAATCTCGGTGTTTTTGATCGAGAACAACACACTAAAATCTGCTCATTACTTTCTTTTTCTTCGTCAGTAAAGTAGACGTCTCGATGATCGGGTTCGCCTTCAAGCACATCACACATACACGTTCCACAAACGCCTTGTTCGCACGATAACTCGACTTTTATCCCTTCTCGCGCTAAAGCTTGCAGAATAGTTTCCTCTGGAGCTACTTGAATCGTTTTACCACTTTGTTGTGCAACAACTTCAAAACTAGCACCACCTAAATCAATATCTACCTGAAAATATTCTTTATGTAATTGATCGGAACTAAAACCCTTAGACTCAGCAAGATTAATAATCCAATCCATAAATCCATTAGGACCACAGGTATATAAATGTGAATCTTTGGCAATATCTTTCATTGCGTGATCAAAAAATTCACGATGATTTGCACCATCATCTTTAAAATGGAAAGTTGTATAACTCGCTAAGGGACCTTGCTTGATTTCATCTACAAATGCAGCGGTTTGTTTAGAGGCTGCACAATAATGCAATTCAAATGACTTATTCTTATTCAATAAATCATAAGCCATGGTAATTAACGGTGTAATCCCAATACCACCACCAACTAAAACGCTGTGAGATGCATCTAACAATGGGAACAAATTTTTAGGATGGCTGACTTGTAGTTGCATCCCTTCAGAGATGTCATTAAACGCCGACAGTGATCCCCCTCTTGATGCTTCGTCTTTTAAGATCCCTAGTCGAAAAACACCTTTTAAACTAGGATCTTGACATAGAGAATACTGACGGATTAACCCATTAGGCAGGAATAGATCGATATGTGATCCAGCTTCAATTTCAGGTAATGGAGACTCAGTTGCTGAAATTAAATCTAATACAACAACATTTTCCGCTTCTACTGATCTTTTATTTACTATTACGGAGTATTTTTCGTTCATAGTTTTCCCCTTTATGACTAAGCCAATGCTTAGCGCATAAATAGTCCTCCGTTAATATCCCATGTTGCTCCTGTCACAAAAGCTGCTTGTGGGGATGCTAACAAAGCACAAGTTTCAGCGATAAAACTCATACTGCCTAAAGCCTTAACAGGAATGTTATTGATAAACGCTTCCATTTTTTCATCTGAAACAACGCTGTGTACTATTGGAGACTCCATTGGTCCTGGTGCTACGGCATTTACCGTCACACCTTTAGCGGCAAATTCTTTTGCAAAAATTTTAGTCAAAGTTACGATTGCCCCTTTTGAAGCTGCATAATGCGCTCCCGTTGCAGTACCACCATTCTGACCAGCCAATGAAGCCATATTGATAATTCGACCAAATCCTTTAGATGCCATATATTGACCAATAATTTGGCATGACTGAAATGTTCCTCGTTGGTTGACTTGTGTCACCCAATCAAAATCACTCGCAGTGATTTCAAGGACAGGAGTTGCTTTAGTTACTGTGGCGTTATTGATTAAAACATCCAACTTGTTGAAATGAGTTTCAATCCAACTCACTGCTTCTCTAAAGTCCTGCTCTACTGATATATCCAGTTTTAAGGGATACATTTGCGATGGATACTGACTCGCAGCTTTAGCACTTTCCGCTTTTTCTAAGGTACTTGCAGTTAAAATAACTTGATGCCCTTGTTCAGCAAAATATTCAGCAATCACATTACCTAAACCTGAGGCAGCACCAGTAACCAAAACAACTTGTGACATGGTCACCTCCTATAGAATGTAACTGATACCAGCCAAGGTATCTGTCGAATTGACTAGATTGATAATTTTACGGTCTATTTTGAGTTCGCCATTCTCTTGACGTATTAGCTCATAAATCACATCAGCAGTGTAATGACGTAAATTTTCTTTGCGGAACTCTCTTAAATTTTGTGCACAGCGTAAAATTATCTTGTGATCAGTTTCTTCAATAATTCGCACACGTGACAGGCTACGAACAGTATTGGCCTTGGGAGCTGTCGAGATTGCTTCACCATTTTGTAAACGCTCTACACGTAATTGACGCATGTGGTGATTGTCATATGCATAGTTCAAATGGTTTTCGTAATCTGTCAATGATGGATCAATTGGAATGATGTATTTGCCATTTTCATTCCATAAATTTAACCATGCTTGATACTCTGAATGATCTAACATGTCAGCTTCAGCCCAAATGAATGCTGTTACTTCGTTCAAAAGATTTAAATTAATTTTCATGCTCTTCCCCTTAAGCCGTCATCAACTTTTTCCATTGTTGGTAAGCGCCACGCATGCCTGTTTCAGCACTCACGTCACTCTTCAGACCATCTTCAGTTTTGACTTCTCCTGGTAAACCACGGTTCAACATGATCCAAAGATCATTGCCCGCATTTGCACCATGCTGTACACGCTCCCAAGCTTCCGCATCATCTGGCGTACCAAAACCGAAAGGACCTTGGAAATGTTCATGTAGACGTAGGCGATATTGGTTGGCAATTTGTGGTCCACCATCCATCGTAATCACTGAGTGGTGAATTTCAGTTTTATCTACCGCTAATGGTTGCATTACACGGAAGAACGCCATAGAACATGCAATGTTAGGGAAAATATTTAAGTTAAAGCCCGAACCACCGACAGCACGGCAAATTCGACGAACTTCAAGTTCCTCATGACCTTCTTCACGCAGCGCTTGGGCAAGTTCTTCAAAACGCTCTTGGATTGGTCGCTCCATCAACTCTTCATCAAGATCTACCAGTTCTGGAATCATCACCATCACGCTGTGACCATTTCCTAGATCTTCAACATAGCCTGGTTGATTTTCAAAGTTGAAAAGCTCTTCTGTTTTTTCGTCTACAGAACTTAAGAATGATTTATGAACTAATGGGAAATGATACGCGTCAGTTGTATTTTCCAACTGAATCTTCCAGTTACCTGGGAATGTAAAACGATGTTCACCTAATACTTTGACTGGATAACCTGCGCCTTGCTTCATGAATAGATCAATCCACTTTTTCGCAGCACCTAAAAAGTCTTCTAATGGCTCAATATCGTCTTTGAAAGTCGCAAAGATCATGCCGTTATATTCTTCTACACGTAAGCTGATCAGTGGAAATTCAGATTTATCTAAACATTCGCCATAACTTTCAGGTGAAGGAACGCCACGCAATGTACCATCCAAAGCGTAACTCCAACCATGATATGGACATACAAAGCTATTTGTTTTGCCTTTTTTATGCTCACAAACTGTAGCAGCACGATGGCGACAGCGGTTGAGTAAAACGTGGACTTTTTTCTTGCGATCTCGTACAGCAACTACAGGTTGTTTACCAATATTAATCGTTTTATAACTACCAGCATCTGGAATTTCACTTGCATGAGCAACCCAAACCCAAGTGCTGTAGAAAATTTTTTCCATTTCATCTTCAAAGATTTGTGCATCTTTATATAAAGAGGTATGCACTCGGTCACTTTGAACTAATTCATTGTAATCAATTTCAATATTTTGAACTGGTATTGCACTATTCATCATGTATTCCCTTATAACTGTTTATGCAACTCAACCGACTTAATTTGATTGCGGTACTGGTAACTCATCATCACTAGTCCAATGCGTTACTGGTCGACTGAAAATATTTTCTGTTTGGAAGTGTTTGATTTTCCAAATGCCATTATTTTGTTGCTTAAAACGGATTGTCAGTTTGGCTGCATTCAAGTGGCTTGCACCCGTTTTGAAAGTTGATGTTTGCAACATCAACCAGTGACCAACAGCCACATCACCCTCAATATAAATTTGTTCAGAATTCACAAAATGTGCATTCATAACAAAATGCGAGTCCTTCAGCGTGTATGTTTTAAACATGTCATATACTGCCTGCCAAGACTCAAGCCGACCAAATGACTGGGCGTATTTTTTCCCTACCCCCTCCCAAATACACTCACGATCAAATAAATCCATCAGCGCTTCTAAATTTGTGTTTTGATTAAGTTCATCACAAATTTCCATATAGCGATTTAGGCAATTACGAATTTGATTCTGCGCTTCCAACTGTTGAAGACGTTGAAGAATGCTTTTGAGTTCATTAGAGTCGACCATATCGATATCCTTATCGTTGAATAATTAATTCACGACCAACTCTTGCTTCAACTTTGCAATACTTCCAAAGTTTATATGGACCTTCTCCGACCACAGTCGTACGGAATAAATTACATGCAGCATGAACTGTTTCAATATCAGGTACATCAGCCAATAAATAGGTTGTCCAAGGCCAACCCGTACTTGCACCTACCATGCTTTGATCATCATCTAAGTTGCCGTATACATGAACGCCAGGTAAATCATGGATACCATTCCACATTTCACCAAATGCTGCCCATACTGCCTTTGCTTCTGCTGGCTCTGCATCAAAGAAGTTTTGGTTAATCCCCATACAGAACAATACGCGTAATGATTTTTTAGCTTCCATTTCGATTTCCTTCTTTTCGGTCATTTATAAATATCCAGGTGTCGGATTAAGCCCAAAGCTCATCGCACCAGCATTTTGTAAAGTTGCATCACCCATAAATGCATGCTGTGTCACGACATTCGTGTCATTCACAAAGCGACTAAATGGATGGTTGGTATAAATGGCAGTCATGCCAGCTAACATTTGCATTTTGCGTGTGACCTTTGCACAGACTCTTGCAGCATGTGTACAAGATAGACGCATATCACTAATTAAATGTGGCGCAGGTTTTCGCCCGTTGAGTACTTCTTCCCATACAATATCCATGGTGTTGTAGAACCATGTTCTTGCAGCTAGGAACTCAGCTTCAGCTTTCGCAAATTCGTACTGAGTGATAGGTCGATTAGCAATTTCTGCACCTCCAGTAATCGACGACTTACCTGGAGCTAATTTTCTAAATTCTTCCAATGACGCCGAGGCTACGCCAATTCCGACTACGGTGAGGACTTGAGTCGCCAAAGAGAGGGATGGATATTTGAAAAATGGTTCGCTGAGTTTAGATGGCTCACCCCGAACAAAAGTCCAATGCTCAGGTACAAGTACATTATCGACAATGAGATCGTGACTACCTGTGCCTTTTAAACCTACTGTATCCCACGTCATTTCAATTTGTGCTTTATGCGCTGGTAAAACAGCCATACGTGGTAAGCCATGAGATTCATTATCTTTGATCGGGGCAATGCCTACACCAACGATATCTGCACCTTTACAACCACTTGAGAATTTCCAACGGCCTTTTACAACTAAACCATCATCGGTCACTTGAGCAGCTTGCGGTGGAAAAATTCCACCAGCAAAAACGATATCTGGGCCATTTTTATAAAGTTCAGAAAGTGTCTCTTCAGGTAAACTCCCAAGATAAGCTGGGCTCATACCAAAACTTGCAACCCAACCTACTGATCCATCTGCTTTAGAAAGCCTTTCAATAAGTTCACAAAACGTACGCGGTGAAACCTCATCACCACCGAAACGTTTAGGAACTAAAGCACGATATACCCCAATTGATTTCAGTTTTTGAATAATGTCTTGACTCACGTATGCTTGTTCGTCGAATTCACCTGAACACGCTCGCTGTCTAATCTCTTGACATAATTCTTCAAGATCAATCAAGCTCTCAGTTTGATCTTTGGCTAAATTGCTCATTTGCCACCTCCTTGTGAATGCTTCGTAATATCGACAATGTGTTGTGCAATAGCACACAATTTTTCATCTTCACCATGCTTAGCGATTAATTGCATACCGACAGGTAAGCCATTTGATGTTTCATATGGAATCGTGAGCGCTGGATGGCCCGATAAATTAAATGGTCGCACGAGCTTAGTTAAATTGAGGAAAGCAACAGTATTTTCAGCTTCGTCTAATTTAGGTGGAAATTGAGGTAGTGTCGGCAGTATCAAGACATCAACGTTGTTGAGTAAATCATTGATCTGCTTTGTGAATTCAGTTCTGATTAATTCAGCATTTTCAACATCTTTTTGAGTGGTTTCAGATGCTTTTAATAAACGCTGCTGAACATCATTGGCTAGAAGTCCAGTTTGAGTAAGATCATGATATGCACCCCAAGTTTCATAATTAATGATCGACATACCTGCTTGATATGCTTCATCAATATTGTTTATGACTAGATTTTTTTGAGGTAAATCAATTTTTGTTAACTCAGCATCTAAGACATGCCAAATTTCAGATTCCGCTTCGACACGCAATATTCCTAATTGAATCTGCTGTTGATCAATTTGGATTTGTTTAAAAGTAGGATCAATGATTTGTATAGCAAGAATCAGATTATTGATATCTGATGCGAATGGCCCAACACAGTCTAAAGTGGTATCTTTTGGCCAAACCCCAACACGGCTAACACGCCCAAATGAAGGTTTTAAACCATACACTCCACAGCAAGCGGCTGGCATACGAATTGAGCCACCTGTATCTGTACCAATACTAAAGTCTGCTAGACCCGCCGCAACAGCTGCAGCCGAACCACTGGAAGAACCTCCAGGAATAAGCTTCGGATACTTAACATTTAAAGGTGTTCCGAAGTTTTTGTTTACTCCAGTTATACCGAATGCAAGTTCATGAAGATGAGTTTTTCCAATAATTTTGCAATCACTGTTGAGTATATTTTTTATAATTTCAGCGTGTGAGTTTGCAGGGCATGCTTCAACGCGAGCCTGAGTTCCAAGTGTCGTCACTTCATTTTGTATATCAATTGAGTCTTTAACCATGACTCTAATTTTTCCATCTCCTAAAGAGAGACTTCTAGATATAATATTCAATTCACTTTTCCATGTATTTTTATACTCAACATCAATATCTGAAAAATTAATGTATTTGTCAAGTTATTTTGAAATAAAATAATCTTTGTCTTTTTTCTTGTATAATCAATTATATTTTTTTAAGTTTAATTGCTGCTCATGTTAAAAAATTTTGAAAATTATTTGCCAAATAACGATCCCAAAAGTTTGGAAAATTTTCCATTTTTTTGGATATCTCAAGTTAATGGTAAGTATTCCCAATTGATTGATAAATCTTTAAAAAAAATAGGTCTCGATAATACAAAAAGAAAAATCATTTTGAGTACAAATGCTCTCGGTGAAGCCAATATCACTGAAATAGCAAATTTAGCAACAATCAAATTAACAACTGCAACTAAGGCAATCTATAGATTAGTCGAAGAAGGGATAGTTGAAGTTTTCTCATCCCCTCATGATGAAAGGATTTCTATGGTGAAGCTCACTGAAAAAGGATATGGTCTTGTGGATGAAATTAATCAGATCAATCGTGTTACTTTAGCTGGTATATTAAATTCTTTTGATGAACAAGAACTTGAGTCACTAAATTTACAATTAAAGAAAATATTCAATTTAATGCCAAATAGGTAAAAAGACTAAAATCTTTTTACCTACTAACGCTTATTTCATAATTTCATATTGTGGAATAAGCTTATTAAATCGCAAATTTTCAGCGAATTTTGATATGATATTTAGTTTATATTGATAAATATCCATGCTTTCATATTTGTAAAAACCTGATAGTTCTCTAATACCATTTCTATTTTCCCTCATATTTTTTTTGATAATATCAGGGGCTTTGTAACGCTCACCAAGTTCTTCTCTCAAATACTCAGAAGCATGATACAAAATATCTCCTCCACCCCAATCGATAAACTCTAGCATACCTAACACTGAAAAACGCAAACCAAAACCTGTACGAATCGCTTTATCAATATCCTCAGCACTTGCTACGTTTTCTTCAACCATTCTCGCTGCTTCATTCATTGCCAATGCTTGAATTCTTGGAACAATGTATCCAGCAACTGCATTACAAATCACAGGGACTTTACCAATTACCTCAAGTAATGTTTTTAGTTTTTCTACTACTATATCAGCAGTATGCTCAGATCGGCTTAGCTCAACTAAAGGCATTAAATATCCAGGATTAAGCCAATGCGCATTAACAATACGTTCTGGATGAGAAATTAATTTTGCTATATCAGTGACCAAAAAGGTCGAAGTCGTTGATGCCACAATACAGTTTTTAGAAATTAAGGGTTCCAACCACCGAAAACAGTGTTGTTTATGAGTCATTATTTCAGGTACACCTTCAATAATTAATTCACAATTTTTCCAATCAATAGTTTGATTATCTTTGAAATAGAAATGAATTCTTTCTTTTAATACTTTACATTGATCATTCACTAACATCCCGATATGTTCTAAGAGATGCAACTCTTGGTCGAGGCTGTCATTCCATTTTTGCAGAAATTCATTTTTTTCTGCTGGGTTTCGATCTTTTACGTCTACAAGTGCAATCTCAATTCCTGCATATGCGAATGCGATCGCAATCGCATTACCCATTCTACCTGCACCTACAATAATAATATTTTTAATCATGCAGATTGCTCTCCGGAGTTCAACAGGTGTTTTAATTGTTGCTGTGTTAAATCAAATAACCCTAAATTTTCAAGAGTGCGACCCTCACTATACAAATCCCTACCAGTAATTGATGATGCGATATTCAGAAGCCCTTCAGCAATCGGCGTTTTGACTCCAACATACTTACCAACCGATACAATAAATGACAGGCCTAATCGTGTGTCTTCGAGCATATACCGATGTAAATGTAAATCTATTTTCTCGCGCCAATCGCCACTGTCAGTCAACTTACCATGTGCCCCCCTACCATACATCCACTCATCTCCTTCACCCTCTTTATTGTAATGATCTGCGAGTGGGAAATGCTGTTTCGAGTATCCCAATGCTTCACGAATATTCATTCGCTCTTGATCTAATAAGCTCGTTACTCTCCTCACTGAAGGTTGAGTACCTTCATTATGAATATCCCATACATCAAAATGTTCTAAAGGTGCAGCATTGAGCATAATTAATGGAGGATGAATAATGGGTCCTGCATTCATTAAAGCTCCACTCAAAGCATCCTCTATAGGCTCGATGCTGTCATAAGCTTGCTTTAATACTCTAATAGCATGATCTTTTAATTTTGCTGGATAGACCCCAGTAGGCAATCGCGTCGCATATACACTAATCACGATAGAATTCAGACTATGTTTTCTTACTAAATATGGCAAAGTACCCGTTTCAGCAAAAGCCACGTCAGACTTATTTCCAACTTTAAGCATTGCTTGAGCAAATAGGTATGTTCCAAAAGTACCTGGGGGTAAAAATACGACTTGACCAGATGTTAAGTAGGGTGCTATTTCAATCGATAAATCTTCATGGCTTGTTGCGGGTAAAGGAATAATAATCAATTCAGCGTTTTCAATAGCTTTGGATAAATCAGTTTCAAGTTGGATTTTTTGATGTTCATCCCCAACAGATACTGTTCTAGTGCCACGAAAGTCTTTTACAGTAAGCTCACCATATTTCGCTAATTCTTTTAGTGAATCTCGATCTCTTCGCCATAATTTAACTTCGTGATTTTTTTCCGCCATCTCCACTGCTGATGCATAACATCCATGTCCACCGCCAAGAACCGTGATTTTCATTTTCTTCCCTTACATATTTATTGTGTATTGTGATAGTAGGAAAGATTCTTCCTTTTACTCGCGTCAAAAAGCGGTGCTGCTATTCGAATTACGAATTTATTTCTATTAATTTGTTTTGTTTCACGGTTTCTGAAGGCGTGCATCCATAACGTTTTTTATAAAGCCGAGTAAAGTGTCCAAAACTTCTTACACCATGAGCATTGAAGATATCAATTATAGGCTGATCAACCTGAGTGTGTTTAAGTTCTTGATGAACTCGGTCCAATTTGATTGATGTCATGAAACTGAGAGGCGTTTGGTTCAAATAAGTATTAAATCCCTTTTGAAGCGTTCTTACCGAGACTTTTACAAGCCTCGCAACTTCCTCAATCGAGATTGCTTCCATATAATGTTGCTCAATCAAATGAGCTGCATTTTTAATATAACTTGGGATGAGTTGATTTTTTTTATCTGCGATTCGTTCACTGAAATTATGTGGAATTTTGATCAATAATAACTCAGTCAAATATGAACTAAAGCTATCAGAAATTTGCCACCAGTTTTCAATATTTGAATATGCAAAGCATAAGTAGTTCAGTGTTTCTAAAATTGAAATTCTTTCTTCAGACGTATAGGAAATGCCACTATCGAAAATAAGATTTTTTTGAGGGATATATCCCAACAAGCGATATAAAACAGTGTTAATCAACTCATGATCAATTTTTAATATAATATTTCTACATTTGGCTTTGAGTTCAATTCTATTTTCAAAATGAGGATGAGAAACTGTAAGTAATCCAGGACGTTGTTGATAAGTTGAATGATCATATTTGACTTTACATTCCCCTTCCAAATTAAATCTAAACAGATAACTTTGACACTCAGCACCAAAACTAATTTGAACTGGAGCGTTGTAACTTAATTCAAATAGTGCAACTTGACCAAATGAAAACCCACTTAATTTTACTTCTAAAGATTCATCATTCAATACTTCAAATTGATGAGGGCACAAGTATTGTCCTATCACATCTCTAATCTGAAAATAATCTTTTGAAGACAATAAGTTGAATTTCTTTAAAAGTTTCAGATTCGATAAATACATGATAGGTGTACCCTCATTATTTTATTCAGACATGATTTATTTAGACTCAACTTGCAAACTATTTTCGAAGGCTTTACAACCCACTTTCAATAATACAAAGCAAAATATGCATGATATTGCACCAACAATAGATATCGATGAACCGACCATTAAAGGATTTTCAAAAAAACGATCCGTAATTAAAGCCACTAATGTGGTACCAATACCTAAAGCAATCAAATTACTGATGAGTAAAAAGATAGATGAGATTTGGGCACGTAATTGATTTGGCGAAAGCATTTGCATTGCTGTTGTTGAGATCGGCATTGGGAAAGAAGCAAAAAACATTGCAACAACCAACAATGTAACTGATAGCCATAATTCATTAACTTGTGAAAACAAAATCATTGGAATAATCAGACCTACAATTCCAATCACCCCCACAAACATAGGCGAATCTTTTCTGCCTTTTTGAATAAAATAATCATTCATCCAACCAGCCGAAAATACACCCAAAGTATTTGAAATAAGCAACACGGCACCCAACATATAACCCACTTCAGTAGCTGTCATATTGTAATGTCGTATGTAAAATGCAGGTGTCCAGCTAATTAAGCAAAACAATGCCATGGCATAAAAAGTAAATCCCAAATAATGACATGTAAATGTTTTTTTATGCTTTTTCAAAAATTTAAAAGTATCACTAAGCTTTACTTTTACCACGTTCCCCTGCGCATCGACCATTTGCCCTTTACGCTTAGGATCTTTAACAGTTAAAAGTACCAATATGCCAATAATGACTCCTGGTAAACCTACTAAAATAAACGCCACTTGCCATGCCTTTAACATTCCAAATAAGGGTACAGCAATAAGAGACATGTCCTTGAGTAATCCAATGACAAAACCACCTACTAAGAATGCGATTCCCCCACCAACAAAAGATCCAATCGAATATATAGCGACAGCTCGACCCAATTTATCTTTTGCAAACATATCACTAAACATTGAATAGGCTGCAGGTGACAAAGCAGCTTCACCAATTCCTACGCCCATTCTGCTCAAAAACAACTGGATAAAGTTCTTACTTAAACCACATAAAGCTGTTGCAATGCTCCAAAATACAATCCCGGCAGCAATTAATTTTGGTCTTGAGAATCGATCTGCGATATAAGCCAATGGAAGACCCATGAATGCGTAAAATAAAGAAAAAGCTAGTCCGTGAAGTAAACTGAATTGCGTGTCTGTTAAATTCAAATCTGCTTTTATCGGTTCAATCATCAAAGCCAAAATTTGACGATCGATAAAAGAAAATATATATGCAATCATGCAAAGTATTACAACATACCAAGCATAAATATCCTTTTTTTTTGCATCATTACTCTTTAACTCGGAAATTTTTTCCATCGAAATCATCCTAAATATTTTATAGATCAGCGCTATCCCTATGACAAATCCATGCCAATTTATGCTGATTTATAAAATTAATATCATTTTTAACATTATTATTCTATTTATTTTTCCATTAAATATTGCATATAAATAGATATTTTATATTAATCTAATCATAAAAATTAGTTCATGCTCTTCAATTCGTCTAGATAATCTAATATTTGTTTGATGTATTCATTATTATCGATACTTCTATAGGCAACTGTAATTGGACTTTCAGCCTCATTATCTAGAATTGGTATAAATTTCAAATTTTTCATACCTATAGAGCATGCACTCTTTGGAATAATACACCCCCCCTCACCAGATGACACCATTCCCAATGCCATATGGATTTCTCTCGTCTCGATCAGATTTTGGGGAATTAAGTCAAGTTCAGAGAATATTCCTTGAACAAAAGTTGAGAAGTTTGGTTTAGGAGTATTTGGATATATATAAATATGTTCGTTGACCAATTGTGATAAATGTACTTCCTTAACATTTTGGGTCACTAATGTATGATCTTTGTGCACTGCTAAAAAAAGTTGCTCTCTTTCGATCACTATTCTTTTTATTGAAGGATCACTAATTCCTAATCGACCAAACCCAATATCAATTTTTCCCAATTTCAAAGCTTCTACCTGGTCTCTGGTTCCGCATTCCACTAATTCAACTTTTATATTTGCAATATGCTTTCTTAAATAATCAATGATCTCAGGTAATTTCCAATAAAAAAGCGAACCAACATACCCAATTCGTACCGTAGTATCTGTCACTTTATATCGATTTACCATCGATTTAGCATGTGCTGTTAAGGTCAGTATCTGTACAGCATATTGGTAAAAAAATTCTCCAACTTCAGTTGTTTTGATCGGTCTCATGCCTCTTTCAAATAATACGACACCTAACTCTGACTCTAAGTTTTTGATTTGTCGTGTAAGTGGTGGTTGTGCGATACATAATTTTTCAGCAGCTTTTGTAATACTTTTTTCTTCGACCACAGTAGCAAAATACTTTAATGTTCTTAATTCCATTGAAATTTCCTCAATCCATACTTTTTTAGTATTTTAATATACTACTTAACCTCTATTTTCAATACTTTATTTCAAATAAGGTATTTAGCATATATTAATGGAATATATTGCTGCATGTACAAAAATATTGAAACCTTGCTCGTTGAAATCCCGACGATCCGCCCACACAAGATGGCGGTCGCAACGATGCAAACTCAAACCTTAGTCCTCATTAAAAT